>JADFSH010000226.1 GCA_022560875.1 Planctomycetota bacterium | reverse complement strand
GCATACAGCAGGTGCAGAACCGCGTGCTCGGCCCCGCCGATGTAAAGATCAACACCTTCATCGCCCATCCAGTATTTCTCTGCGTCTCTCGAAACAAAGCGATCCGGGTTCCGGGGGTCGCAGAAACGCAGGTAGTACCAGCATGAGCCCGCCCACTGGGGCATGGTGTTCGTCTCGCGTGTCACCGGCGTGTCGGGTGGAAGCACTTTCGCATCCACGCCCGCCTCACCCGCCGTCGTATTCACCCAATGGGTCGCCTTGCCCAGCAGCGGCTGCGGGTCATCCGATTCCGTCGGCTTGAAGTCCTCCATTTCGGGAAGGACCACGGGGAGATTTTCCGCCGCGATGGGATAGTGATTGCCTTCCTCGTCGAACACCACCGGGAACGGCTCGCCCCAGTAACGCTGACGAGAGAACAGCCAGTCGCGAAGCTTGTACTGGATTGTTCCTTTTCCGCGTCTGGTCTTCTCAAGCCATTCTATGATTAGTTGTTTTGCTTGCGGAGTGTCCATTCCGTCGAGTGAGATGTCTGCATTTGACGATTTGATTGATAAGCCTGTGCCGGAGTAGGCATTGTCCTCAAAATAGGCGTTCGTCGTTGAATACAAGTCTCGCAAATTCTCAATTGGTTTGCTCTTAAATGCTTCCGTGACATTCTTCCGCAGCCAGTCATCGGAGGGCATCACGACATTCTGAGTGGTAATATCGAACGCCCGTGAAAAGTCCAAGTCACGCTGATCGTGCGAAGGGACAGCCATGATGGCACCCGTCCCGTAGCCCATCAAAACGTAATCAGCCACCCAGATTGGGATTCGGTGCTGGTTTACCCAAAGCGGATCATCTTGATCGATGGCGGGATTGATCGCGTACAACCCGGTGAAGACGCCGGTCTTTTCCTTTGTCTCAATCATGCGATCAACATCGGAGCGGTTTTTGGCCTGATCGACATACGCCGCGAGTTCATCGGAATTTGTCTCGTCGCATGGTTTCGCAAGAATCTGCTCAACCAGAGGATGCTCCGGGGCGAGCACCATGTACGTCGCTCCGAACAGGGTGTCGGGCCGGGTGGTGAAGACGCGCAGGGAGGCGATGTCATCCGGCAGAGGCGGGTCGATCAGGGGAAAATCGACGTGCGCACCCTCGCTCCTGCCGATCCACGCGGTCTGCATGGTCCGGGTCGAGTCGGGCCAGTCCAGCGAGTCCAGGTCCTCCAGCAGACGCTCGGCAAAGGCGGTGATGCGGAACATCCATTGTTTGAGGGGTTTCTTGAAGACCGGGAAGTTGCCGACCTCCGATCGACCATCAATGACCTCTTCATTGGCCAGGGCCGTCCCCAGCTTGGGGCACCAGTTGACGGTTTGGTTTGAGAGATAAACAAGTCGCCATGAATCTATGATTGCTCGCTGTTGAAACGGTAAGTAATGTTGCCAAGGATCGGATGAAGAAGTATCAACCCATCGTTCCATCCAGGCCCCCGCTCTCTGAAGCGTATGGTTGGGATTCATCCGAATTGATGAAGGATCGTTTTTATATTTTTCGATGAGTTCATCGATGTGGCGGGCCTTCTCCGTTTCGGGATCAAACCATGCGTCGTAGGCCTTCAGCCATATCCACTGGGTCCAGCGATAGTAATCTTCGTCGATGGTGGCGAACTGGCGCGACCAGTCGTAACTGAAGCCGAACCGCCGAAGCTGCCGGGTGAAGGTTTTTATCGCGGTGCGGGTGGTGATCGCCGGATGCACGCCGGTCTGGATGGCGTACTGCTCTGCGGGCAGACCGAAGGCGTCGTAGCCCATCGGATGCAGGACATTGAAGCCCTTCATCCGCTTGTAGCGACAGACGATGTCAGTGGCGGTGTATCCCTCGGGATGGCCGACATGCAGGCCCGCCCCGGAGGGATAGGGAAACATGTCCAGGCAGTAGAACTTCGGCTTCGAGGCATCGAAACCCTCATCGCCCGGATTCAACGCCCGGAAGGTCTGCTCCTTCTCCCAGCGCGCCTGCCAGCGGAGTTCAATGTCTCCGGCAAGACGACCCGAGTAACGGAAGGGCCGATCGTGGTCGCTTCGGGGCTGCTCGGTGGTGTCCGTGGATGTTGACTGGTTCATGATCCTGGCTCT
>JADFSH010000131.1 GCA_022560875.1 Planctomycetota bacterium | reverse complement strand
CTGACACACGTTTGAATGACTTGCCGTCCCTGCGCTCGAGGTAACTGTAAATCCCCTCGCCGCCGGTGACATGAAAATCTGCCGGTAGCTTCCAGGCCGTTGCGTGATACTGCTCTGTCTTCGGACCCAGCATTATGCTCCGCACATTGCGGGAAAGATCGTATTCGAAGCGCCACCGCTCTTCGTCGATGTGCGAAATGGTGACCAGCCCTTTGACCCGCATATCGGGGTCTGGCGCATTCGCCGGTTGTGCGGCGGTAACACCTTTCGTGGTTTGAGATTCTTGGGCTATTGAGAAGGCCATGTGGGCCGAAAACAGGGCGCTAGCCGAGACGGCAAGGGTGCCGACTATCAATGTTCTCATGTCCGATCTCCTCTATCTTTTGTTCGATTTACGCTCATCGTAGGTTAGGCTGGTCCTGGACGTGAAACGGGCATCTCATGTCCGGCAATTTCAGAACGAGTTGAGTTGATACAATTTGATACGAATGGTGTGCAATGGCATGAAATCTGATGCCATATTAGCATTACGCAATTACGGGCAGTACATTGATTTGTCGTAATCGTATACCGGTCGCAAGGTCAAGCAGACGCTATTTTGCCAACGTGAATGTCGGCGGTTCAAATCCGCTCACCCGCTTTGTCGATGGTTGGATTCAAGGCGTGATTGCCGCGATGCTTTCCGGACGACGATTCATCTGTCCGGGCCTGCTGACCGTGACGTCTCTCCGGATGAAGCTCAACAAGACGAATTCAGTTTTGAAATAGTCTCAATGCGGTGACGACTGATCCTTCTCTTCCGACGCATCGGCAGCTTCGTTTTTATCTGCAGAGACGGGTTGCTCCAGCTTCGCATCCGGCACGCGGACGGTGCTGCCGCAGCCCCGGCATCTGACAATTTTCCCGCGGGCGGCAACGGGTACCGCAAGAATCCGGCGGCAAGTCAACTTCGGGCACATGATCTGAATGACATTGTTGTTAGCCAATTGCTCTTATCCCTTAATCACAAGCTTCCCTCAAGATGAAATCGCACATCGAGAAGATGCTTGAGATATATCGGCTGATCCCCGGTTTGATATCGGCGATCCTCGCCAATCCCTCTCTCCTGGAGTCGAATCGTGTCGGTGGACGCTTGACCCCCGGATTTTCGGACGTTTGAGACCCCAGACATTCCGCCAGGTAGCCGGCATACCGTTCAGATCAGGATAATCGGCCACACACCAGAACATCGCTCGGCCACGTATGATCAAAGGCTACGGTTTCCTGATACTGATCCGTTATCGTCATCTCCGCCGCCTCCATCAGATCCGGAGACCCTCGTATGGGGTTCGCGATGTACTGGGCACCGATGCTGCACAGCACCGGTGTCAATAAGACACATATCAAAAGCGAAATGCCAAAGATGGGAAAAACCAGTTCCATGTATTTCTGATTCGACCCACGGGTCCGATTGAGCATACCGCCAAACGGCGCCGGTACGGTCCCTGTCGTTTCCCGGCTTTGATCTTCCATCGTGAAACCAAATCCCGCCAGGTTTTTCAAGGGATATTCCAGCGGGAGTACTGAATCGAAGACGATGCTCTCGGGATGGCCGGTCAGAAGATACATCGACAATGGTGCAGGATTCCAGGCATTTCGGTAAGCGTTTGCATTTTCGTTCTGAGGGACAGGTTGCAGGTGGCGTCCGGTCGGTCGGGTCTGGGTTCCTGCCATCCTCATGATATTCTCTTTGGAGGTCCAACCCGTAAATGTACTTTGCCCACGCCCATTCAGATGGCGCTTCCATTGCTCAAGCAGAGGGTGCTCAACATAGTGCCCCCCATCAGCAAGGTCTCGTCGTCTTAGGAATACCGATTCCTCAGTATCTGTAACCGCCGAAAATTTAATCCATGAACGCGATCCCCCTGAGATCGAGCATCCTGTCGTCATTACCAACAACAGCATGCAAGTGCACAATGCCAGACACGAGACCAGTCTCACGGTATTACCCGGCCTGAATCCGGTCTGATTGATGACTAGCACCTTGAATGACAATGATGGCTTCATGATTGATCCTCAATGAGCAGTCAAGTCCGTGGCCGCTCCAACACGTCTCTCCTGACTCAATTGCGAAACACCCTTTCGGCTCCCTCCTGGCTTCGTCTGAGATAATGGCCAACCACGCAAATCAGTCCGATAAATACCAGCGCAAAATTTGCGCGAAACAACGACATGCCTGCTTTGACGTGCGAATCAAACTTCCAACGATATGTATCTGAATGATCTCTCCCCGGCCGGCCTCAATACACTTCAAGGATGCATCTGGGAGTGGCGCGGATGGATTTCTTCATCTGATCACTGCTCCACTCCGCATGCGGGATACCGGCCAGATCGTCCTTGACGGTAAAGTAGCCATCCCCGACGCCGAGTTCGGAAAATGCCTTATATATCCCGTATTGCATCCCCAATAGGCCACAGACGTAGACGATGGTCTGGGAATCAGCGAGCAAGGGCTGAAGCCTCTCGGCCTCTTCGATGAAGATCCGATCTACATAGATACCCCGGCTGCCATCCGGGCGGCGCTCGCGACTTATGGCCGTGTGGTAGTGGAAATTATCGTGCTTCCGGGCCATCTCGGTGAACAGATCGTCGTACAGAAGGTCTGAGGTGTAGGGTGAGCCCATGAGCAGATGAATCTGGCGTTCGCACTTGCCGGCGGGATTCTCCAGCAGTTCCAAAACCATACCCCGGAAGGGGGCAATCCCAGTACCCGTGGCCACGAAAACGTAGTCGTGATCGGCAGGATTGACCGGGATCAGAAACCGCTTGCCGTTCGGTCCGGTGATCTGCACCTCATCTCCCGGCCTGAGATCACAGAGGTAGTTGCTGCATACGCCGACAAAAAGCCGGTGATCCTCAGGATCATCGACGGCTTTCTGAGGCTTGCGTTCATCAAGAAGCCGTTTCGGCGTGGTGGAGAGTACCTTGCCCGCGCCGTCTTCACCCCAACTCGGGCAGGCAATGGAGTAGAGCCGGACCTTGTGCGGCTTGCCATTCTCATCCTCTCCCGGAGCGATGACCCCGAAGGACTGGCCCACGAGAAAATTGCCTTCCAGGGGCGTACCGGACACGTCAATGGCCGTATGGCGCACCCAGCAATTCGATTTGCTCTTCAGGCAGATGTCGTTGGTAACCACACGTCCCGTCACCGGGGCCTTGGGCTTGACCAGGTTCATCTTCGCTTCAGGCATAAGGGGGGTGCTGGTCGTCGTTTGTGCGCTCATGCTCTCACTGTAGCGGAAACTCACAAGAGAATAAACGGTCTGATAATCCCATTTGGCAAAGCCAACCGGAACAGGGGGTAATTCCCATAAACACTTATTCATCAATAGCTTACAAGGTCACTCGGCTTCAAAGTCGAAATTGCTCTCCGTCAATCGAATGCCGCCGAAGCCACCTGGACCATCGCCGGAACTTCGATCTCGACATTCGTGCTGATGTTTATATCACCCATGAACAGATTGCGATTGGCGTAGAAAAATTTCACCTGATACCACTCGCCATCCTCGAGACCCAGACGGTCGAGCTCGACCACTTGCCGCTGGCCGTTCATGACTCCCCCGATATCGATGACGAGTTGATCATTGATGAACAGGTACACCTCGTCCGAACCACCCAAGTCAAAGAATTGATTCTGACAACTCTGATACGTGAATCCGAAGTTGGCTTCAAAGGTGAAATTGCTGTTATGCGGTTCACCTTCATTCCCGAAAAGCAAGTCATCGATCGGGAAGAACGCATCACTGCGAAATTCGTAGACACCGGCTGCATTGCGCACGAACTTGATGATGTACTGGGTTGAAAGATTCGTTCCCATGACATCACTGAACCAGGTATCAAATGTCACGGCTGACGTCACGCCGGCCTGGTGGTTCAACCCGGCGCTGCCCGCGATGTCGTCAATGATGTTGTTGCAGGCGTCGCGCCAGGGGGTGATATCCCAATGGAACCCCGAATCCTTATCCTGCTGAATCGTCTGGCCGATGAACTTGCCGAAAAACTGGTCGCCCTGGGCCAGGTGCAGGCCTGCATCCGGCGATAAGATGATTGCGCAAACCGCCGAAAACTGGTTGATCTCCATCTGGGTCACCCCCAGGTTATAGATCTTCACCGACGATGGATCATCAGGAAGCATGTTAATGGAACTGCCCTGAGATACCTTGAACAGCCCCTGGACGTAAAGCTCCAGCGTCGATCCGGGGGTGAGGGTGATGTGGGTGTTCTGGTTGAGTAGAAAATCCATCTCGCACAAGATGGTCACGTTGCCGTCGATCACGAGGAGCGTGTCCTTTTGCGTGCTGAACGTATCACAATGAATATCGCCTGAGATCGTATTCTGAGGCAAGCCGTTCTTGCTGTTGGAATAGCTCTGGTTTCCCGTATTGGCGATGAAGGGGTCAGGCTCGGAAATGGCCGGCATAAAGCCGCCGATGTTGTAATCGGGAGCCGAACCCGGGGGTTGGAAGAGGTAGCCGCCGATTGACGAGTCCCAGGTGTCTGCGAAGGCATTGGCGTCCAAGGTCGGGGCGCTGACCAGCGGGATGGAACTGGCACTGAGGAAAAGGTGGGGGGCGATCGGATCCAGATCGGCAGTGAGCCATTGGGAGTTGACCCGATAACCACTACCCGAGAATGTTGGATTACCCGATACGGGCAGGGTCAGATCGACGATGCCCGCCACGTGGCCGACAGCGGCAGCGGCATCATATCCGAAATCCGGATGATCCTTGCGAAAATCACGGATCATGCCGGGCAGGTAAATTTCACTCGGCGGCTGTGGCGACGCGGATACCGTCACGGTCAATACGGCACCCAGCACCAGAGTGAGGACACAAGTAGTCACTACCAGTCCGCCAACTGCTCGTTGCTTGCTTACGTGTAACAATGCTTGATACTCCAAAAAGAAAACCCCGAGGGAATCGGGGTCTTACCCAAATCATGACATGTACTAACAAGCCGGGAATGCTGAATCATCAGTCAAAGACCAATCCGGGCGAGTTGTGAGGAGGCGGCAATTCAGGCGTTACTGTCAAGCTTTGACGATTATCTGGACTGCCTGCTAGCCGGCCGATAATCGCTGACTCACAGGGAGATTCTTGTGGGTTAGCCATCGGTTGCACATACCTGGTCCTCCTACGCGACAACTCGCCTTCGGCCGCCCGAATTTCATTGGGCGTCAGCGGCTGTTGCAAGCAGTCGCACGGTGTCATTCTTCATGAGCACCCAGATCGCTTAGATGCTATAGGGTCTGCAACGTCACTCACGCCCGAAATACGCCTCTGTCCTTGTTCGCGTCATATAAGTCGCGCTGTTGACTTTTGTCGCGTTTGGCGGTGTCGGAGATCCTCAGCCTATCGGACGTGCGGGTTCCCAGCCGGAGCGGCTGATAATGACCTTCGTCTCCTTGAACCGTCCGGAATTCGGTGCATCGATGGGCCAGTCGCCATTCGGGGCCGAGTGATTCGCCTTCGGCATCTTCTCCATTTCGCCGGATTCCTAGAGGCAGCGCCAATCACACAACCGTGTGCGCGGGGGCAGTTATCTCCAACCAGGAAACATTATCAACGCATGTGTATTGAACAATTGTACTAAGTGAAAATTGTGGCGAAGGAGAATCACCTTGACGGGTAAAACACATCACATCACCGCGTTCAGTACATTGCTGGGTGCCGCTCTGGTGACGCTGATCCTGCTGCTCGGACTGCAGTCGAGCGTAACGGCTCAGGTGGCGCCGGTGGACGTGTTGAATCTCTCGGGCATCGTACGCGACTTCTCATCAACCCACCCCGACTTCGGCATCACCAATTTCGCGGACATGGGGCATTACGTCGGAACGGTCGCCCCCGCCTTGAGCGCTGATCGACGTCCGGTGGCGACCGGCAGCGGCCTGCAGGTGGTGACGGAATGGTACGACCAGTCCAGCAATCCCATTGCCCCCAACGCGGGCCCGGGCCTCCCCGGAGGCCACTTCGATGTGGATGTCTTCGACGCCCCGACGATGGATAAGCTGTATCACAAGCACCAGTACGATGACACGTACGATGTCACCTCTATCGACGTCGCCAATGACGCCAATCTGGAGAAGAAGGGGCTGTTTTATAATTTCGATGCCGTCATCGGCGCGGGATACCCGAACCAGCTTCGCATGGTTTTTGATAACGTTCACAACGGCGGGGGAGGGACATTTCGATTCCGGTTAGACGGGGAGGATCGCGTGGAGGGCCTGATCGCGGATGGTTTCACGGCCACATTTGATCCGGCCCAACTGAAGGAATTGAGGGTCACGTTCATCTCCCTGGCCGCCCTCCGCTCCACCGAACCGAAGGTGTCGCAGAGCGATGTCGTCGATCGGGATGACGCGTTCCGAATCCGCATGTACGACACCATCACGAACGCCATGGTGTACGAGTTTACCGTGTATCATCACTTCAAGGACAAGAATAATAACGGCATTGCGGACGACATGGAAAATCTGGTGCCCATCGTCCTGAACGATGACTGCGGCAATCCGATCAATGACATCATGGGCGCCTACGGTGCGGCGGGGACCGCCGCCATCACTAATTCAGCATCGTTCGAGCACTGGTTCCGCGACCAGTTGGGTATCAATCAATCGACTCCCTACACCATCTCTCTCCAACGCGACGCGATGGGTGTGTATGAGTACATGACCAACTCCTTCTTTCCGATCGACGGACGCCTGCGTGGCAACGAGGGCGAACCCAACAACAGCCTGTTCACGTATGCGATTTCGGCATCGTTCACCTACAGCGCCTGCACCGGACAGTTCTTCGAGTTCGAGAGCAACGACGACGCCTGGGCGTTCGTTGACTCCAAGCTCGTCATCGATCTCGGCGGCACATTGACGCCGGAACGCCAGTACGTGGACCTGGACCGACTCGGTCTGGTCGATGGTCAGACCTACACCATTGACTTTTTCTTCGCCCACCGGCGCGTGGTTCTGGATTCCCTGTTCCACATGCGAACGAACATAGAACTCTTGACCGGCAGAATGCCGACCATACTTTCCTTCTACGACTGAACGTTCCGGGTTCCGCGCGATTATCCGGTCCGGCTCACCGCAGACGGAAGCTGCATGGTTATCAGTCCGCCAGTTCTACCTACACCATCTTCTCCATTTCGCCGGATTCCGGCATGCAGCGCCATTCATGCAATGGTGCGCGCGGAGGCAGCTAATCCAAAAAGGGGGCATCATCGACGCATTTGTTATGGATAATTGACTGGAGCGAATTTTTTCGCTAATCAAGTTTCCTGCTCGGGAGAAAAAAAATGATGAAGAAACAAGGACAAACAATGCAACGCATCGCCGTGTACAGTACTTTGCTGAGCGCCGCCCTGGTGACGTTCATGCTTCCGCTCGGACCGCAGACGAGCGTAGCGTATCAGGTGGCGCCGGCGGACGTGATGTATCTCACGGGGATCGTGCGCGACTTTTCCTCGACCCACCCCGACTTCGGCATCACCAGTGTTGCGGACATGGGACATTTCGTCGGTACTGTCGGCCCGACCTTGGGCGTTGATCGACGTCCGGTGGCTACCGGAAGCGGACTGCAGGTGGTGACGCAATGGATGGACCAGTATACCAATACCATTACCCCGTACGTGACGGCGACGGACCCGGGCCTCCCGGGAGGCCACTTCGACGTGGACGTCTACGACACCCCGGGGACGAATAAGCTGTATCACGAGCATGAGTTCGACGACACGCACAACGTCACCTATATCGATGTCGCTGGTGACCCCAACCTGCTGTTCGATGACGTCATCGGCCCCGGCTATCCGAATGATCTTCGCATGGAGTTCGAGAACGTTCACAACGGCGGAGGGGGGACGTTCCGATTCCAAGCCGCCGGGGCGGGAGGGCTCGTGCAGGGCACGACCGCGGACGGCTTCACCGCCACATTTAATCCGAACAACCTGATCGCACTGCGCATCAATTTCATCGCCCTGTCCGCCCTCCGCTCCACCCAGCCGGGCGACTCGCAGGGCGATGCCCTCGATCGGGACGATGCGTTCAGAATCCGCATGTACGACACGGTGACGAACGCCATGGTGTACGAGATTGTGGTGTATCATCACGACAAGGGCGAAGTAGTCGCCGACTTCATCGCCGGCGGCGGGGCGGGGGTCCCGGTCGGACAGAGCGATGCCTGCGGCGTACCGATCAACGACATCGCGGGCACCTTCGGTGTGGCGGGGACTGCCGCCATCACCGATTCAACCACGTTCGGGGAGTGGTTCCGCGACGTGTTGGGCACCAATCAATCGACTACCCACACCATCGCACTCCAACGCGATGCGACGGGCGTGTTTGATTACATGACCAACTCGTTTTTTCCGATCGACGATCGCCTGCTTGGCAACGAGGGCGACCCCAACAACAACCTGTTCACGTATAAGATTTCGGCATCGTTCACATACCACTTATGCACCGGGCAATTCTTCGAGTTCGAGAGCAACGACGACGCCTGGGCGTTCGTTGACTCCAAGCTCATTATCGATCTCGGCGGCACGTTGACGCCTCAACGCCAGTACATGGCCCTGGACCGACTCGATCTGATCACTGGTCAGACCTACACCATCGAATTTTTCTTCGCCCACCGGCGTGTGGCCCTGGTATCCCTGTTCCACATGCGAACGAACATAGAACTCCTGACCGGCGCAGTGCCGGCCACAACGGCCTTCTACGACTGACACACCAGCCGGCATCATGTACCATGCAACCCCACGTAGTGCCGGACGATTCGCGGTAACGCCGAGAGTCGTCCGGTTTTTTTGACTTTTCTGCTACTCTGCCCACCTTGTTCCGCCCTCCATCAAGCCCGAGAGGTACGGGCTGTTTTTGTTCAGGGACGAGATCGACAGGAACCAGTAGGAATGGCACATGTGCTTGCCCGGAGCCGGAGCGGCGGGGCGTCGTTGTTTATCGGTCGAACTGGGGAAATGGAGAAGCCGTGAGCAATGGTGGATTCATGAATCCGAAGCCGGCTGGAATCTGCTCATTCACCCGTTTGTCGTATCCGATGCTATGGGTACGGACCGGTGTAAGACCGGCTCGAGTTTCCTATCGGACGTTCGACGCGAGGGATGAAAATGAAGCGATCACTGTTTTTCGGTCTGCCTCTGCTGAGCAAGTCAATCCGGATATCGTGTCTAAGCCTGCGGGCAGCGGCCCCGGTTCAGACTTTCGTCATCGCGCTTCTTCTGGTCTTCGGGATGGGTGCTGCTGCGTCGGCAGCTGAGTTCCAGATCAACGAATCAGCCGGCCAGATGAAAGAGCCCCGCATCGCCACGGCGTCGGATGGCAGCTTCGTGGCCGTCTGGACAAAAGGTGTCTCGAATGAGATCTGGGCCCGCTTGTTCGATGCGAGCGACAATCCCGTCGGTAACGATTTTCAGATCAGTACGGGCGTTGGCGAATACAAGAAGCCGAATGTCTCGATAGCCGCCGACGGCAGCTTCGTCGTCGTGTGGGAAAAGAAGAACAGCCTCACCGACTTTTCGATCTACGCCCGGCGTTTCGACGCCTCCGGGAGTCCCCTCGGCGGGCAGTTCCTCGTCAACACGTCAACCGGCGAATTGAGGGAGCCAAGAATCGCATCGAAGTCGGATGGCAGCTTCGTGGTCGTCTGGGGTAAGAAGGTGTCGGGTACCGTCGAAGAAGTCTGGAGCCGCCGTTACGACGCGAGCGGCAATCCTCTGAGCGGCGAGTTCATGGTCAATTCTTCGGGCGGGAAGCACAAGAAGCCGAGTCTCATGATCGCTGCCGATGACAGCTTCGTCATCGTCTGGGAGAGGAAGATCAGCGACACCGACATTCTCGCCCG
>JADFSH010000130.1 GCA_022560875.1 Planctomycetota bacterium | reverse complement strand
AAGGCCCTACGGGCCCGGTTCTGAAATGTACGCATGAGATCTAACTCCTTGACTTACTAAAGTGAATTGTCCACCGGACCTGCTCGGTCCTGGTATCACCCGAACGCAGTCTTGTTGACGGACTCACCGTGAGTCCTGTAAAAATTGCCGACACGAACGGTAAACGTGCCGGACGAATTGCATGCTTCGGATTCACTCCGGGATTTCCGCCGACCCCTCCTGCGGCGGCTCATACTCCGAAGCATACGCTTCTACATACAGTTCACGATTCGTATCGTCCTATCGCAAATCGTTGTCGAGCGTTGAGAGAAAGTTTGCCTGCTTTTCATCTCGTAATCGGAACAGCTTGCCCGGTCAACCGTCAGTCTCCGCGCGGTCGATATAATTGCGCCCGGATATCAGACCTCACGACAAAGCAACCGGTGCAATCGATTGGCTAGCGGAACAAACGCCACACTTATCGGGCGCGTCCATGCACCCGATACGTTTGTGGCGGTCGGTTTCAGCTTCCGGTAATTGGACGCCCAAGGGGACTTATGCCGCCAACCGCAACTCGAAACGAATGGCCACCCGGTATCCGTTTCCACAGGGGTAACATCTCACCACTGTGCCGCGCTCGACGGCATGGAGAGGCGCGGCTAAGTCGATGGAAACGATCGTGCCCGGATGAATAGGCAGGGAGCAGATCGCGCCGATCCCACCCGGTGAATAGTCAAGTAAATCGAGTTCGCGATGCTGCCCGAAGTGCTCGCTGTCGAGCAAGACCGCCCGCCCCGATCCCTCCAGCGGCCAGCGCTCGTTGCGACGGCGATCGAAAGGCAGGGGCGCCAGTGGATCTTCTCCCTCTCGCCAGTCTTCCATGTCGTCAGCGATCAACACGCACAGGCTCCTCGACTCGATTCAATGCAGATCCAGCGGTCTTGTGAGTCGTCTTCGGACCAATACCGGGATCGCTTCAGTGCGTCTGGCGCGATTGTGAGGATTTGTGATTCAGTCAGGTTGCATAATTGATGTCCGGTAATCCTTCCCCGAATGCCCAACGAGACTACACTCTCCGCTCTGCCTCATAGCTCGTGAAAGGCCCTGACGATGCTTCGCCTCAATCCGTTTCGCGCGTTACGTCCCCTCCCCAATCTCGCCCCCAGCGTGGCGTGCGTGCCCTACGACGTTCTCAGCACGACTGAGGCCCGCGCGCTCGCGAAAGGCAATCCCAACAGCTTCCTGCACGTCATCAGGCCTGAGATCGATCTCCCCGAGGACACCAATCCCTACGACGAGATCGTGTATGAGAAGGCTCGCCAGAACCTCGACCGCCTCTTCGCGGAGGGAGTGTTGGTTCAGGAAATCGAGCCGACCATGTACCTCTACCGGCAGGTGTTGAATCACACCCTCCAGACCGGCCTCGTCTGCTGCTGCCACATCGAAGACTATGCAAACAACATCATCAAAAAGCACGAGAAGACCAGGCCGGACAAGGAAGACGACCGGATGCGTCACATGCTCAGCCTCAATGCCAATCCCGGACCGGTCTTTCTCACTTATCGGGATCACGAGGATATCGAAGTTCTCGTGGCAAAGGACATCAATGATCGCCCGTTGTTTCACTTCAACTCACCCGACGGCGTAACGCACACCGTCTGGACGGTTCATGACCCCCAGGTCTACATCGATGCCTTTGCCGGCATCGAGGCGGCGTATGTCGCCGATGGACATCATCGATCCGCCGCCGCCGCCCGAGCCGGGGCCCAGCTCCGCGCCGCCAACCCGAATCACCGCGGTGATGAAGAATACAACTGGTTCATGACCGTGCTCTTCCCCGCCAGCCAACTGACGATCCTTCCCTACAACCGGGTGATTGCCGACCTGAACGGCAAGACGCTAAAAACCGTTTTCGCAGAACTCGCCGAGATCGGCCGCCTGACCGAAACCGATGATCCGAAACCGGATCGACCCGGCGTCTTCTGTCTGTATCTGGATGGTCGATGGCACAAGCTCGAACTCGATCCCGGGAGCATCGACCAGACCGATCCCATCGCCTCGCTCGATGTCGATCTCCTGCAGGGCCGCATACTCACCCCGATCCTCGGTATTGGCGATCCCCGGACTGACAAAAGGATCGGTTTCGTGGGCGGGGCCCGGGGGACCGACGAGCTGAAAAATCGGGTTGATTCCAGGCAGGCGGCCCTGGCGATATCCATGTTCGCAACCTCAATAGAGCAGCTTCTGGAAGTCTCAGACGCCGATCTGGTCATGCCCCCCAAGTCCACCTGGTTCGAGCCGAAGCTCCGAAGCGGGCTGTTCACTCACCGGCTGGAATAAGAAGAAATAGAGTCTGGACGTGAGATTTTTCACGAGAAGTGATAAAATAAAAACACCATGAGTACCGCCACCCCCCCGGAAATAACCACCCCAGAAATAACCACCCCGGAAACCGCCACCCAATCGAGCCAGGACGCCGCTTCCCCGTCCCTGAATATCCTGATCGCCGACAAGTTCGAGGCGTCCGGCATTGAAGATCTTCAAGCCTGCGGTTGCGCCGTTATCTGTGATCCGGAACTAAGCGCCGAGAATCTCCCCGCCGCAGTCGCCGAGCAAGATCCGGATGTGCTGATCGTGCGCTCGACCAAGGTTCCCGAGCCGGTATTCGCTGTAGCGAAAAACCTGAGCCTGGTCATTCGTGCGGGAGCGGGTTATGACAACATCAACGTCGCCGCGGCTTCGGCCCGGGGCGTGTTCGTGGCCAATTGTCCGGGCAAGAACGCCATCGCGGTCGCGGAAATCGCCTGGGGACTCATACTCTGCTGCGACCGGCGGATCCCCGATCAGACCATCGACCTGCGTCAGGGAGTCTGGAACAAGAAGGAGTACGCCAAGGCCAGAGGGCTGTACGGGCGCACGCTCGGCATCATCGGGCTGGGGCGGATCGGTCGGGAAATTGCCGCCCGAGGAAAGGCGTTCGGCATGAACGTCATCGGGTGGTCGCGCAGCCTGACTCAGGAAACCGCCGACGAACTCGGCATCGGCTACTGCTCCAGCGCCATCAACCTGGCCAAGATGAGTGATGTGGTGTCGGTCAACCTTGCCGCGACCCCGGAAACCAGGCACTTCATCAACGAATCATTCTGCAAGTCCATGAAGGATGGGGCCACGCTCATCAACACCAGTCGGGGCAGCGTCGTCGATGAGGCCGCCCTCGCCAAGGCGATCCGGGAGAAGGGCCTCCGCGCCGGTCTTGATGTGTATGCCGACCAGCCGTCTCCTTCTGACCACAAGATCACAAACGCCATCGTCAATGAGCCGAACGTATACGGCACGCATCACTGCGGGGCATCCACGGATCAGTCCCAACTGGCGATTGCCGCGGAAACCGTGCGCATCGTCAAGGTCTACGCCAGCACCGGGGTCGTTCCCAATTGCGTCAATCGCGCCGCCTCCACCCCCGCCACAACCCTGCTCACCGTGCGGCACCTCAACCGCCCCGGCGTGCTGGCCCATGTCTTCTACACCCTCGGACAGGCGGGCATCAACGTCGAGGAGATGGAGAACATCATCTACGAAGGCGCGGAAGCTGCGTGCGCCAGAATCCAGCTCGACGACGCCCCGAGTGATGACATCATCACCGCCATTCGGGGCAATGAATATGTGCTGAGCGTAAGCTCCGCCAATATCCCTTCTCCATAACATGATTCACAACACCGGGCTTCCCTCTGGAGTACGACATGACCACCGCCACCACTTCCACGTTTGCTGAGAGCAAGGCCCTGGCCAAACGCATCTACAATTTTTCCGCCGGTCCCGCCTATCTGCCGGAGGAAGTGATCCGGCAGGCCCAGCAGGATATCTGGTCGATCTTCGACTCCGGCATCGGGGTGATGGAGCACAGCCATCGGGGCAAGGAGTTCACACGGGTGCTGGGGGAGGCCGAGGCGGACTGCCGGGCCATTGGCAATATCTCCGACGACTACGCGGTGCTGTTTCTCCAGGGCGGGGCGACCACGCAGTTCGCGACCATCCCCATGAACTTCCTCGGGGAGGGTCAGACCGCCGACTACCCCGATACCGGCGTGTGGACCACCAAGGCGATCAAGGAGGCGAAGCTCTTCGGCAACGTCAACATCGCCTTCGAGGGCAGCGCTTGCCAGTACGACCACACCCCCACTGCCGAGGAACTGTCGCTGACCGACAACGCGGCGTACCTGCATTATTGCTCCAACAACACGATCTTCGGCTCCCGCTACCACACCCCGCCGCAGTCCGGGGCCCCGCTGATTTGCGACATGAGTTCGGACATCTTCAGCCGCGCTCTCGATGTCAACGCCCACGCCCTGATCTACGCCGGGGCCCAGAAGAACCTCGGGCCGTCGGGCACGGCCCTGATCATTATCCGCCGGGATTTCATGGAGACCGGCAAGGACGGCCTTCCCATCATGTTTGATTACCGCAAGCATGCCGCGAGCGGCTCCTGCCTCAACACCCCCCCCGCGTTCGGCATCTACATGATGGGCCAGGTCTTCAAGTGGATCCTCGCCCAGGGAGGCATAGGCGCGCTGGAGAAACGCAACGATGAAAAGGCCAAGCTGATCTACGACGTGATCGACAACTCCGGCGGGTTCTATCGGGGCATATCGCAGACCGCGTGTCGCTCGATGATGAACGTGAGCTTCCGCACCCCGAGCGATGAGCTTGACAAGAAATTCGTCGAGGAAACTCTCGCCCAGGACATGTCCGGCCTCAAGGGCCACCGCTCCGCCGGCGGGCTGCGGGCGAGCATCTACAACGCCTTCCCCCGGAAGGGCTGCGAGACTCTGGCGGAGTTCATGACGGAGTTTGCAGCGAAGAATGGCTGAATGATAAATTATTCATTTTCTTCCATCAAAATGCTTAAAGATAAAATCGATCTTGAATCCAAATATGAAGCCAGAGGCTCTTGGCATATTTCTGGGCATCCCGAAGATTCTCAGATGGGTATATTTACATTCAGTCATAATGAAGGAAGCTATTTATCGCTATTTACTAGCTTCAAACAAGATTCTAAATCCGAGGACACGCTGTTTGATATTCATGGTTATACACTAGACGGAAAATGGATCACGCTATTGGATTGTTTTTGGATTCACAAATCTATACAAAGCAATACACGTTTTCAACCAGTGACATTCCGTGTAAATAGAACACTAATTGGCGATCAAATCGAGGAAGACTACAAAGCAGATTCCTTTTACTCAATAGAACTATCTCACCATCTGATCGAAGAATGGATGGGCGATTTTCCATTTGTCAATAAATTCACTACTTCCGACAATACTCATACGGCCAGTTACAAAGATCCGGAAGAACTTTCCTTCAATATTCCGGCCATCGAATCAACTCTCTCTGTTGGCCGAGAAGGCACACTTGGACATGGTGACCGTAAGGCTATGAAATGGATATCACAGGGAGTGATTACTATAACTCCCGCATCACCGAAACCACTTGCATGGTACAGCTCGCATGCACACTGCCTCAGGCAACTGTTTTCTTTCCTCATTGGCGAACCTGCAAGGACACGCTATGCCACGCTACGAGGAGAGGAAATTGAGTACAGTTCAAATCTGAAAGTACGATCAAGCACACAACTTCTTTATCAGGAGATTGGACACGGCAGAACATCGTTAAACGATTCCTTTCACGAAATGTTTGCACCGCTACCTTCAATAAAACATAAAATTGAATTGATATTTAACAAATGGTTCGATTGCTATTCTGAATTACGCATGCCAATTACAATATATTTATCTGCTCAAGCAGGTGACTATACGTATGTAGATACTTCGCTCGTTGCCTTGGCACAAGCACTCGAAGGTTTTTGTCGATGTACATCCGATTCACACTATCTCGATGACGACAAGTACAAGGACATATACGATACAATCGTTGCAGGCTTTCCGCCAAGCATACCACGCGACCTGGGTGATCGTTTGAAATCAATGCTCAAACACGGCAACGAATACGCTCTAAAAAAGAGATTAAAGGAAGAGATCAATCGCTATTCGACAAAACTTACCGACTATATTTCACTTAGCCCAAATGAATTCATAGACAATATAGTTGATTTCAGAAATGCAAAAGTACATGTCACCTACGACAAATCGACAAGCCCAATCGATGGAAAACAAGTTCCATATTCCGGCCTAAGAATGGAAATATTCTTTGCCATTTGCATGATGCGAATTCTGGGTTTTACGGAGGACGAAATGGACTGCTGCATCAAGCAGTCAAAACGCTTTCGACCTATTACTCAGAAATTTGAATGATTCTGACTAGACGTTTTTCTGAGTTATACACTGATTCAGGACATGTCCGGCCTCAAGGGGCACCGCTCCGCGGGCGGGCTGCGGGCGAGCATCTACAACGCCTTCCCCCGGAAGGGCTGCGAGACGCTGGCCGAGTTCATGACAGACTTCGCCGCGAAGAACGGGTGATCGGTCAATCGCTTTTTCACCATTGCCTGTTTTTTCGGTCGGATGACCTCTACCATCTCGCCTTGTGAATCTCTCTGCCCCCTCCACCATCCTCATCACCTGCGCGCGGGGGTTGGTTGATTACCTGAAACAGGAAGTCGAAGGGATGGGGTACTCGCTGCTGACCGTGCATCGCACGAGCCTGACCATCGAGGGGACGATGGCCGACTGCATGAAGCTGAACCTGCATCTCCGCACCGCATTCAGCGTGCTGTATCTGCTGCGGGAGTTTTCGTGCCGCGATGGCGATGCGTTGTATGACCAGACGGTGAAGATCGCCTGGGAGGATCTCATTTCCCCGGATGAATACCTCACCGTCACTTCGCGGGTCGATACCCCCAGCGTCAACAACTCGATGTTCCCCAGCCTGAAGGTGAAGGATGCGATCGTGGACCGGATCGCAAACAAGGTTGGGCGGCGTCCCGATTCCGGGGCGGATCGAAAAGGCGTGGTGATCACCCTCTACTGGAGGGGGGCGCAGGGGCGGCTCTATCTGAACACCTCCGGGGTCAAGCTCGCGGAGCGCGGCTACCGGCGGATGCCGCATAAGGCACCGATGCAGGAAACGCTTGCCGCGGCGGTGATGCTGGCCACGGGCTACGACGGATCTTGCCCGCTGATATGTCCCATGTGCGGCAGCGGGACGCTGGCCATCGAAGCGGCCCTCATCGCCACCCGTCGCCCGCCGGGACTCCTGCGGCTTAACTTTTCTCTCACTCATATCAAGAATTATGACGCGGACACCTGGCAGTCGCTCCGGCGCGAGGCCCAGAAGCAAGCAAAGGCCGCGAGCCGCCCCAAGCCCATCATCGCCACCGACCACGACGAGAAGGCGATCGAGGCGGCAAGAAAAAATGCCATGACTGCGGGGGTGGAGCATCTCATCGAGTTTCACGTCTGCGATTTTGCCGACACCCCCATCCCAGCTTCGATCAGTGGCGGAATCGTCATTCTCAACCCCGAATACGGCAAGCGGATGGGGGAACTGAGCGCCCTTGAGAAGACGTATGAACGCATCGGCGATTTCTTCAAGCAGAAATGCCCCGGCTCCACCGGATATCTCTTTACGGGCAATCTCGACTTGGCAAAGAAGGTGGGCCTGAAAACCTCGCGTCGATTCCCCTTCCACAACGCCGACATCGAGTGCCGCCTGCTCAAATATGAGTTATACAAGGGCAGTCGCCGGGACACGACGCCTGCCGCAGAGCCAGTGCGCCCCTATAATTTGAAGCAAGACCCTTGACGCCATCCGGCTCGGAGGCTGCAATAGAAACGCAAACCCCTCGGAAGAGGGGGTGGCGTATGCCCAGAATAGCTCAGGAATCCGTTTTGTGGCGCATCTGCATATCAATCAACTTCAGAGCAAGGGTAAACGCAGGCTGGATGACGACTCCATCACGATCGGGCGCTCCACGCAGAACGGCCTGGTCCTCGCCCACAGCTCCGTCAGTCGTGAGCACTGCCTTATTGAGATCACGGACGGGGTGGCGAGAATCCGCGATCTTCATTCAACGCACGGCACGAAAATCAACGGAAAGCCAACCACCGAGGCCGTACTTTTCGACGGAGATGTCATCACCATTGGCATCTTTGAGATTGTCTTTGAGGACACCAATTCGATCCGGGAGGTACCGATTGATGAGATGGACATTACCGAGGATGGCGAGTTCGTCGAAGGAGTCATTCCCCCGGCCCCCCGGGATGCCGCGGAGATGGAATCGCTCAAACAGCAACTTCGTGAGAAAGACGAAAGAATCTCGCTACTTGAGATGGAGGAGGTGGGACTGAATCAGACCCTTGACGACTTCAAGGAAGAGACCGAGCGGCAGAAACAGAGAGCCGCGGAACTCGAATCGCAACTGGAGGGGGATTCGCAGGCTCAGGCAAACGAAATCCAGAACCTTGAGCGAACGAACCAGGAACTTCAGAGCAAGCAGCAGGCCTCAGAGAAGGAAAATAGTGACCGCAGCGCGAAGCTGGAAAAAATATCGCTCGAACTGGAAACGACCAACACAAAATTAAGCGAAGCGGTCAACCGGATATCGGCGCACAAAAAAGAATTGGAAACGTTATCCGCGGCTCTGAAGAAATCCCGACTGGCAAATGCGGAAAGGGACCGAACCCTGGCGAGCATACGCGCAGAAGCCCAGCAGCTCTACGGGGTTTCACAACAACTCACGTCCATCCAGAAGGGCCTGCAGGCACTCGAGACGGTGTATGTCGAAACCGACGAGTGGGTGGAAACGGCCGATCAGTCCGACTCCGAAGCGTATGAGAAAATCATGACCCAGCAGGCCGTCGTCGGTGAGCAACTCGAAGCCGTGCATATCAAGCGTGATGAGGCGACCGCGCAGCTTCAGCAACTGGTTGAAAAATACTGTCGAAATATCGCTGCCATCCCGCTTATTGAATCCACTCAATCGAATCCGAAGCGATCGCTGCTCTCGCGATTCACCGGAAGCTGACAATTTCCGGCATCACGATTACTGAAGCCGGGCGACCAACGCCATCACCTGACGGAGATACCCTTGACCGAACAGGTTGAGATGATTGAGAACATGATAAAGCTGATACACGTCGATGCGGGATTCAAGCTGCTCCCGGTCGTCACTGGCATCGGTATAGGATGCGAAACAGGACAGGGAGAACCCCCCGAATAATTTCATCATGGCGATATCCGCCCAACCATCACCCACATACGCCGCGGGATCGATGACCGCAATACGAGTTTCCCCCTGATCATCAACCGTAGGCAGGGCGTTGCCCGACCACAGATCGCCATGCAGCAGTGCGGGCCGGGGGTGACGAGGAATCAACCGATCCAGTCGCCGGATAATCGCATCAAGGTGTCGTGACTCGCCGGCGCTGAGTTTTCCTCCATCACGGGCGAGCTTGACCTGAAAACCCAGACGATACGTTGCATTAAACTCGACCCAGTCATCGCACCACGTATTGGGCTGAGGCGTCGAGCCGATGTGATTGTCCATCTCAAATCCATATCCCCCCCGGATTTTCCCGGAAGCTTTTATATCCGTCGCATGCATAGCCGCGAGTTCCCGGCCGAACCCCCGCCAGGTTTCGTCGTGCGCGGTACCCGGCGTTATCGCGGTCATCAGCAAGACCGCCTGATCATCACCTGTCGTCACCCCCAGGGGTTCGGGAACAATGACCGTTTTCGTGGCGGCCAGCGTCCGAAGCGAAGCGGCTTCTTCCTCAAACACTGCGCTCATCCGGCTGGTGTTGATCTTGGCGACAAGTTGACATCCATCGGCAAGATCGATTCCCACGACCCGATGGATGCATCCCCCGGACAGATCGCGGGTGGAGACGACATCGTGGTGAATCCCGGCCTGATCAAGAGCATGTCGGATGATCGAGCTGTTCAAGGCGTATCGCCCAGCAGGG
>JADFSH010000129.1 GCA_022560875.1 Planctomycetota bacterium | reverse complement strand
TGAACAACACGTCGGAAGGTGGTGGCGGCGGGATGCAAAATAATGATGGCAGCTCTCCGATGGTGGTCGACTGCACGTTCACTGGGAATAGTGCCGGTGGTGGTGGTGGTGGGCTGGACAATCGAGATGGTTCACCAACCATTCTCAACTGCGTGTTTGAGGGAAACTCTGGCGGTGACGGCGGCGGCGGCGGTCTGATAAATTCATGTGGCGCCAGCCCGACTATCACTCAGTGTGATTTCATCGGAAACTCTGCGACCGGCGGCGGTGGAATGCACAACAACGGCGTCGGAAGCCCTGTGATCACCGATTGCACGTTTCTCAATAACGTTGCGACCAACAACGCTGGCGGCGGGATGGCCACCGACCTCGGCTCAACGGCGGTGATCTCCAATTGCTCCTTTGACGGGAATGTTTCAAACGGCAGTGGCGGCGGTATGGATAACTATGACACCAACGTGGCGGTTACGAATTGCACGTTTAACGCGAATACGGCTGTTGAGGGGGGCGGCATGTCAACTCGTCTGGGAAGCCCGACCATCATCGGCTGCACATTCACCGACAACACCGCAATTGAGGGCGGGGCAATGCTGAATTGTTTCGACAGCCTTACGACGGTTACCGATTGCTCGTTTCAGGATAATTCGGCAACGGGCAGTGGTGGTGCAATGTATAACAATCGAGTTGTCACCGTTGTAACAGACTGCGCGTTCGTCGGAAATTCGGCGGTTGACGGCGGTGGACTCAACAACAATGGTGGGGGCTTGACGATTGGTTTCTGCGTCTTCACGGGCAACATCGCCACCGGAGAAGGCGGCGGTCTAATGGGCGAAGATGGATCGATCATTGACATCTCTGACTGCACGTTCAGTGGGAACGTCGCCGGTATTATTGGCGGCGGCGTGCTCAATTTGAATGACTGTGAAGAATCCTTCTTCACGCTCAGCGGTTCGATCCTCTGCGATAATTCGCCGGAGAATATTGAAGGCAACTGGATAGACGGAGGCGGGAACTGCCTTGCGATCCTGTGCACCGATCTGAATGGCGACGGCGTTCCGGACATATGTGACGCAGCCCCCTGTCCGGCCGATACCGACGCCAATGGCACCGTCAACGTCACCGACCTGCTGGCACTGCTCGCGGCCTGGGGGCCGTGCGAAGCGCCCTGCCCGCCCGACATCAACACCGACTGCACCGTCAACGTCACCGACCTCCTCGCCCTCCTCGCGGCGTGGGGAGCGTGCCCGTAACGCGAAACGGTTCGTCAGTCTGCGTGGAACAAGACCCGAGAGGTGGGTCATTCTGGAGTCAACGGCCCGGCGATGGAGCCGGGCGAAGGTCATTTGGGAAATGTCGTATTAGTTGATTGATCTTCTTCGAGGGAAGGTCATACTGGAAAGGCGTCCGGCGCTATGGAAATTCCGCCATCTGGCGAGGTTATATTCCATGTTCGGAAGGGAATGAGGTGGGTCATGATCATGAAGCGCGTCTTCTACCCGGTGAGAGGCATCCTCCCTTTTCTTGGCGGTGCGCTACTTGCTTTAGTCGGGGCTGACCATGCATGGGCGGGCGGAACGCTCACCTTATTCAGCAACCCGACTCCCGTGAACGGCGATCTGTTCGGATTCTCCGTCGCAGAAGTGGGCACGGACAAGTTCATCGTCGGCGCACCGGGCGATGATACCGCCGGTACCGACGCCGGCGCCGCCTATCTGTTTGATCTGAGCGGCACGCTGCTGCGGACCTACACCAGTCCCGTGCCGGTGGCGGATGAGAACTTCGGCGCGATCGTGACCGCGGTCGGGACCGACAAGGTCTTGATTTCCGCCATTCAGATCAATGAGTCGATCCCGCCGACCCAGGCCGGCACGTCGTATCTGTTCGATCTGAATGGCACTCTCCTTGAAACTTTCTCCAATCCAAATCCGAGCAATGGTGATTTTTTCGGAGTCGCGGCGGCCCTGGATCCTAACACCATCGTCATCGGCTCCGCGGGCGACGATGCCGACGCTGCGGACGGGGGAAGGGTCTATGAGTTCGCCATCGGTGGCGATGGAAATCCGACGCAGACATTTTCCGATCCGACTTCGACCGCCTCGGATCAGTTTGGATTCCCGATGGCCGCCCTCGGTGCCGACCGGTTCGTGGCCGGGGCTCAGGGCGCGAATACCGAGGCCGGTGAGCTGCATGTTTTCGACGTCACCACCGGCTTGCTCGTGCAGACGCTGCAGCATCCCGATTCCACATTCTCGTTGGTGATTTCCGTGTCGGCCTTCGGACCTGATCATGTCCTGGTGGGATCGGAAGACTTCACCGTAGGTACCGTGGCCGCTGCCGGAGGTGTGTTCCTCTTTGACATCGCGACCGGAAACATCAGCCTGACCATCGAAAACCCGGCGCCGGAATTCGACGATGCGTTCGGCATTGACGTGGCCGCGCTGGGAACGGGCCGGATCGCCATCGGAGCCGACCTCGACAATCCCGGTGGACTCAACAATGCCGGCACCGTGTATTTGTACGACGGATCCGGCACCCTGATTGACACCATCAACAAACCGGTTCCGGTGGCGGCGGATGAGTTCGGCTTCTCTCTGGCCGCGGTGGGAACCGGCGCGCTGGTCATCGGCGCCCCCAGCGGCGATGCGCTGGATTCCTTCACCGGTCCCGGCGAGGTGTGGGTGCTGACGGACTTGTGCCCGGCGGACTCGAACAACAACGGCACCGTCAATGTGACGGACCTGCTTGCGCTGCTTGCCAAATGGGGACCATGTTCAGCACCATGCCCCGCCGACAACACCGGCGACGGCAACGTCAACGTCACCGACCTGCTAGCATTGCTCGCGGCGTGGGGGGCGTGCCCGTAGCGTGTGAGGCGGTTCGTCAGTTTGTGTGAAACAAGACCCACCATGCTCATTGTCACGAGACTGGTTTGAATATAAACAATACGGCTCGTCAATGGAGCCGGGCAAAGGTCGTAGGGAAATCATTGTTCATAATTTCATACGGGTTGCCCCGCTCATTGTCGCGGTAGTGGGTGGCTCAAGCAAGAAAATCCCGAATCACTGCAAATAAGGAGATTCCGAATGTATTGCACTCAACGTATCTGGCCTGTCCTGGGACTTGCGCTGGCGATTCTTACGCCGGTCATTGAGGCGGGAACCATTCGCGTCCCGGCCGATCAACCGACGATCCAGGCCGCGATCAACGCCGCCGTCAATGGTGACGAGGTTCTCGTGGCTGCGGGAAGTTACAATGAGGTGATCAATTTTCTGGGTAAGGCCATCACGGTTCAAAGCGAGGATGGGCCCTCCGTCACCACCATCAGCGGAGCGGGCAAGGGCGATGCCGTGGTGTCGTTTCTCACTGGGGAAGGGCGTGATTCCGTGATCGAGGGCTTCACCCTTCGCGACGGCATCGGAAACAACACATTGTTTCCCGGTTCGCGAAACGGGGGCGGCATCATCATCAGCACTGCGAGCCCGACCGTGAATGAATGTATCGTGACCGCAAATTCCACCAATTCCGCCGGGGGCGGGGTCGCGGTTCATTTCAGCGGAGAGCCAGTCTTCAGCAACTGCATTTTCCTGGCCAACACGGCGGCGTTTGCCGGGGGAGCGGTTGCGATGAATAACAGCGCGCCGACGTTTGTCAACTGCCTGTTCAACGGGAACCAAGTCAACAACCAGGGGGGGGCGATCCAGAGTTTCCTCTCCCGGCCTACCTTCACCAACTGCTCGGTGATCAATAACACGGGCGGCGATGGAGGCGGCATATGGATTTCCGGCCCCGACGTTATCACCATCGTCAATTGCATATTCTGGGCAAACAACGATAACGGAGTAGATGTTTCAGCGGCGCAGGTGTTCATCGACATCGGCGCGCCCGTCGTGCTGTTCAGTGATGTCATGGGCGGCTGGTCGGGTGCCGGCCACGGCAATATCAGCAGCGATCCGATGTTTGCCGACCTTGATGGTGTCGACAACAGCCCCGGCAACGCGGATGACGATCTGCGGCTCCTGGCTGGTTCACCCGCAATCGATGCCGGCATCAGCATGGATGAACCTGACGCTGATCTGGATGGAAACATGAGGATCGTCGATGATCCGGCCAGCATGGATACCGGCGTTGGCAATCCAGTGGTTATCGATATGGGGACGTACGAATTCGGCTCGACGCTTCTGCCCGATCCGTGCCCCGCCGACACCAACGGCGACGGCAACGTCAACGTCACCGATCTCCTCGCCCTCCTCGCGGCATGGGGCGCGTGTCCGTAGCGCGAAACGGTTCGTCAGTATGCCCGGAACAAGTCCCGAGAGGCTCTTTTTGGGGGCACACTGGTGGTGTGCAGGTGGATTCTCAATGTCCAGACCAGCGCTCCGAGCGCCAGGCCCCCGCAACGGTGCTCAATCTGCGCCGGACTTCGGGAGCGCGGCATCGACTCTGGCGGCAAGAATGAAATCACTCTCGGTCAGTCCCCGAATCTTGTGAGTCCATACCTCCACTCGAACCTTGCCCCAGGCGAGATAGATGTCCGGATGGTGCTGCTGCTGCTCCGCGATTTCTCCGACCCGATTGACAAACTCCAGGGCCATCGCAAAATCGGGGAAGTCAAATGACCTGGTGAGGTGAAACTCCTGCTGGACCGTCCATTCGTCCAGTTCACCCAGGAGTGCCTGGACCTTCTCCGGAGGGAGCGGCGGTGTGCCGCCTTTGCAGGGCACGCATTCCTTCTTGGCCAGTTCAGATGTCATGAAAACCTCGTTTCGTTTCGTGATCAGGGCGAATAGGTACGTCGTAGGGTCTAGCTTGCGTCACCAGGGCTCTCATCGAGGAGATGGCGTTTGTCATCGACATCCTTGAATTCTTCCGCTTCCGGCAAAGCATCTTTGGCTTTTGAGATCTCAGGCCATTCGGCGGTAAGCCGAACATTCAGCTCCAGATACTCAGCCCACTTCTCGGGAACGTCGTCCTCCGCGAATATCGCCTGGACCGGACACTCGGGCACGCACAGATCGCAGTCAATGCAGACATCCGGGTCGATGACGAGACAGTTGGCACCCTCGCGAAATGCATCAACCGGGCACACGGAGACGCAATCGGTGTATTTGCATTTGATGCAAGGCTCAGCAACAACGTATGTCATTAACCATCTCCTGGTGAAAAGGGCATACTACAGTCCGAATGATGAATCCAAAAGCTCCACCAGCTCGCACGGAACAGTATGCCCGGAACAGGTCCCGAGAGGCTCATTTGGGGGGGCGGCCCGAGCGTCACCCGTGGATCACATCTTTGCTATGGCTTAGGATGTTGGCATGAACACCACCACCATCACTGTCATACTACTGTTGTTGGGTGCGGTACCGTCGCTGGCCGAGGCCGAAGGTGAAGGCGATGGCGTACGCACCATCTACCTGGTCCGTCACGGTTTCTACGATAACAATGACGACGCCGATCCCGATGTAGGCAAGGCGCTGGTGCCTCTGGGTGTTGCGCAGGCGCGTCTGGTGGGGGCCAGGTTGCGCGGGCTGCCGGTCGAGATCGATGCGCTGTACACGAGCACCATGACCCGCGCACGTCAGACCGCACGCGTGATTCAGGAAGAATTTTCGCATCTCGACGTACAGAAAACGCGCATCCTGCGTGAATGCACCCCCACCACATGGCGTGAAGACATCATGGAACAGCTGGAACCGGGAGAATCCGCGGAATGCGAGGCCCAGCTGGAACTGGCCTTCAAGGAGTTCTTCGTACCGTCGCCGGACGAGGACCGCCATGAGATCCTAGTGTGCCACGGCAATGTGATTCGGTACCTGGTCACCAGGGTCCAGGGTGTTGATCCGCATTCGTGGCTCATGATGTCAGTGGGCAACTGCAGCATCACCGTGATTCGCATCAAGGCGGACGGTAGTTTCAAGATCCTCGGCGTGGGCGATGTCGGCCACCTTCCACCGAATTTACAAACCGGACTTTTCAACGACGCTGGGCCGCTCTCCGTCCCCACAGATTAGGCTGAGTTTCATGCGGCAGACGGTGGGGAACATGCGTTGCACGAAAACCAACCCCTTCGCCCTCGCTGCATGTGTCGCCGCCGAATCCACCAGCAAGTCGGCCGGTCGTCAATCAGCCCAGGTGATATGCCATTTGAGAGGCTTTCCGCTCTGCTCGGCAGCCTTGGCAGGGAACAGCAGGATCACCTGGTTTTCTTTCATTGTGGACGACACCCCACGCGCGTGCGGCCCGGTATTCGCTGCGATGACTTCGCTGGGTACGGTGATGCTGATCTTGATCTTTTCACCGACGCTCTTCATCGTGCCATCGGCGTCAAACGCGGCGGCGGCGGCAGAACGATCACCTTCGGATGGCGTAAGCATCCTTGCCCAGGCGGCGCCATCTCGCGGGACCGTGACCACGAGCAACTCGCTTCCGTCCTTGGCCGTGTGGGAAAACGTGATGCCGCCGATGTTCAACGATTCGATGCTTGAAAAGGCGCCCTTCGACGCATCGAACTGGACACATCCGCGATCGTCGAACTCAACACCTTGAACGTGTTGCTCGAACGCGGCGGGCTGAGTCGGAACCCGCAATCCCGCCAGACGAACAGTTCCGGAACCATCCGCATTGTACGTGATGGCAATCGAGGTCAGCTCCTCGTCGCATCCGGACATCCACAGACTACAAACTGCAAGTAGCATCAATGATTTGACAAAAGCACGGGACATGTTGCACTCCTCCAAATGAACAGTTGTTGCGAAATGTACCAGCAGAACTGAAGAACGCTTATTGTACCGGCTGCGAGGTTTGCAGGGGAATAAATCACCGACTTGATCGCCCTCCTCGGAGCGTGGGGAGCGTTTCCGTAACGCAAGCCGATTCGTCAGTATGCCCCCGGATTCGCCGGGTCTGTTGTGTGACCGAGAATTGAATGACGAACGCATTTCTGGCGGCGTTGGCGTTTCCGGGGGCGGGGGCACAACGGACCCGCTCGCTTGCGCTCGGGGCTCGTCTTCGATTTTTTCCTCCCCCAACTGTTCCAACAACGCCAGGATCTTCTCCTCGTTGATTGGCTCCGGCGCATCATCGCGGGGCGGGTGAGAAAAAGGGTTTATTGTGCGCGGGCTATCTTGGGCCGGATCGTTTCCGGGGGCATTTCCGGGGGCATTTCCGGGGGCATAACGCAGCAGATCAACACACGCCTTCCGCATGATCTCGGCGGCGCGGCATTCATCGGCAGTCGCAGCGGGAACTTCCATCGTCAGTTCCCCCAAGCGCACGAGAGCATCGCGCTTGAGCCGCCCCAGCAGCATCTCCCGCTCAATCGCGTGAAGCTGCACGACGCGACCCAGGGCTTCAAGATTCCGGGGGATGCAGACATGCGTTGCCAGTTCCAGCATCGACATCCCTGCCTGCCGCGCGATTTCCAATGGAGACCGATCGCCGGTGGCGATCGCCTCCACAATCTGTTTCTCATCCCGGGGGGGTGGCACAGGCGTCCCGCCTGTGCGAGTGGCCATATCTTCCTGCCGGTCCTTCCCCGAGAGAAGGTGCGGCACGCCTGATTGGATCAAGCCCGAGTGCATAAGCGATTCAACCCCGTGTGCCACGACCGTGCCGGTCGTGCGATTTAGCCTTTCTCACCCGCCGCGGCGGGTGCCACCAAAAAACACTGTCCATCTATAAAGGGGCCAAAGACCACGTTTGCGCGCGCACCCGCGTCACGAGAAGGGGTAAACCTCTGTGCGACATGGGGATAAAAGTTTCATCTTTCTCTGATTTTCCAGCTTCCGTGGCCCCGATTGCGCTCGCAAGTGTGCGGAGCAGGCACTTGGCCAACCTTCGGCGGATCTTCGACAATTGGCAGTAGGGGTGGATTCGGGGTTGGAATAACGAGGCCGTTTTTGGTCTATTAACGAATCACACCCGTTTTCTATCCAGAATTGATTTTAATCCCGATGGGACTCCCACCGCTGGCAGACCGTGGTGAAGTGGTCGGGGGGAGCGAAAGCTGGTGGGGTAGTTGGTTACATTTGGGCAACTGCAAATTCTGCAATCTGCGGGGCGTATACGTTTAATGCACTGGCGGCAACATCGAAATTGAGTCTTGTCGATATTTGTTCTGGTCGTATTTGCTTGATTAACTCTGGCATCTCGCCCGTGGCAAACATTCGAATTGCCTTGATATCGCACTCATCGGCGTGGAAATGCACTGCCAATATCTTCCCAGAATGACGACCATGAGAAATCGTGACCTGATCGCTGACGTGATCGATCTCGCCTATTTGTTCTTTGCCGAGGTATTTGAAGTGGATAGTTACCGTACCTTCATCTTTGTTGTACTCGACTTCAAACGCCTTTGGAAATTGGTATGGTGAAACGGCGACGTTAAATTTTACCCCGTTGATAATGGTCACTGCATTGCCAGAAGGGATTTGAGATGCATCAATGGTTATCATTTTCATGGCGCGCCTCCAGAGAGTATGACTGTGAGCATCATAGCAAACCGATCTGAGTTCTCACCATACAGGCTGTCCTTTGAAATAGCTTCAGTTATCGGGGCATCAAAGACCAAGACGCCCCATCTCTGGCCATCTTGGCTTAGTACTGGCATACCTCCAATCACGCGAGAATATGGCATATCCGTTCTGAGTTCAGCAATCGTAGTGCCTGTGCTGGTAGCATATTTTTTAAAATCGGCATCTCTCGGTTGCGGAATGCTGTGCAAATCGGGCAATTCTTCTGTAAATAGTATAGTCTCCTTAGCGAAAATTCGACCAGCAATGCCTTGGCAAACTTCCGCTTCATGATCATGCACGAACCAGATACGCTTCCTTCGTTGGCCTGATTTAGGAAATCGCGCTCTCGCGACTAGGTAATGCGTCCACGTCTTGCGCTTTCGCCACCGCCACCTCCGTAACGTCATCAACTCAAAGAGCGTGATCCGGAATCGGAAACGCTCCTTACCGTATTGATTGGGATGTATCTCCCAAAATTGATCGGCATACTCAAGAACAGCTTCCACGTATTTCTTGTAGGGACATCCCGAATTGTCGATGGCCCATTGAGCTATGAAGGCTAAAGCCGAAATCACTGCCACAACGATCGATGTCGGGAAAAACCAAGCTGGCTTGTAGTCGTAAGTGATGGCGATCGATATGGCACCGAGTCCCAGGGGGGCCAGGAGTTGAGTCAATCTGAGTGTCAAGCTCCAGAACTTTGAAAGCTTGATCTGATCGCGCCAGTATCCAGTCATTAAAGTGAGATCGATACTCCATGTACTCGGCCACCCGTGGCCCCGTAGATTCCCGTCCGTGTCCATTCAGTGTATCAGAAAAATAGCCTGATGCACGCCGGATTCGAGACCCATTGGTCGGAAAAGAATAAAGGCTTTGAGAAGAGAAACTATGATAGTCGGGTCTCCAGTTAAGCGGTCGGCGGAGTCATTCATTTGCGCCCCATTTGACGGCTCATCGAAAGACACATCCTACAAAGGAGACCCGGAGAAGAAAGGGGATCGGGACTCTTCCCCAGCACCAATAACAGTAAAAGTCTTCGATACTAGATGTCCGGATTTCCACTCCTCCGGTCGACGATATCGGACCTGCAAATACGCGCATGAAAAACCCCGGATTTCCATCCGGGGCATTGGGGATCCTTTTGCAACTTTCTACCTTTCTTTTTACGCCCCCGCCGCCACCGGCACCCCCATATGCTCGATAATCGCATCCGCGAAGCCGGAGCATTTCACGAGGGTTGAGTCATCCACGGCAAAAACGGCGGCAAGAGACCCTGTCACCCAATCACATCCGCCTTCGCAATCATGGCCCCCAGTTTGCGAGCAGGGCCAGCAGGTCCGTGACGTTGACCTGGCAATTCCCGTTGAAATCCGCAGCGCACGAGGGAGGGCACAGCACAGGGCATGGCCCCCATGCCCCGAGCAGGAGC
>JADFSH010000022.1 GCA_022560875.1 Planctomycetota bacterium | reverse complement strand
AGCTGGTTGTCGCCCTCGAAGTCCACGGGGATGCTGTTCTTGGGGTTGAACAGAACGCGGTCGTACTGCTTGATCGGATAATCCTCATCGTTCTCCACCTGGAAGCTGATCGCCACGATCCGGCCCGTGAGGGTGGGGATTTCGATCTTGTCCGGCAGGTGGATGCCGACCTTGGTTATCTTCTTGTCCTTGTCCTTGCGGATCAGGACTCGATTGCCGATCGGCTCGACGGTTTCCAGTTTCTTCGTCGCAGGTTCTGATTTAGCCATATTGGCTCATCATACTCCAGAGGGTGGCGGGAGACAGGGGAGTTCTTTCCATCGTGAAAATGTCGAATGCGAAAGACTCAAGATACGCTATCCTGCGAGATATGAGCGAAACTACCGCCCCAACGGTCGAGACTGAGATCATGCCCCACAGACTCAAAGCACTGATCCGCGACATTCCCGACTTCCCCAAACCGGGCGTCCTCTTCAAGGACATCACCCCCCTGCTCGCCGACCCCGCCGGACTGGCTCTTGCCGTCGAACTGATGGCCGATCACCTGCGAAATACCGGCATCGATCTCGTGGTCGGGGCCGAATCACGCGGGTTCATCTTCGGCACCGCCATCGCCCAATTGCTGAACTGCGGTTTCATTCCAGTGCGCAAGCCGGGCAAGCTCCCCGCCGCCACCAAGTCGCTGACCTATGACCTCGAATATGGAACCGACACCCTGGAGATCCATGCCGACGCCATCGCGGAGCATCATCGGGTGCTCATGGTCGATGACCTGATCGCCACCGGAGGCACCATGAAAGCGTGTTGCGATCTGGTCAGCGGCCTGGGGGGAGAGATCGTGGGCATCTCCGTGCTCATAGAACTGACCTTCCTCAACGGTCGCCAGCGCGTCCTGCCCTACAAGGTTGACGCGGTGTTGAAGTACTGACCCCCGGAAGTGGGTGGCATGGTCAAGCGGAGTCATCGGAGCTTGACCATGGATTTGTCACTCAGAAAAGAACCCTCAGTTCTTCCCTGTCTCCTGCTTACTCAACATGCTGTCGAGCATGGTGCCGATGAGGGCGGTGGTCTCGGCGGATTGACCCGATCCCCCACCGTTCTGGCCGATGACCATGACCCGGGGGGTGATGTTGATGCCGGCTTCGCCCACGATCTTGAGGAGTTCGACGAGGGCGGCATTGCCCTTTCCGATCTGCTCGGCAATGACCCGATACGCCTCGGCCTGAGCCTCGGCCTTGATCCTGATCGATTCGGCCTCGGCGCTGGCGGCAATGACAACCTTCTCCTTGTCCTGCTGGGCGATCAGGACTTCGTACATTGCAGTGGCCAGGCGTTTTTCCTCTATCGCCTCCTGCTCCGTTCGGAGCAGGGCCTTCTTCTGCTCGGCGGCACGCTCCTGTTCCTGGAAGGTCGCCTGTTCCTGCAACGCGATTTCCCGATCAGTTTGCGTCTTGAGTAGAGCCTGCCAACGCTCGGAGTCATCACCCAGATCGGCGATGAGCACGGCGTTGATGGTGATGCCGTACTTTGACATTTCCGCAGACAGCATCTCCTTCGAAGTCTGCTCCTGCTGGATACGCTGCTGGACGTAATCCAGGGCCTTGACATTCTGGGCGTTGTTTCGAAAAATCGATCGAAGCGATCCCTGGAGTACCTTGAGCATGCCCTCCTTGTCGTCCCGAAGGGACGCCACCACCATGGGCGCGTTTTTCGGCTCGATCACGTACTTGATTCGCACATCCACGGGAAACTCGAAGGCATCGCTGGTGCGGACCTTGATCGAGCGAGTGATCACATCACCGACCGACCCGGTGAACTCGATGAGGATCTCGCTGGTGGCAATGAGCGTCACTTCGTAGGCATCGGTGTTGAGGTAATACTCACCTTCCGCCAGGGGCCGGCGACGGATGCCGCGCTGATCGTCATCCACGAGGCGACCGGTCTCGATGCCGCCCGGAGGCACGCTCCCCACGTTCGACTTGATGACGGCCACGCTGGCCCTCGGCACGTTGGTCACATCCACCATCTTGACCCTGAAAAGCTTGGGATTGATTCGGTACTTGCCCGGGGTCAACACCGAGGTCTGCGGTCCCTTGTACCCACCGCCCGTGGTGAGAAAGTATTCAGCATTCTGCATGTCGCCGAAATCATCTTCGCCCCATTCCGGCGCGTAGACATTTCCCGATGCCATCGGAAGGCCATCCGTGGTGGTCAACAGCCCGACCTGCCCCGCCTCGATCTGGATAAGCGGCGAGACTTCAAGGTTGTAGATGCCCGGCCAGAGCCAGAAATGCCAGCCCGGCCCGAGTACGCTGGCCTGCGGCCCCTTCTCGCCATCGGTGGCGAGAATCTGTCCCTGCGGCAGATCGCGCCCGAAGTTCTTGACGATGACCCCGACCTGATCCTCGCCGACGTATCGGATCGAGCTGAGGGCCGTGAAAATGAAAAACACCACCAGCGCAAAGACTACAGCGACGGCGCGAATCGTCTTGCTCTCGACCCGCATCGCCCCCGAGACGATCGCAATGGCGAGTACAACACCGATCAGTAGCATAATTCCGGTCATGTCATGTCTCCTTGTGTGTCAACTCTTCGCTTTCCATGAAGGGTAGGATAGCCGGTTCTCATCGACACGTCCGAAAATCACCGATCCGGGACACGGAAATAGCCATCGGCTGTTTTGCCGCGGCATGAAACCACAACCCGAACTGATTCATTAACTCCGGGCGGAAGTTGATTTCAGGTTCAAAATAGCTCTCATCGTATAATAAAGCCCGCTTTTGAGGGCCGTTTTCAGTCGTTTTCACAGATTGCAACCAATCCATCAGGCAACCGATGCCAATGCGTCCGCACACGATCTGCCGACGACTCCACTAGCGTGAGATCGTACCGCGCCGATGTCCGCGCTCTTGCTATGGCCAGCCAAACACACGCTGAGCCTCTCGGGACTTGTTCCGGGTCCACGGACCACGATGGGGCGGCGCGTGCCGGTGCGACTTCCTACCTCACAATGTGTCGGGCTTGTCGCCGGAGGGCACCGCGTGCCGCTGAAGATCGTCCAGGCTCACGAATTCAATCGCCGAAATGTGCGTTGCCTCCAGCACCACCGGCGGCGCGACACCTGCATCAAGCGCCTCGCGCCAGCGTTCGATACAGAGGCACCAGCGATCACCGGGCCGAAGCCCCGGAAATCCCATATCGGGCGTCGCGGTTGAGAGATCGTTGCCTCCGGACTTGGTGAACTCCAGAAACTCCGCCGTCATCTCGGCGCAGATGATGTGGAGTCCGTAATCTTCCGGCCCCGTCGCGCACCGCCCGTTGCGGTAGAACCCGGTCATCGGGCTGGTGCAGCAACATTTAAGCGGCGTTCCGAGAACATTGTGAGCTTTGGTGGCCATTCGGTTCTCCTCATCGGGCTCTCCGCCAACAGTCTATGCCTCGCCGCGACCATAAGTGGTCATCACAACCGCATTTGTAGTCACGCCCGGAGTTGCACAATCACCGGGGGCGGCTCCCCGCGATGAGCCTCTCGGGAATTGTTCCGGGCAGACTGACGAACCGGCTTGTGCTATGGGCACGCTCCCCACCCTGCGAGTAGGGTGAGGAGGTCGGTGACATTAACATTGCCGTCGTTGTTGATGTCGGGGGGGCAGGGAGCCGGACAGGAACCCCATGCTCCAAGGAGCAGGAGCAGGTCGGTCACATTCACGAAACCATCGCCGCTCGCATCGGCCGGACACGAAGGATCGAATTCGTACGCCCCCATGTCCACCAACGGCGCGGCACCGGCCCCCGTGTCCGGCGTGTTCGGATCGTCAAGGAAGCGTGGATTGCCATCGAGGTCGGTGGTCACGCCCACCGGCACGGCACCGTTGTTTCCGGCGTCGATGCAGGGAGATCCGGCGACGAGCCGCAGATCGTCATCATCCGTACCCGCCGTTCCGTCGGGGCCCAGCGGGTCGGCAAAGAAAGGATCGGCATCGATGTTGCCGAGACCGGGGAAGCCGCCCTGGACGTTGCTGTAGGTGACGGTGGATGCTAGCAGGTTAATAATGATCTCAGTTGAACTATCCCCCCACAGGATGCAGTTGATCACGTCCAGCCTGATACTGGTGCTGTAAATTCCCCCGCCGCTTATGGCCGAGTTCCCGCTGAACGAGCAGTTGGTTACCGTCGTGTTGCCGTTCCCTTCGTTGTACATCCCGCCGCCTCTTGACTGACTCCCCGAAGTCGAGTTCCCGCTGAACGAGCAGTTCACGACGGTCGGGCTGCTAGTGGTGTTGAATATCCCGCCGCCGCTCCTGGCCGTGTTCCCACTGAACAAGCAGTTGGTCATTGTCGGGCTGCTGTTGTTGTTGAGCATCCCGCCGCCGGAATTGCCTGAGTTCCCGCTGAACGTGCAGTTGGTCACCGTTGGGCTGCTGTTTTCGTTGTACATCCCCCCGCCGCCGAAGCTGCCTACAAAGTTCCCACTGAAAGAGCAATTTTTCACCGTCGGACTGCTGTTGAGGATGTACATTCCGCCGCCAAGTGTAATTGGGCCAGAGACCGTCCCGCTCCCTCCCGTGATGACGAAACCGCTGAGGACGGAGCCCGGCCCTTCGCTGGTAGAGCAGGTAACGACGCTCCCCGACCCGCCCCCGTTGATGATCGTGTTCAGCACCACGAATGCGTCGTTCGGGTCCGTACTCCGAACGGTGATCGCCTTGCCGTTAAAGTTGATGTTCTCGAAATATTCACCCTGAGCGACGATGATCTCATCGCCGTTCACCGCCACATTGATCGCGGTCTGGATGTCCGGCTGGTCACCGGGGACGTTGATGATGGCAGCCTGAGCGGAGCAGCAAAACAGCCATACCAAGGCACACGATGCGAAATGGATTTTCATGATATCTATCTCCCGTTGCTATCCCGTAAACTTGCCCCGGCTCCATCACCGGGCCTCTGGTTCAAGTATAACCCGCCTTTCGCGACATCAATGCCCAAATTACAGGTCAGACCACCTCCTCCCTCCCAAAATGAGCCTCTCGGGGCTAGGTGACGATGCGGCTCGCAATACCGGTACGCTACAAACACAATCCCCACCCGGCGAGCAAGGTCAGGAGGTCGAAGACATTGACGATGCCATCGCCGTTCGCATCGGTCGGGCATGGAAACGGACAGGCTCCCCATGATCCAAGGAGCAGGAGCAGGTCGGTCACATTCACGACTCCATCGCTATTCGCATCAACAGTACACGACGGAATGAACTCGTACAGCCCCATGTCCACAATCGGTGCTGGACCATTGCCTGTGTCCGGCGTAAATGGATCATTCACAAAACGAGGTTTGCCATCCATATCGGTGGTCAGCCCCGCCGGCACCGCGCTGCTGTTTCCGGCGTCGATGCAGGGAGAACCAGGACGAAGCCGGTAATTGAATTCGATGAAAACGATGAAATTCGGGTCGGCATCGATGTTTCCGATTCCGAGGTAACCACCCTGAACATCGCTGTAAGTGACTACGGTCGATCCAATTACACTGTCCAAGATTTCATCCGGACTATCTCTCCACAGGATGCTGTTGGTAATGACCGGATTTCCACCCGATGTGTTGAATATCCCGCCGCCATCGTTGCCAGCTATATTCACGGTGATCGTGCAGTTAGTTATCTTCGGATCACCGTTGCCATTGTACAACCCGCCACCCTGGAAGAGAGCCGTGTTCAGTGCGAACTGACAACCGGTCAATATCGGATTGCCGCCCAGATTATACATCCCGCCGCCGTCGTTGGCCGTATTCAGCTCGAATCTGCAGTGCTTCATCTTCACGTCACATTGGTTGTTGTACAACCCGCCGCCTTGATTGAGAGCCGTGTTCCATGTGAAAAAACACTTAGTGAGTTCCGGACTGCCGCCGAAATTATACATCCCGCTCCCGAAGTGAGCAGTGTTCATGTCGAACCAGCAGGTCGTTACAACTGGGCTGCTGTTATTATTAAACATCCCGCTTCCAAAGGTGAGGGCCTGTCCCCCCTCTGACACCAGGTTTTCGAGGAACCTGCAGTTGGTTACCGCTGGACTGCTGTTTTCGTTGTACATTCCCCCTCCGTAGTTGGCGGCATTCCTATAGAAGTTGCAGTTTGTCACCGTCGGGTTGCTGTTGACGTTATACATCCCACCGCCAAGTGACAGAATATCAACAACCGTCCCGCTTCCTCCAGTGATGGTAAAGCCGGTCAGGACTGTATCCGGTCCCTCTTCTCTGCTGCACGTAACGACACTCCCGGATCCGCCCCCGTCAATGATCGTATTCCAGCGATTGCTCGGATCATGAGTGCGAACGGTGATCGCCTTGCCTTTGAAGTTGATGTTCTCGAGGTACGTGCCGGGGGCGACGAGGATCTCATCACCATTTACCGCCACATTGATCGCCGTCTGGATGTCCGGCTGGTCGCCGGGGACGTTGATGATGTCTGCCTGAGCAAGACTGCAAAGCAACCACCCCAAAGCACTCGTTGCGAATTGGATCTTCATGGCATATTTCTCCCGTTGCGAACCCGTGAAACTGCCCGGTGTCATCACCCGGACACTCTGCTGAAGTATGACACGTCTTTTGCGATTGTGAAGCTCAATCCACCACGGAAATACGATTTTTTTGCCCGGGAATGGATCTTCTTTTTGTCAGAGCGGAAGTTGATTTTTGGTTCTATGATGGGGCTGAACGCCGCACTTCCGGGTTTCGAGATGGCGTGCCTATCTGACGACGGAACAAGGAGGAATCTCGCATGACCACCGCGAGCACACCATCATCGCTTTCCCAGACGGGAACCTCGACCGACCCCCTGCGTCTGATCGACGTCGATCACGTTCGCTTTTACGTAGGCAACGCCAAGCAGGCGGCGTATTTCTACGCCAACACCTTCGGGTTCCAGATCCAGCAGTACGCCGATCTCACCACGGGATCGCGGGAGGAGGCGAGCTACCTGCTCACCCAGGGGAATATCCGGCTCATTCTCACCACCGGGCTCTCCAAGGATCACCCCGCGTCCGAGGAGGTCATGAAGCACGGCGACGGCGTGAAGGACATCGCCTTTACCGTCTTTGATGCCGAGAAGACCTACGAGAAGACCATCGCCAACGGTGCCGAGTCCGCCCTGGAGCCGACCACGTATTCCGATGAGCATGGCACGGTCATCAAGGCCAGCATCAAGACCTACGGTCGCTGCATCCATAGCTTTGTGTCGCGAAGCGGGGGTTATGCCCTGCCGGAGGTCAAGAAAGGCGGACGCATCAGCCCGATTTTTCAGCTTTCGCCGAACTTGACTATCAACGAATACAACAAGGCCAACCCCTGCGGCCTGAAGTACGTCGATCACTGCGTCGCCAACGTCGAAATGGGCAAGATGAACCACTGGGTCGAGTGGTACGAGAACGTCATGGAGTTCAAGCTCTTCAAGCACTTCGACGACAAGGACATCTCCACCGAGTATTCCGCCCTCATGTCCAAGGTCCTGGACTCCGGCTTCGGCGTGATCAAGATGCCCATCAACGAGCCCGCCGAAGGCAAACGCAAGAGCCAGATCCTGGAATATCTCGAATGGCACGACATGACCCCGGGCATCCAGCATCTTGCCTTCCGCACTGATGATGAACTCACCTCGGTGGCGGAGCTCAATCATCGGGGCGTGGATTTTCTGCAAATCCCCGAATCGTATTACGAAAAAGTATGGGAACGGGTGAACAAGACCCTCCTCGAAAACGGTCACGAAGCGGTGAAGGAAGATCACGAGCGGATCAGGGAATTGGGCATCCTCGTGGATGCCGACGATGAGGGGTACCTGCTCCAACTCTTCACCCGCCCCCTGCAGGATCGTCCCACGCTGTTCTTCGAGATCATCTGTCGTCGCGGCAGCCAGAGCTTCGGCAAGGGCAACTTCAAGGCCCTGTTCGAGTCGCTGGAACATGAACAGGAACGACGCGGGAATCTGTAAGTACACAAGCTACATTTGAAAAAGCCCGGAGATGGTGATCTCCGGGCCTGGTGTCCGATCCGAGCGAAGACGAACCTCAATCATCGTCCTTGCTCTTCTTCTTTTTTACTTTGCAGGCCTTCTTCAAGCCCTGCCAGACCATGCGCCCAAACTCCGGATCCAGCCGGACGAGGCGATGGCGGCGCAGGTCGAAGATTCGCGGCTTCCCGATGGCGGTGGTTGCATAGACATACGGAATGCACACGGACTTTACCTTATAGGGCACGCCTGAGTTGTCCGGCAGCCAGGTCATACGCAAAGGCTTTTCATGATCTGACAGAGAACGATCCTCGAAGCATGAGTACGGCAAGTGTTCCTCCGTGATCTTGTGCACGGCAATGAACATTCCGGGCTGGATGTCTTCCGGCGCGAGGGTCGAGATGATCGAGATGTCTTTTTCTTTCCTGCTCATGGCAAACCCCACTCAAAAATGCGCCCCGTTACGAGGCCAGCGCGCAGTCAACCGCCTTCGGCGGTAATACCTACAAATGAACCAATGGCTTGAAACGGAATCAACCGTCCGCAGAAGGGAGATCGCGCAGCCTGTCCGAACTCGGGTTCACCGAGCAAGGCATCATGCTGAATTGGTGCGGAATGAATCGCATGTTGATCTCCAATAGGACGTGAAGGAGGATTATTCCTGATCCCGGCGCATCGTCAAGAAATTTCTTCGTGAATCTTTAAGCTCCGGGTCGAATCTATAATAACCGTCCGCCAGGGTTGCTATGACGGGTTATGCGCTGCAGGCAGTTTCCTTGCCGATAACGAATCGAATCTTCAGGTCGATGGTAAATCACCCTCCCCGCCGGTTCGATAAGCCGGGTATGAAGCGTTTTGATCTCATCTGTCTTGGGTGCGGGCCGGCCGGGGAGAAGGCCGCGACCCAGGCTTCCTATTATCGGAAGCGGGTCGCCATCGTGGAAAAGCATTCCCGACCCGGGGGGGCGATGGTCAACACGGGCACCTTGCCGTCCAAGACATTGCGCGAAACCGCCCTCCTTTGCTCGGCCTTCAAACGCCGTCCGCTGCCCGGTATGGACTTCGCGATCGATCACAAGCTTTCCCTGGCCAAGTTCATGGCCCGCCGACACCTCATGGAGCAGCAGGAGCATGATCGCATCGAATCGTCCGTCGATCGTCACGGCATCGAAGTCTTCCGCGGCATTGGCAAGATCACCGACCCCAACACCATCGTCATCACCGGCGTAGACGGAATAACAACCAAGATCCATGCGGACAACATTCTCATCACCACCGGATCGTCCCCCCTGCGCCCCGACCATATTCCCTTCGATCATCCAGGAGTGGTCGATGCGGACGGCGTGCTGGAGCTTGAGAGCATCCCGAAGTCCATGATCATCGTGGGGGCGGGGGTGATCGGCTGCGAATACGCCTCCGTCTTTGCCGAGATCGATGTCGAGGTCACCCTGATCAATCCCCACTGCGAGGTACTCACCTTCCTGGATGTCGAGTGTCGGGATCACCTCCTGATCGCCATGCAAAAGAGCGAGGTGAAATTCAAGCTGGGCGATTCCGTGAAATCCGTTGTGCCGCAGGATGACGGCCTGATTCGGGTCGAACTGGAAAAGGGTTCGCTGCTTGAAGCCGAAACGCTGCTCTGGGCCGCGGGACGCACGAGCAACACGCACAACCTCGGTCTGGAGGAAGTCGGCGTCGAGTTGGGAAATCGCGGTTTGGTTATCGTGGATGAGAACTACCGGACAAATATCGAGTCGATCTATGCGGCGGGTGATGTGATTGGTTTCCCGGCCCTGGCCTCGACTTCGATGGAGCAGGGTCGCATTGCCGCCTGCCGCATGTTCAACAACCCCTTCAAACAAAACCTCACCGAAAACATGCCCATCGGCCTGTACACCATTCCCGCCGTATCGAGTGTGGGTCTGACTGAAGAGAGCGCCAAGGAGGCAGGTCACACGGTGGTGGTCGGCCGCGCGTTATATCAATTCAACGCCCGGGGACGGATGCTCGGCGACAGCCAGGGGATCCTCAAGTGTGTTTTCGATCGAGAGACCCGCAAACTGTTGGGAACGACGATCGTCGGCGAGAATGCCACCGAACTGGTGCATATCGCCCAGGCGGTGATCGCCAATGACGGGGGGATCGATTACTTCATCGATACCTGCTTCAATTACCCGTCCCTGGCCGAGATGTACAAGTATGCTGCGTACAGCGCGCTACAGACGTTCGCTCGTCTGGAAGGCCGCGCCGACGAACTGGGTGATCTGGCCAAAGTCGCCTGAAAAACCTTCATCGAAGTCCCAGCAGACGGGCGAGCGGGGCCACGGGGATATTCTCCACGATGCCGCCTTCACCGGTGGCCGCTTCCGCGGCGGCGTAACCGCTTCGCACCGCCCCTTCCATGGTGGCCGGCCAACCGACATCACACCAGTCCCCAGCCAGGAACAAATTCCTGATCCCGCCCCCGCCTAAACCTACCGTACCCGGTGCGGCTGCGGGTCTGAATTGATCAACACCCGGCAGCGGGGCGAACGTCGCCCGCTTCTCCTTGATAATGCGCACCCTGACCGGCTCAAGCCCCACGGATGAGGGCAACGCCTGGTGGATATCGAAGACGATGCGCTCCGTGATGTCCTCCTCGGAACGGTCCATCCACTCGTCAGCCCCGCTTATGACGATGTGAAGGTGCTGGCTGCCATCCTCAAGAATGCCCTTATTGAACAACCACTGTATGTCATGATCCACAACGGTCAGATGCGGCAGATCCATGACCGGCTGATCGAAAAAAAGATGCACCCCGAGAATAGGGCTGTGCTTAAAACGATCGAGCGTTTGAAGTCGGGTGTCGGCCTTGCGCATGGTATCGGAGATGATCTTGTCCAGGCGATCGAAAGGCAGCGCGGAGATCACATCGGCGGCTTCGACTAATCCGTCAGCCAAGACTACGCCGGTGACTTTGCTGCCTTCGTAGGCAATCCCGCGGGCGGATTCGCCGAGCAGGATTTCCCCGCCGCCCTTGACGATGAGTTGAACGACCGGCTCGTAGAGTTCACGGAGAGGAACGGTGGCCAGCCCCATGGTGTAGGACCATTTGTTGGCGAGAAACCCCTCCTGAAAAACCTGGAGAGCGAAACCCGCCCCGACCCGATCGACATCGAGATTGCAGGCGCTGACGATGATGGCATTCCAGAAACGCCGAATGATCGAATCGCTTTGACGGCATTCCCGAAGGAACTCGCCGAACGTCCGATCGCGCCAGGCAAATCGACCCTTGCTTCCCAGGCGGATGATGCGCCACATGGCCCGGGCGATCTGTCGTTTATCCCCCAGGGAGTAGAGACGCATCCGCCGCATGGAGTTGGTGAAATGAATCGGCGCGGGTAGCCATCCCGCCTTCATCTCGTCGATTTCTCCACGTCCGCTCGTCCAGTAGACCGAACGGTGCCATTTGATGAACTCAAGCACGCCGATACGCTCGTACAAGTCGATCAGATTCGTGCAGCATCCCATGAGGACATGCTGGCAGTTGTCGAGCATCTCGCCCGTACGGGGATCGACAAAGCTGGTCGCCCGCCCGCCCAGACGCTTGCTGGTTTCGATGAGAATGGGATGACAGTCCGCTTCAATAAGACGCACCGCCGCGGCGATACCCGCCAGCCCGCCCCCGATGATGGCGACACGCTTGCTCACGGCGCCCCGTTCTTCGCCTTCAAGATGCGCCACCTGGCCTGAAGGGCAATTGCGCTTTTCTGAAGTGAACTCAGGCTGACCCGCGCCGGCCCGGCGATTCGAGACGGCTCGCGACGAATCTTCTCCAGGGTGCCCTGATAGATTGCCGTCATCGCCCCCAGGGCCGGGAAGCACGACGGGTGGATCATGGCGTCAAGCGGTTGGGACGATTGATAAAATTCTTCCGCCCGCGTGATCTGCTGCTGAATCAACCTCGCGCACGCATCCGGCTTCGACCAGGCCCGCAATTCTTCCGGGGTCAGGTCATGACGCGAGAAATCCTCGGCGGGCAGATACACCCGTCCCATCTCGAAGTCTTCGCGAAAGTCGCGGATGATATTGGTGAGTTGGAACGCGATACCACGCTGGATGGCGAGTTCCTTGCCGTCCAGGTTATCACAGCCCCAGATCTGTATGCAGATCAGGCCGACCACTGATGCGACCCGGTAGCAATACTGGCGAAGTTCCTCGAAGGTTTCATAATGCCTGGTCGTCAGATCGTCGAGCTGGCCCTCGATCATCGAATGAAAGTGCTCCGGTTCCAGATCGAAACGGGCCACGACATCGGCAAGGGAAATCCAGATGGGATCATCGTTGAGGGGATTGCCGGCGATCGCCTTTTCCGTCTTGACGCGAAACTCCCCCACCCGCTCGCGAAGGTCGTCGAAATCCTTCCCCGCATCATCAACAATATCATCGATGCGACGCATCCATGCATAGATTGCGTACAGAGCGGAGCGTTTCGGCTCGGGGGTCAGCTTGAGACCGTAATAAAAATTCCTCGCCTGCCGGCGTGTGATCTGACGGCAATGCTCGAGTGCCTGCTCAAGGGACTGATTCATCGCCACCGTCACGGACTTGCCGCCTTTCGCCTTCGGGCGCTTCTCGCCATGAACCACGCCTTCGCCACGAGGTAAAGTCTGCTGAGTGTACCTAACTTTGGTCGATGCAGGACTGTTTCATAATTCCATAGCTCAATCTGCCTCAGGACATGATGCCCTCCCGACGAGAGCAGCCAGACGATGGCCTTCGATTCGGGTCCGATCTTCTCTAAAAGCTTCTCCCCGCGCTCGAAGAGTTTCCAGGTGCGGGAAACGCAATCACGAACGAGTTCCCGGGTCTCACCCAGAAAAGAATGATCGACTGAGTAGCCCTGCTTTGCACTGCGGATGAGGCGGTCTTCAAAATCATCGATGCAATTGAGTTCTTTGGGAATATAGATTCGATCACGATCGAGGATGTCACGCTGGATATCCTGCCAGTGATTGGTGAGTTGGAGCGCGGTACAGATGTCATCGCTGAGGCGGAAGAGATCATCTGATCGCTCTTCGCCACAGATCATCAAAACCAGTCGCCCCACGGGATCGGCACTGAGCCGGCAGTAATCGACCAACTGTTCCCACGTCTCGTAGCGACTGACGGTCTGATCCTGCTCGAAACCCTGAATGAGACGGTCGAACGGCTCGAGAGGCAACTCATGACGCTCCACGACGGGCTGGAGAGCGACAAACACTGGATGCCGCGGCTGGCCTGCGAAACACAGTTTGAGTTCCTTTCGCCACCACGACAGCAGTTCCAGTGATCGCTCGGAATCGCTGATCTCATCCCCGAGATCATCCGCCCATCGACAAAATGCGTACAGAGCGGCGAAATCATCCCGGAACTCGCGGGGCACCACCACTGAGAGCACGCTGAAATTCTCATAATGCCCCATTGCCAGACCCCGGCACATGGCTTGCGCCTCCTTGAGGTCGAGTAGAGCACAACGCTCCGGGCCGTAGGTTTTCAGGTTGTCAATCGTGAGGGTGGACATCGTGAATCGTCAGGTTTGGGAATGTAAACATCACTGTATCCGCCCCCCCTGTCGTGGAAAAGCACGCGACCGGATCTTTGTTCCTGCTATCATCAGACCGAAAGAGAGTACCAGTTCCGATGAAGATCGTTCTTGCCAATCCAAGAGGTTTCTGTGCGGGCGTGTACATGGCCGTCGATGTCGTCAATCAACTGCTCGACATCTGTCCCGGAGAGAAGATATACGTGCATCATGAGATCGTTCACAACCGTCATGTCGTCGATCGATTCCGCGATCGGGGCGTCACCTTCGTCGAGGATATTGAAGACGTTCCGGTGGGTTCCACCCTGGTGTTCAGCGCGCATGGCGTCAGCCCCGCGATGCGAAAGCAGGCGGCGATTCGCTCGCTGACGGTTGTCGATGCGACGTGCCCGCTCGTCACCAAGGTCCATGCCGAGGCGATTCGATATGCCGAGAAAGGCTATCAAATTCTGCTCATCGGCCATCAGGATCACCAGGAAATCATCGGAACGCGAGGTGAAGCCCCGGAGTCCATTCAGATCGTGGAATCTCCGGACGATATCAAACATCTGACGATCCAGGATCCCGACAAATTAGTGTATCTCACTCAGACCACGCTCAGCGTGGATGATGCAAATGTCTGTATCGAAGCCCTAAAGCAGGCGTTTCCGAACATCAAGGATCCTCCGAGCGACGACATCTGTTACGCCACGACCAACCGCCAGAAGGCCGTGCGGTATCTCGCCTCAAGCTGCGATCTCGTGCTGGTGGTGGGAAGCAAGAACAGTTCCAACTCTGAGCGATTGCGGGAAATCGCCGAAGCATCCGGAACGACCGCGTACCTGATCGACGATGAATCGGAACTTCAAGATACCTGGTTCGATGACATCCACACCGTTCTGGTCACCGCCGGGGCGAGTGCTCCGGAAGATCTGGTCAAGGATCTGATACTCCATCTCGTCAACGTCTACGATGGCGAGGTAGAGCAGCACGATCTCTTCCATGAGCATGTCGAATTCGGCCTGCCCGGTACCCTCAAGCAGTTCATGCGTAAGCGGGGTATAGACCCCACCGGAAGGCGAATCACCATGGATAATGCCGTCGCCATCAAGGCATGGCTGGACGACCATGACATACCCTGTCGTACGGTGGACCTCACGATCGGGGCGACGGCGTGACCACGGAAACCGGGCCGTGCGCGTTCTTTGACCTCACCCCCGATGACCTCAGTGACTTTTGTCGGCAGCATGACTTGCCGCACTTTCTCGGCACTCAGTTGCGGGAATGGGTGTACGACAAGGGGGTCACTGATCCGGAAAACATGACCAATATTTCCGGGCGGAATTGTGATGTCCTTGTTGATCACATGATTTTCGAGCAGGGAAGCGTCACCGGACACCAGTGCGATTCCGACGGCACGCAGAAGCTCCTCATCGACTGGGACCAGCCCCCGACAAAACCTGGTCTTCCCATCCTCGAATCAGGCGCCGGACGCGAGACGGAATCGGTGATGATTCCGACGGACACTCGAAAGACCGCGTGTGTCTCCAGTCAGATCGGCTGCCCGGTTGGATGCACGTTCTGCGCTTCAGGTCTGGGGGGATTGGATGGCAACCTGTCCGCGGGCATGATCGTGGAGCAGATTCATCGGCTGAATCATCTGGAGGACGTCGGGCGCATCACCAACGTGGTGTTCATGGGCATGGGGGAGCCGTTGTCGAACTTCTCCGCGGTAACCAACGCCATACGGACTATCAACGCGCCGTGGGGGTACGGGATCAGCGCGCGGAAGATCACCGTCTCCACGGTCGGCCTGCCCGGAGCGATCCGCAAGCTCGTCGATTTCGAAATTCCCGTCACGCTCGCCCTGAGTTTGCACGCCCCGAACGACGAGATCCGGCGCACGCTCATCCCCTGGGCTGATTACGTGACCATCGAAGAGTTGATCGACGCCTGCCAGGAGTATTTTCAGAAAACCGGCCGGGAGATCACCTTGGAATATCTCCTGTTGCGCGGGATCAATGACAAGATCGAGCACGCCCGGGAGCTCGCTCTCACCGCGAAAAATATTCGCGCCAACGTCAATCTCATCCGGTACAACGAGGTGCCCGGCCTGCCCTACGAACGGCCGCGATCAGAGGATGTTCGCCGGTTTCAGGAAACCCTCCGAAAACTTCACATCAACACGCATATCCGCGCCAGCCGGGGGCGGAACATTGCCGCAGCGTGTGGACAACTCCGTCATGAATCCAGGCGAGAAATCAAGCCGGCCTGAGCGGCGGGATAATTTGTCACGAGTGGAGGTCAGGTTGGCTTGTTTTCCTGCGTGGCAACCGTCTCAATCTCGGCCTCCAGTCGGAGTTTAAGTTCACCGGCGGTCATGCCCCGGAGCCGGTTCTCTCTGGCAAGTTCGTGCAGTACCGTGAATGTTCCTCTGGTCGCTTCATAGTCATGCATTCCCTTGATGGTCGTGCGCCGGACAAACTCCTCGACGTATGCTCGAAGCTTACGATTGCGGATGGTACCTCTCCAACGCAGCGGGATAATTCGTCGGAGAGATGCGATGAGTCTTGCCGCCCAGTCGCTGGTCTTCAGGTCCATTCGAAATCGCTTCTCCCGAAACATGATTTCCAGACGCGTGAGATATCGAAGTTCAACGCGATCACCCCGGGCCAGTTTCACGTTGAGTTGTTGTCGAGTCCGACGCCGTTGTTCCGGTGAGCACACCATGGCGGCCATGTAAATGGGATCTCGGATCAACATGGCTTCGGCGAGCGGCAGAATGGCATCTCGGGTGATCAACCGCCCCTGATCACCGCGATCCGCAAGATACAACTGGGTAATGAGGTCGCAGTACCGTTCCGCGTAATCGAAGCCGCCCCAGATGAGACACCGATGCAGTGCGATCACGAACAAGCGACGGGTTTTCCGACCCGCATCCGTTTCCGCTAGGCCCGGCATCGCCTTGAGGCTGCGCTGAACCAGCCCCCGAAATCGACTGGCCTGAATGTTGCCCCACCACCGCGAACGAGCCAATGAGAGTTCCATGCGGCGGGCGATTTTGCCAACCCCCTCCTCTCGCTTGGCTTTCTGTCGAGTGAACAACTCCGGATGAACCGCCAATCGCCTGCCGAAATCAAATGCGTCTTCCGTCCCGCCGTACCCTTTCATTTCGACGTGTTTCAGCGCTTCCTTGATCGCATCAAGCGTCACCGGAATCAGGCCGTGCTGATAGGCAGCCCCGATCATGACCACATCCACGACGCGATCACTGTGAAATGCCCGCCGACAAGCGGTGGCGAAATCTCCGAAGTGCTGATGCTTCTCAAGGATGCATTGCTTCGCACAATGAATGAATTTCTCGCGAATCTCCGCCGACTGCTCGTTGTCCTGCTCGTCGCTGAGAAGCCCGAGATTGACAATCGCCCCGGTGCGACGGACATCCGCCACTCGCAGCACGGGATCAGGGCCGATGCTTCGGAAGGTCTCCAGCACATCCATGCCCAGGAGTAGATCAGCTTCTCCGTAGGGCACCGCCACGGAAACATCACGTGACGATTCACCGTTTTCAGTTTGCGTGAAAAGTATTTCCGCCCAGGCCCGCCTCCCGGCACCGATCGGGGTCGGATTGTACCGGCTCTTGACCGCATAGCCCATGAGACGACCCGCTTCACACAACACCATGGCCGTCACCCCGGGGGAGCGACTGCGATAACCCGCCAGATGGGCACGCCAGAGGCTCCGGCTTCCGTGTAACGGAGTGGGAATGGGCAGGCGAGATGTTTTTTCGCTTTGCCAGATCCGCGCGGGTGATCGGGTTCTGATCACCTCGATCTGCTCGAACATGGGCTTGAGTCGCATGCGCGGGCCCGTCGTGGTGCGTCGGGAGAGATGATCGACGCTGATATTGGTTTCAAGCCCCTTTGGTTCACGTCCTGATCGATTTTCAACGGAAAGATCGCTTGACGTTTGATGAAGGGAACAGGCATAATCGATGAAACGAACAAGCCGATGGCGGGGTTGATAACCGAGACGGTCTATTTCCATCATCCCGCGTTCGATGGCCGTGATGTCATATCTTGGCGGCGGACCGTCCCGGACAATGATGATGGTCAGATCATCAGACAAAACCGCGATATGCAGAGTCTCAAGCAGGGCTGCCTGATCATCAAGATTGCCGTTTTCGATATGGACTCGTGCCGCTCTATCTGAGGGAATCGCCCCCCGCGCCAGCCGCTCCAGATCCTGTCCATCCTCGTCCGTTGTCTCACAGATCATGAACACCCAAGGCCGGTTGTCATTCGCCGCCTGAATGAGCGCGGCAATGCCTTCATATTGAAACCGCCGATGCCCCCATGTTTCCATCCGGACGATACGCGAAACAGGGCGACCTGCCTTTCTCCCGTCCCTGGACAACGCCGTTTCCGGAATGTTCCGTACCTCCAGCGGAGCTTGATCCACCAGCCATCGATCCGTCGCCTCTATCATTTCCCTCACCACCGCCAGCGAAGCGTCGGAACCAATAGCGGAACTTCGGGGGGGCAGATCGACCGAAAGACCCGGTACATCAGGATTGAGGGCGGAAACGATTTCAAAGCCCGGCCTCAGAAGGTGGAGCAGATGAATGATCTTCCGGACCAGGACCGAAGGATGAAGATCGACATCCGACTCCATGAGAATTTCTTCATCGATATCTGAAGGCGGCAGCATCTGCCCCCAGACCGATGCGGGTCGTTGACCGCGCCGGCGAAGAATTTCCGCGACGGACATGACACTCATCTCGATCGTTCCCGGTCTCGGTTCGAGAATCACGACTTGCTCACACCGATTCAGGATTCTTTCAACCGCCAGTTCATCCAGCGGGTAAATCATTCCCAGATTCAAAACCGGGATTCGTCCCTGCAATCCGAGCATACCTGCAAGATGCAGCATCGAACTGTCAGCGGGTCCGACCGTGATGAATCCTACCGGAATCCGTTCGCCGGGACTGGGCAGGGCGCGGAATCGATTGAGTTCAAGACGTCTTGCCATCCTCAGAACGCCGCCGGTTTCCCCCCAGCGGGGCTTCGGTGATCGGCGACGACTGGGAAGAACCACATCGGTCAGATTCGGCACACGATTCGGCTTCACTTCCATCGTACTTGCCGATTGGAGAATCGAACAGTGCAGGACAAGGGCGATGGGACATCCGCCGGCTCGGCTCAACCTCAGAGCATTTTCGATGGTGTGTCTGAGTTCAGCGATATCACGCGGTTCCAGACAGGGGAGTCCCAAACGAAACGCCGCCCGGCGCGGGCAGGATGCCGGCGCGTGTTCGGGATGATCCTCGAGTATCAGGCAGACCGCCCCCCCCTTTTCAAACTGACCGATAGATGCTTCCGTCAGACCAGCGATGGTTTGATCGAGCATACTGTTCGGCACGAGGGCCAAGGCCTTCTGGCCGGATTGTGCCGCATACATCGCCAGTCGGACCGCGCGTCCCGCGTCGTGCGTCGGGACGATCTCGGTTTCGTGACGGGCCATCAATTCGGAAATCGCGGCAATCGAGGTGATCCCGAAGACAGGTTGAAAAGGATCGTGCTTCGGACCGGCAATCAGGGCAATACGCGATTCCGACTCCAGGACGCTTTTAAGGATCACTTCCTGCGCTGAGAGTAGATGATATCCCTCATGGCAGCCGAGTACGGCATGTCGCATTTGAACGTTCGTCTGTTTCACGTTACCAACCGGCATCATAGATGGTTGTTGTCCCGGAGGGATTACCAGGTGCCATCAAGAATATGTTCGATGGCCGAGGCGACGCCATGATCATTGTTGCCGCCCGTGACCTGATCGGCCACTTTCAGCACCGGCTTACATGCATTGGCCATGGCGATACCCAAGCCGCACTCTCGAAGAATTTCCACATCATTCAGTCCGTCCCCGATTGCCGCGATTCTCTGAGGGTCAATCCCCCGACTCGACGAATATGGCTCCACCATCGTCCATTTGTTGACTTCGGGATTGAAGACTTCCAGCAAATGGGTTGATGATCGAATGGCGCGAGAAGATGTCACCGCCGGCCAATGCTGGAGAAACGCCCGATCGCCGAGTTCTGACTCGAGTTGGTGTACGATTGGGGCCAATTCGGAACCGGTGGCGACCACCCCCACCCGCACCGTATCCGTAGGATGAGGATCATCCTCGAGTGAAGGTACGAATCGAACCGTACTGGCCATCACCTCAAACCACCACTGCGAGGCAGGGTCCAGTTCATCCGGTCCGACGGCAAGGTAGTCGTAACCGGTTGCATCGGCGTCCTTCAGCACGAGCACCTTATGGCCATGGCCCAGCAGACAGCGAGTGATATCCTCCACGAGATCAAGGGGCATGATTCGACGCTCAAGGGTGCGGCCATCGGCGGCATTACAGAGCAACGATCCCCCGGCCGCTACGACCAAATGATCGTGTTTGATCTGTTTCAGGGGTTCGGCAGATTCCACCAGAGCCCGCCCGGTGGCGATGATGAGTTCCAGACCCTCTTGTCGAGCCCGGGAAACGGCCTTTCGGTTCTCAGACGAGACTCTTCCCCGACGGTCGAGAAGCGTGCCGTCAAGATCGATCACAAGCATGTCATAGCGTCGGGACATGATGGTGAACCTAGACGGAGTGACTTCTCCAGGCAAGCGGGGTATTGGCCTTGTCGCCTGTCGTCCCAGACCGTACGCTGCTGATATGGACAGCCGATCGGAGTCCCGCCCATGAGCCGAGATGCCAGTAAGGCTGTCCCGGCGGATGCACGCGGCCTGGCCGCAAGCCTTGCCCCACTCGTAATCGAGGCCTGCGACAACAAACTCAGCGACATCACCTGGTTTAAGGCCGACTGGCAACGGGGCGGAGCGGCGACCGCCAAAGCGGTCTTCACACTTCCGGATGGAAGCGATCATCCGGTCGTGATTAAATTACCCGTCGTCCTGCGGGAGTTGCTGTGGACAAAAAGACTCCAGAATGCCAACTCGCCGGTCTCTCCCGTGCCCCGCTTGTTCGCCTCGGGAGAAACACTTGGCGGCTACGATCTCGCATGGATCGTGATCGAACAGTTTTCCCATGGCCCCCTCGGATTGCACTGGAACGATTCTCACATTCTCCGGATTTCGGAAGCGGCCGCCCGCTTTTACGCCCGAGCAAGTGCGTTTGTCGTTGACCAGGCTCCAAATCGGGAAGACTGGAACGAACTACTGAAGGGCTCGCAGGAAAGCCTCAAGATCAACCAGATTAATCATTCCCAACGATGGAAGAAAGCACTCAAGGTATTCCGTAACCGGCTGGATGACATCGTGTCTGAATGGCGAGCCCGTGACACTTCTCAATGGCTTCATGGCGATCTGCATCTCGCCAACGCCATGAGCCGGACCGGAATGGACGACGGGCCGGTGCATCTGATCGATCTGGCGGAAGTCCATGCCGGCAACTGGATCGAGGATGCGGTTTATCTCGAACGCCAACTGTGGGCGAAACCCGAACGACTCAAACCGCATCCCCCGGTCAAAACGCTGGCCCGGGAAAGAAAGAAGCTGGGGCTGCCCGTGGAGGAGCACTATTCGCGTCTGGCCACGATTCGCCGGGCTCTGCTTGCCTCGACCGCCCCGAAGTTCATCCGTTCCGAAGGACACCCGACGTACCTCGAAAAGTGCCTGGAACGGTTGGAATCGTCACTGCAAGAACTCAAATAATGCCCGCCAGCCTTCTGTCGGACCGGCAAGCCGGCTCATTGCCCGGGGTTGCGGCCCCGGATACGATATCGCTTTCCCCCCGGACGCCGCCTCGGATGCCCTGTACCCCCCGTCCCGCAAAGGATGATTCCCAACATGGATCGTAACCGCCTCAAAGAGATTCATCAGAGCGATCTCACCGAAAGCCGTCTCAACGAGGATTTCGTGACCTGGCTCAAGACATCAGGCCCGACGTACCTGCTCATCATCCTGGTGGCACTATGCTCGTACGTCCTGTGGATACGTTGGCAGGAGCAAAAGCAGAATTATGTCTACGAAGCATGGCAGGCTTACCAGGAAAGCCTCGCCAGCGGGCTGCCCAGTAGCCTTGAGGATGTCGCCATGCAGTATGACGATGTCGGGGCCATTCCTCACCTCTCCCGGATGTTCGCGGCAACAATACTGCTTAGCGCCGTCAATACCAATACCCCACTCAGCGCCGACGGAACGCAAACAACAACTCTCACGGATGAGGAACGCACCCAATACCTCGATCGCGCGGACAAGCTGTACCAGACGATCATTGAATCGGATGATCATGACCTCCCCCTGACTCTTCTTGTCGTTAATGCCCACAACGGCCGAGCCGCCATTGCCGAATCCCGAGGTGATACTGAGCAGGCCCGTGCGTATCTCACTGCCGCCGCGGAGCGGGTCGAGCCGTATTATCCCAAGCTCGCCGAGCAGGCTCGCGGGCGGATCGAAACCGCTGATCTGGTGGCAACTGAAATCTCACTGATCACCGTTCAGCAAATGCAGGCTCTTCTAACCGCATCCACCACGAACAGTCTTGAGCCGATTTCCATCAACAGGGCCTTTGAGGAATTCATCTCCCCCGACCTGGATAAGCCCTGATGCCTGCGGGCGAAGACACGCCGCATACGTTCATCCCCACGGACGAACCCAACCTCATCGGCCCCGGAGGAAAAGTCGATCGCAGCGCGCTTTTCGCACTCTATGAACAGACCGAAGGCGACGATGAGCACCAAGTCACCGTTCATTTCACGCTGTCGCGCGATTTGAACAAGCGGCTTGATAAATACCTGGTCGATCGCATTCCCTTCATCTCCCGGACCTCTCTCCAGCGTCTGATCAAAGAGCAGGCGGTGATCGTCAACGACCGCATTCCCAAGGCCTCGACCAGGCTCCGGTTGGGCGACAGGATTTCGGTCGTCATTCCTCCGCCTCCGAGCAACGAACTGCCGGCGGAGGAAATCCCCCTGGACATTCTCTATGAGGATGACGATCTCATCGTCATCAACAAGCAGGACGACATCATCGTCCATCCGGCCCGGGGTAACCTCTCGGGCACGCTCATCAACGGGCTCGCCTGGCACTTCCAGAACTGCTCCAACGGCGCGCTCTCCAGCGTCGGCGAGAAATTCGCCCGTCCCGGGGTCGTCCACCGGCTCGACCGGCATACCACCGGGGTCATGGTTGCCGCCAAGTCGGACACCGCGCATTGGCGACTGGGCAAGCAATTCGAGCAACGCAAGATAGAGAAACGTTATCTCGCGGTGGTGCACGGCCAGGTGGAGCCCCGCGCCGATATTGTTGAGTTTCCCCTGGGTAAGCATCCGACCGAGCGGGAGAAATACGCCGTACGCTGGGACGAGAAGGGCAAGCCCTCCGTCACGATCTATCGGGTGCGTGAGATCTACGAGGATTTTTCTCTCGTCGAACTCGAACTCAAGTCAGGGCGAACCCATCAGATCCGCATTCATCTCTCCCATCTCGGCTATCCGATCGTGGGCGACGATATGTATGGCGGAAAGCACCTGAAATTCGGTGATGTCGTCGGCCCGAAAGGTACATCCGAACATGGTCCGCGCGAGCCGCTGATCACAAGACAGGCTCTCCATGCCGCCTTGCTCGGGTTCACCCACCCGATACAAGATCAGCCGATGCGTTTTTTGGCACCTTTGCACGATGACATGCGGCTGCTGATCACGCTTCTCAGAGATTTTCGCTTCGTGAAGAAGTTCAGCGTGTCCGGCGCGGAGATCCCCCTTGATGACATGATGCCTCGCCGTTGATCCGGGCAGTTAACCGATCCCCGCAATCTCAAATGCGATCTCATCACTTTCTGATCCATTCCAGAAATTCGCGAGGGGGTATGAATCCGTTTATAGAGTCTATTTCTATGCCAAGTGAGGTGTAGATGAACATGGTCGGGATGGAGCGGACTTCGTACTCCCGGGCGATCGCCTGGTTGGGACTTTGGCGATCAGTCAGATCGATCTTGATGAGGATGTAATTGTCTGCGAGATATTTCGCGACCTGATCATCGGCAAAGGTCTGCTTCTTGAGCATTTTGCAGGGGGGGCACCAGTCCGCGGTATAAAACACGAGCATGGGCTTGCGGGTTAGCTCGGCTTGAATGGTGCCTTTGTCGATCGAATCGTACCACGCGGCATGGGCTCCGGATGGACTGAAGACCAGCCAAATGAGCAGGCAGGACACGCCGATGATGAGGAACACGAAGAACGCGGAAAGTCCCGATCTTTGAGAATCCGACGCGACGTCTTCGATCGGCGGGGCAAGTTCGTCTTCCTGCGAGGGGGACGCGGGGGGGCCGGGGGGCGAGGGAAGCAGCATCGAGATTCTCCTGGACTGGATTGACCCCAAGTCTTCATGGTCATCGACGACTCTTCACAAGCACTGGACCCCGGACCCCCGGACACCCCGACTATCGGACGCCCCTACCCCCCCAGTATTCCCCCGGCGCACGATCTGTATCGGTTATCGCAGTTTTACGGATACTAACGCGATCATCGCGCACACCACCGACAGCACCCAGAACCGAGTCACCACCTGCTGTTCCGACCAGCCTCCGAGGTGGTAATGATGATGAATGGGCGAGCAGCGAAGAAGCCGCTTGCCGCCCGTCCACTTGAAGTAGCCCACCTGCACGATCACGCTGAACATTTCCAGGAAGAACACGCCGCCGATCACCAACAGCAGAATTTCCTGACGGATCGCCATGGCGATGAAGGCGAGCAATCCGCCCAGAGGCAACGATCCCGTATCGCCCATGAACACCTGGGCCGGCGCGCAGTTGTACCAGAGAAATCCCAGACAAGCCCCCGCCATGGCCCCGGTGACGATCATCAACTCACCCGTACCCGGTACATGCGGAAACAGCAGATATCCGGCGGTCTGCACATCACCCGCGATAAAACACAGCGCCATCATCGCCATCGAGGCGACGATCATGTTTCCCCCCGCCAGCCCGTCCATGCCGTCGGTCAGGTTCACGGCGTTGGAGGTTCCTGCGATAAGCAGGGTGGCGATGATCATGAACGCCGCAAAGCCCAGCACGATCACCCCCTCCTCCAGCACCAGCGACTCCGCGTTCGGCACGTAGGTGCGTTGCAGCGGAAGCACGAGCACATGGGCGACGTCATTGTCAAACGTGTTGCGATACAGAAAGAAACCCGCCACCGCCCCGATGCCGAGTTGGAAGAGGAGCTTCTCCCAGGCATACAACCCTTCGCGCGAGCCGGGCTTGCGGGTGGCGGAGGTGAGCTTGAGCCAGTCGTCGAATCCCCCGACCACCGCCAGCCAGCCCAGGACGATCAGAGACAGGTGGACATAGCTGTTACGGAGATCGGCAAACAAGGCGATGGTGAGAAAGATCGACGAGCAGATGAGGATACCCCCCATGGTCGGGGTGGCGGCCTTGGAAGCCATCAGTTCGTTGACATCGGAATGATAAAACTCAGGCTGATCGCCGACTTTCTGCTTGATCAGCCACCGAATCGTCGGCTTGCCAAAGACGAGCACGATGAGAAAACTGAACAGGACGGCAAAGAACGCCCGAAACTCAAGCTGATACAGCACTTGGAGCACGGAAAACAGACCGATCGAGTCCAGCCATTCATCCGTATATTGCAGAAGGTTATACAGCATCGGTTCGCTTATTCTCAATCCTGTTCACGCCCGTATCCTCGATCAGCTTCCCATGACATCAGCCGCGAGCAGTCCGGGTCAGGTTTTCTTTTTTCGTTTTCCTTGCTTGGCAGGTTTCTTCATCTTGGTGGAAAGATCGAGGGTCTTTTTCAGGCGACCCACTAGTTTGTCCAGCCCGACTCCCCGGGATCCCTTCAGCAGGACCGCTCCCCCGTCACGCAACTGGCTTGAAAGCAGGGCGAGGGTATCCTTGTTTCCTTTTCGGAACGAGGCAATGCGTTTTGCCGGCCATTTCACCGCCAACTCGTCGGCGATATATGCCGCATGTTTTCCCACCGTCACCACGAAGTCGATCTTGAGGCGTGATTCATTGTCCAGGATGTAGCGACCGATCTCGCGATGCAGCTCTTCGCACTTGTCGCCCAATTCGAGCATGTCACCCAGGGCGATGACGCGCCGACGACGACGGGGCTTGAGTTCGGCGAATGTCTCCAGCGCGGCAATGACCGAATCCGGATTCGCGTTGTAGGTGTCGTTGTAGACATCCACCTTGCCGATGCATGTCTTCTCGAAACGCATCGCGACGGGATCAACCTGTCCCAGCGCGTTGCTCATGGTCTCATCGCTCACGCCAAAGCGTCTCCCGACCGCGATTGCGGCCAGGGCGTTGATGGCGTTGTGACGACCCGGCAGGGAAAGTTGATATCGAAAACGCCCGTTGACCTCGAACCACGAAACTTCCCCCTTTTTGGAAGCTCCAACCTCCCGATCCGTCAAGCGAATATCCGCATCGGACGATTCGCCGAATGTGACACATTTACCGGGAGCCTTGATGCAACGCGCAAGCTCCGGGGAATCGGCATGGAGTACTCTCAACCCGCCCCGCTTGAGGAACAGGAGCATCGAAGCTTTTTCCCGGGCGACATTCTCCACGGTGCCGAACCCCTCCAGATGACTCCGCCCGATCATGGTGATGACGGCGATGTCCGGCATGGCGATTTCCGAAAGATGCGCAATCTCACCCGGGGTGTTGGCCCCGATCTCGAGGATGAGATAGTTGTCCTTCGGCTCGGCCCTGAGAATCGACAGGGGCAAGCCGATGTTGTTGTTGAACGATCGTGGGGCGGCGGTCCCCCGCAGACTGCCCGAAAGCACCGCTTCGATGAGGCGCTTGGTCGTCGTCTTGCCGGCGGAACCGGTGATGGCGATCACTTTGGTGGAATTGAGCGTTTGTCGGTAGGCCCGGGCCATCCGCCCCAAAGCCGTGACGCTGTCACTGACCTTGACAATGCTGACGTCATGCGCCAATACTCCGTCGTCAATGTCGCGATCGACGAAAAGCATTTTCGCACCGGCGGCGACCGCATCACCGAGAAAGTCATGGCCATCGTACTGCTGCCCCCGAATGGCGAAATAGGCTTTGTTCGTCAGGTCCGACCGGGTGTCGATGCCCACGCCGTGGAGGAGGAATTGGTCATCTCCACGTTTGAGCCATCGCCCGCTGGTGACGGATTGCAGATTGTTGGGCGTAAAAAAACTCATGACGCCCCCACTCCGGCGAGCCGGTGCGCAATCGCTTTCCCGGCGATGATACGGTCATCAAAGGGCCGCCTCGTGCTCCCGATGATCTGGTAATCCTCGTGTCCCTTACCTGCGATCAGGATGACATCCCCGGCCCGTGATCGCTCGATGGCGAACTCGATCGCCTTTTGCCGATCAACGAGGCAATAGGCGGATTCGTCCCGGTCATCGGGCACCCCGGCCAGGATATCCTTGAGAATCGCTTCCGGAGATTCCGTGCGTGGATTGTCCGAGGTGATGATGACTTCATCAGCCCATCGACAAGCGATCCGGGCCATCCGGGGACGCTTGGTTCGATCCCGGTCTCCCCCGCAACCAAACACCACTCGAAGCACGCCCCCGGCGGGGACCAGCGGCTTGAGCGATCCCAGCACATTGTCCAGCGCATCGTCGGTGTGCGCATAATCGACAAAAACGCGGTACTCAATCTCTCCGCATCCCACCGGTTCGAGACGCCCCGGAGGCGGACTGCACTGGATCAGGCTTTGCTGAATCGCGATGGCATCGATGCCGAGGAGGTGAGCGACCGTAAAAGCCTGAAGCGCGTTCATGACATTGTGACGACCGACGAGAGGGAGCCGAATCTCGATCGATCCCCACGGGCCGGTCATCGTCGCCTCAAGGCCATCAATCGTCTGCCGACCGATATGAGCATGGCAATCCGCTTTCTGCGCATCTATCCCGCAGGTCAGAATGCGGCTTCGACTGCGGCTGATGATCTCCTGCGAGACGGGATCATCGAGGTTGACCACCGCCCAGCCATCTTCAGGAAGCGACTCGAAGAGAATCGCCTTGGCATCGAGGTAGGCCTGAGACGTGCCGTGATAATCCATGTGATCGCCGGAAAGATTGGTGAAGACGCCAATGTGAAAATCCAGCCCTGCGGTGCGCCGCTGATGAAGGGCGTGGCTCGATGCTTCCAGCACACAGGTTGCGCACTTGTTTTCGCACATGTCGCTCAGGAGGCGGCTGATCTCGAAAGCGGACGGCGTGGTCAAATCTCCCTGATGGGTCTCACGTCCATTGTCAATGCAGACGGTCCCGATGAGGCCGCAGGGCGTATCCGCGGCCTTCAGGATGTGATGAATGAGATGGGCGGTGGTCGTCTTGCCGTTGGTCCCGGTGATGCCCACGAGACGCAATCGACGGGACGGGTGGTGGTGAAACCGCTCCGCCAGCATCGCGGCGATGAGAGGGACATCGTTGGCGACAATGACGGCCACCCCCGGAGATACCCCCGGACTTACCCCCGGCGGCACCGCTTCAGCATCATTGCACAGCACCGCAACCGCCCCCGCCTCTATGGCATCCCCGATGAACATGCGACCGTCACTCTTCAGTCCCGCCCGGGCGACGAACAGACATCCTTCCTCCGCCAGTCTCGAATCTTCGACAATCCGATGAATACAAAGGTCATCGGATCCTCGGACACTTTCGACCGGCAGATCGCAAATCAGTTCGGACAACTTCATTGTGGTTGGGCAAATAAATTGCTGGCTCATAGTACGTATCGGGATTGTGAACGAAGCCGCCCCAAAAATGAAGTGATCACGGAAGAATCAACATGGCATCCCCATAACTGTAAAAGCGATAGCCTTCCCGTATTGCCTGCTCATACACGGCTAAAAGACGCTCCAGCCCGACCAGTGCTGCCACCAATGCCAACAGCGTGGAACGTGGTAAATGGAAGTTTGTCAACAAACCATCGACAAATCGAAAGTCATACGGCGGCGCGATGAACAGATCAGTGGTCCCGGTTAATGATTCATGAACCGGCAGAGGATCGGGTAACGACTCTAGTGTCCGCACGGAAGTCGTTCCCACGGCAAAAAGCCGGACCGACTCCCCGGATTTCTTCCGGTTCTGTATGGCATTGAGCGATTCGAGAGTTTCCGAGGGGACTTCGTAGCACTCCCAGTACATGTCGTGCATCTCTAGGGTGGGTGTGGTGATGGGTTTGAACGTGCCCGGGCCGACATCAAGGGAAATCTCCAGCCGCTCGACGCCCTTCCCGATGAGAGCCTGAATCAGTTCCGGCGTGAAATGGAGTCCCGCGGTCGGCGCAGCCACGGAACGCCCCTGATCCGGATCGGCGTATACCGTCTGGTACCAGCTTCGATCCTGAGCATCATCAATAGACCGATCCCCCCGGACCCCCCGGATACCCCGGGCTCGGAGAATATAAGGCGGCAGCGGGGTACGTCCGACCGCCTCCAGAAGTTCATGGGCCGATCGATTCGATTCGGGATGGACGATCCACTCATCCCCATCCCTTTTACCAAGACGAATCACCTGCCCGCTGGGGCGATCCTGCTGGTCGGCGAGTTCGATGACCAGGTCGGGACGAAGCCGGCCGTTGCTTTTTAGCATGACTCGCCAGGTGCCGTCTTCCGGCTCATCGAGAAAAAGCCCCTCCACTTTTCCCCCCGAATCAGTTCGCTTCCCCAGGAATCTCGCGGGGATCACGGCAGTTTTGTTCATAACCAGAGCGTCACTCGAAACGAGGTAATCCGGCAGGTCGCTGACCTTTCGATGCTCCAGGGTGTCCGAAGACCGGCTTATCACCAGCATCCGCGCGCTGTCCCGAGGCTCTGCGGGACGGGTGGCGATGCGATCCTCCGGCAGGTCATATGCAAGGTCTTCAGTACGAAGTGCAGGTGGTGTCATGAGTTCCGGGGTTTCGAGGGAAAGACCAAGGATGTTGATTTCAATCATCATCCTCTCCAGGTGGAAATCCGGTGGTTGGTTGCCACCTTCACGGAAAGCAGCATGGTAGTCTCACTGCCGAGGTTTTATCGGCAGGAGTGAGATCCGGGAGGGTTTCCCGCTTCTGGACCGGGCTTTGCATCTCTTCCTGAGTGAGTACGGAAAACCGATTCAATGCGATAGCTACCGATCCTGTCGATCGCCTCATCCGGGTTCACCAGGCCAGCCTCGATCACGCGCACAACCAATCGAGCATCGGCCCGGCTCGATTTGTCATCAACGCCCTCCGTCGTGAAATCGACCGGCTGGCGCGGGGCTTCGATGACCCACAGCCATCCTCTCGGATCGATATCTACATTTCATCACAACCGGAGGACACCGAAGACTCGCCTCCGAGTGATCTGGCGTCTCCTCCTGATCCAACTCGCTGCCCTGTGACCTGCCGGGTGTCAGATACGGTGACCTATGAAAATGTGATGCTTCCTCCAGATCCCCCGAAAACCGTCATTGCCCCGGTGCTGCTGACCAATGTCGGCACCCTGTTCGATATTCTGGTGTGATTCAGGTCGCATAGGGGATCAGTTCCGCGGGCAGCTTCTTGAGACCACGGCGACGGGCTTTCGCCACTGCGTAACGCAGAGATTCCGCCATACGCTTTTCGACCGACTTCGTGACGTTGAATCCCAACTCACGCATGGTGTCGAGCGACCACTTCCAGGCGTGGTACTCCTCCAGACAACGCGGCCGATAGATGCGGAAGCCGATGACGTGATGCCCTATCTCGTGGAGGAAAATCGCGCAGCTCATCGGCCCCTTGGGATAGGGTGATTCGACGAGGCGCACAAGACGACCACTTTCATAATGAACTTCCCAAGCACATCCGGTCATGCTCGATCGCCATTTCCTGATCCGCACGCCGTATGTTTGCTTCATGTCGGTGACGAGTTTGTCATACCGCTCCTGCATCGGTTTGCGGGTGGGCGTGGATTTTTTTGTGGCGCTCTCCGCGCTTTTCGATCGCGGAGACCGGGGGGACCGGGGGGGTGTTTTTCGGCCCGCGAGCAGATCCCAGAGTGAGGATGCGATCCAGCTCATGGGCTAAGAATCCTCATTCCCGGGGTGACGTGATGCCCGTTGCAATAGGCGGCAAACGTCATGGTCTTTCCGCCCGCCGGTTGAACGGACAAGAGTTGTACGGAACCATCGGCGCAGGCCACGCTTCCATCAACAAGAATTTCTCCGGGTGAGGCGCCGGCATGTTCAGTCTCATGCTCACGGACCCGAAGCAGTTTCAATGCCGTTCCCTCCAGGACAACCGTACATCCGGGCCAGGGGGTCAAGCCGTGAATACGCGCTCGAACCTCGGTTGCGGGTTGATCAAAATTCACGATGCCATCCGCCCGGGAAAGCTTCGGGGCTTGGGTCGCAAGATTTTCATCCTGCATCTCAGGCTCGAGCGTTCCCGCTTGATGCCTTTCCAGGGTGTCCAGAACGACATCCTGTCCCATGATCGCCAGGCGATCGTGCAGCTCGCCGGCCGTCTCATGGGGATCGATCGGCGTGGACGCCCTTCCCAGCACCTCTCCGGCATCCATGCGATCGGCGAGGGTTATGACACTGATTCCGGTCTGTTTCTCATTGTTTAGCACTGCCCAGTTAATGGGAGCGGCGCCGCGAAATTTCGGCAAAAGTGAGGCATGGAGATTGATGGCAAAGGTATTTTCCAGCAGTGGACGGGATAGCTTCTGCCCGAAGGCGATTACTACGAATGCGTCCGCCTCAATGCTCCGGATCGACTCGACCACCTCGTCATCGTTCACTTCTTCGGGTTTGACAATGGCCAGCTGATGATCATCTGCGAAGCGGGTAACGGGGGTGGGCTGGGGCTTGCGCTTGCGACCGGCGGGGCGATCCGGCTGCGAAATCACAAGTTCGATCTGGTGCCGGCGCATCAGACGCTCAAGTGTGGGCAGGCCAAACGGACCGGAGCCGAAATAGACCAGTCTCATGCGGTTACCCTTTGATCGTGGTCGCGTCGAGTTCTTTGAGGGCTTTTCGGACGGCAATCCGATCCATGGGATTCATCTTGTCGATGATGAGCACCCCGTTGAGGTGGTCCAGTTCATGTTGCCAGATCCGGGACATGAAGTCATCATCGGTCATTGAGAATGGATTGCCGTCAGGATCGAGGGCATTCAGGGTTACCGCAATGGAACGACGGATGTCGCCGCGTATGTCGGGCAGGCTCAGGCACCCTTCTTCGAGGATGGCCAGCTCCCGGTTTTCGATGGTGATTTCAGGGTTGATATAGATCCGTCCCGGAATTGTCTCCGCCTGCTTATCCTGAGAAATCACGGTCACGAACATCCGCCAGGAAAGACCCACCTGGGGTGCCGCGAGGCCCACGCCATCGGCTTGATGCATCAACTCGATCATCTTTTCCCCCACGGCCCGGATCGTCGAGGTGATCTCGCCGATCGGCTCGGCTTTTTGGCGGAGGATCGGGTCCGGATACGTAACGATGGTGAGACTGACCGGGTCAAGGTCCATGAATCGCTATGCTACGCCTGTAATCCGGCCCCAGCCAGTCGCAAGATCATTGACCGACAAGGCCCTGCGCCGTACCGTGGAGTGTTCGCTCCAATTCGTACATAATGGTCCCGGCGTCACGCCCGTTGAGGGCCGGGGAAGCACCCAGTCAGAGGTATTCATCTGTGGCGTTATTCAAGAAGAAGCCCCCCCCGGAAGGCGGGGACAGTGGTGACAGCGGAAGCGAGGACTTCGAATACACCGCCCAACCGGAGAAGGCGCAGAAGTGGTTTGAGCATGCACGAACCGCCGCAGACTCATCGAACTACGATTATGCCCTGAGTTGTTATGCAAGCGGGTTGATATTTGATCCCGAGATCATGTCAGCTCATGAAGCGATGTTTGAGGTCGCCATTCGCTATGCCAATCAGGGGGGGCGATCGGCCACGGGGAGGGAAATCCGCAAGATCGAGGAGCCGCATTCGATCGGTCGCTTCGTCGCCGTTGAGTTCACCTGGATGAAGGACATCACCAACGCCAACCTCGCCCTCAAGGCGCTGGAAGCGTCGATCAAGGCCGATCAACTCGAATGGGGCAATTCCATCGCCATCAAGGTGCTGGGTCTCATGCGCAAGAGTAAAAAACTCACCAAATCAACATGGCTCAAGGCCATGTACCTGTTCAGTGATGTCCACGCTTATGACCAGGCGATGATCGCCGGTGAGCAGGCCCTCGCCTTGGATCCAAGAGACAGCTCCCTGGATCACGAGCTTAAGAACATCTCTGCCCAACGTGCCATGGATCAGGGTCGATATGAGGAAGCGGGAGGTAAGGAAGGGGGATTCCGGGGGATGGTCAAGGACATGGATAAGCAGCGGGAACTCGAGGAGATGGAGCTTCTTTCCGTCAGCGCATCGACAGAAGAGCGCAATCTCGAACGGGCCAGACTCCTTTACGAGAAAACCCCTGAGGTTCCTGATGTCATCAACAAGTACACTCAGCTTCTGAAGCGACGTGGTACCCCGGAATCGATCAAGAAGGCGCAGGAAATCTACCTGAAAGGGTATGAGGAAACCAAGGAATACCGGTTCCGGATGAATGCCGGTGATATTGACATTGGCAAAGCGATGAAGGTCGAAAACGAACTTCGCAAGCGTCTGGATAGCGCAACTGATAACGGCGAACTGCAACAGGAGCTCGAAAAAGTACGCCGGGACCGGCTCCAGCTTGAGTCCTCTGAATTTCTGGAGCGGGTAAAAAGATATCCCAACGATCGGTCCTTTCAATATCGACTGGGCGAGGTTTTTTACCAACTGGGAGATACGGGCAAGGCCATGGAGCATCTTCAGAATTCCAAGGACGAGCCAAGACTGCGAGCACGGGCCAGCCACATGCTGGGGAGTTGTTTTGCCAGGGAACAGTGGTACAACGAAGCCATCGAGGAATTCAAGGAAGCCCTCCAGGCCATCGAGGTCGCCGACAGAAAACGCGAACTTGACATCCGGTACGATCTGATGCTTTCGTTGATAGAACTTGCACGCGCCGAGAACGATCCGGGCCTGGCCCGAGAAGCGCGGGACATATGTTCAAATATCGCCCGAAAGAACATCGGCTTTCGTGATATTCGTCAACGGCGTAGTGAAGTCGGGCAACTTCTCAAGGATATTGCCGGCAGCGGAAATGAGGGGTGATCGACACGATTCCTTGTGAAAGGCCTCTCCGGTGCCTGATATCATCGCCATCATTCCCGCCCGTTACGATTCCACTCGCTTCCCTGGAAAGATACTCGCTGATCAAACCGGGCGACCACTCATCCAGCACGTCTATGAGCTGGCTCAGAGAGTCGCCTCCCTCGATCGGGTCTTCGTCGCCACCGATGACCGGAGGATCGACGAAGCGGTCAGGGGATTCGGCGGCGAGACGATTCTCACCCGCTCCGACCACCCCAACGGAACCAGCCGGATTGCGGAAGCCGCCCTGGCCATTGACGCCGATATCATCGTCAATCTCCAGGGCGATGAGCCACAGCTCGAGCCGGCCCTGATCGAACTGACGATTCAGCGACTTCTGGATCATCCCCCGGACCCGATGGCGACCCTCGCCTCGCCTTTCATGGCGGATGAGGATCCCGCTGATCCCAATATCGTCAAGGTCGTGCTCGATGGGGAAGGCCGGGCCAGATCCTTTTCCCGGTCGATCGAAACCGGTGAACAGAATGAGAACACCAATCCCGACCCGCCTCTGAAACATATCGGGCTGTATGTCTATCGCAGTGACTTTCTCCAGACCTACATCAAGCTCCCCCCCACCCCCCGGGAGCAGGCCGAACGACTCGAGCAGATGAGAGTGCTGGAGCACAACTACACCATTCAGGTTGCCCTGGGCGAGGTCAGACATCACGGCATAGACACTCCGGAGCAATATGCCCGCTTTGTCGAGTGGTACCGGACGCAGACCGCCTGATCCGGAGTGGTTTCCGCCCGGTGGGGGTGAATCCGCTCACCGATGCCGGGTTCGGTCCTGGTGGTCAGACTTGTCGTTTGAGAACTCAATGCTTTTCAAATCAATCCCGGCGTGTTAGAGTGGGGAATGCCCATCCAATCGGACCCCCCATCTTCATCTCCCAAACCCCAGGATTCCTTCCTCCATCAGTTTGGCCACTCGGAAGAGGCCGACGAATTCTATTCGCCCATACCGGACGGCTATCAACGTGGTCAGCACAAGTACGTCGTCGTCTTCGGGACGGTGATATCAGGACTGGGCAAGGGGATATTCAGCTCTTCCCTCGCCAAGCTGCTGAAGGACAAGGCTCTCACCGTCGCCCCCATCAAGCTGGAGGGCTACCTCAACATCGACTCCGGCACCCTCAATCCCTATCGGCATGGAGAGGTTTTCGTTCTCGATGACGGCACGGAAACCGATATGGATCTGGGAACGTATGAGCGGATCCTGGATCAGAACCTCTCCCGGCAGAATTTCGCAACATCCGGTCAGATCTTCACTGCCATTCTCGATCGAGAGCGGAAGGGCGGATATCTCGGGCGCGATGTGCAGGTTATTCCCCATGTCACCGGCGAGATCAAATATCGACTGCGAAAACTCGCCCTGACCGGCGGTCCGAATGGATCGCCCACTGATGTCGTCTTCGTCGAGGTTGGGGGCACGGCGGGCGATTACGAGAACGGGGTGTTTATTGAGGCCTTGCGCGAACTGGCCTATGAGGAAGGTCCGAATTCCACTTGTTTCGTCGCCCTCACCTATATCCTGGAACCGGACATTCTCGGCGAGCAGAAATCCAAGGCCGCCCAACTCGGCATCAAGCGACTCATGGAAGCGGGCATCCAGCCCTCGATCATAGCCTGTCGTGCCCGAAACCCCGCCACCAAGACCGTCAGGCAGAAAGTTTCGATGTTCTCCAACGTGCCGATGAACCGCGTGTTCTCCATGCACGACCGGAAATCGATCTATACCATCCCCGAAGCACTCCGCGCGGAGGGGCTCGACCGGGAGGTGCTTTCCATACTCGACCTGCACTCGCGCGTGGATGCCCAGCATGAAGACCGGGCCCGAATCGTCTGGATGGAATACGTCGATAAGATCACCGCGCCCCGGAAATACGAAATTCGACTGGGGATCCTGGGCAAGTACGCCGCCCTCCGAGACGCCTATGCCTCGATCGACAAGTCCATCGAGCATGCCACCACGCACTTGTCCGTGCAGGCTGATGTGCAGTGGATCGACACGACAGAGATCAACGCCTCCAACGTGGCGGACCTGCTCGACGAGGCCAAGGTGGATGGGGTGATCATTCCCGGGGGCTTTGGGGAACGGGGGGTTGAAGGGAAAATCGCCTGTGTTGAGTATGTCCGCACCCAACGTATTCCCTTTCTCGGAATATGCCTGGGGTTGCAGGTTGCGGTCATCGAGTATGCCCGGCATGTGCTGAAGCTGTCAGGCGCCGATTCCACTGAATTTACTCCCGACTGCAAACACCCGGTCATTGCCGAGCTTCCCGAGCAGAAAAAGATCGAAGGGCTTGGCGGGACCATGCGACTGGGCGCGCAGGATGTGCTCATCGAGTCCGGTTCGCTTGCCAGTTTTCTCTTTCATGAGAAACAGATCATCCGCGAACGGTTCCGCCATCGATATGAGGTCGAACCCAAGTACGTTACCCAACTTCAGGAGGCCGGGCTGCGCTTCACCGGTCGTCATCCTGAGTATCCGATCATGCAGGTGATGGAGCTTGCCGCCGAGGATCATCCCTACTTCATCGGCGGGCAGTTCCATCCCGAACTCACCAGCCGGCCTCTCAAACCCCAGCCCCTGTTCATGGGTCTGATCGCGGCGGCCATCGCCCATGCGCAACCGGATGTGCCGCGCACCCAGATCAGCCGGAGATGGCTTCGCCCGGACCCTCCGGTGATTGAAACCCGAGTTACTCCCCACGAGTCATCCACGCAACCTACCGCTGCGACGTGAGTTTCATCCGGCTCAAGACCTCGGCTTGACCGTCTGACCGACACGCCTAGACTGAAATCGATGCCGATATAGCTCAGTTGGTTAGAGCGAGGGATTCATAAGCCCTAGGTCGTTGGTTCGAATCCAACTATCGGCACTTGAAAAATCCCCGCACAATCACGGGTTTTCGCTTGCGGTCAAAGGCCTACACGCCCTCGGCTTCCCGACTCTTCCGGGCTGCGATGAACGATCGTACGCAAAGCACGACGAAGACCAGGCAGATCGCAGCCATGGCCAGTTGCGAGCCGACGGCCATGTTCAGCTCGAACGGCTCTTCACCAAAGAGTTTCATGACCGGCCTCATCAGCGCCCCGACGAATCCGAGCAGCCCCAGAAGGACCGCCCCGTGCATGGCGTGCTTGCGGAGTTTTTCTTTCAACGCCACCACTCCCAACAGCGCGATGGGCAGGCCGAAAAAGGCCGGGATCATCGCCGTCATGCTCGCCTGCCCCCCGCCAAAGTATCCCCCCGCGCCAAGGGCGATGAGCAGCAGGCCGATGATGATGGTGATATTCGCCATGATGTGCTCCATTGTAACCGTGCGATTGAGAAACCGTCTCAAACAGGTGAATCATCGATCACCATACGGTCAATCGGTATCTCAGGCGTTTTTCCGCCTGAATTCGATCATCCTCCGCAGCAATCACGGGCTGCATCCTCTCCTCTCTGGCCCTACAATGTGCCTGCCTCCGGAAAACTCCCCCGGAAACCCGGGAATCGTGTCCTGAAACCTCGAGGAAAATCATGCCCTACTACTTCAACCTCGCCCAGCTCCCCCCTACCCG
>JADFSH010000021.1 GCA_022560875.1 Planctomycetota bacterium | reverse complement strand
GCGGGAATTGAGGCAATTATAAAGCCAGGCGAAGATCGCCCCGCCGATCAGGCCGTCAAAGAACGCCCATGCCAGCCCGATGATGCTGCCGATCGCGGTGAAAGAGTATCCTCGATAGCAGCGGCTGAGCAGGGTCGTCTCCGTGGAGGTGCCGTCAAAGGCGATGATCCACCACGTCATGAGAAACAACCCGAGTCCCCAGAGAATGGCGATGGACAGGGCGAAGGCTTTGATGTTGAGGTTCATGGGAGGGCTCCTTGCGCATGAGTATGCGTTATTCAAGGCCGGTGAAGTGTCTGCGGCAAATGGGCGATAGTCCGTTGTCATTGACATACGGCTCAGATGATCTTCCCGTTGAGTACGGAAACGATATGGCTTGCGCAAGTCCGGGTGGCAGTGGCAAGCGCTTCGCTTGCCACTGCTTGAAACCATAAGCGCCACCAGCAGTGGCAAAGAGGAACTTTGTCGCTGCCAGTCGACGTTATCACCTGCATTCGTTTAGCCGCGACCGTCAGGGAGCGCTCCCTGATGGTCGCGGCTAAACATTTAGTTTTCCGTGTCGGCGGCTGACTTCTCTTCCTCGCCATCCACCATGTATTTCTCAAACCAAGCCTGCAAATAAAGCTGCTGCAGCAGGCGGTGCGATGGCCGTCTCCACCCGTGGAATTCGTTGGGCATCCTCACCAGCAGGGTTTCCTTCTTGAGCATCTTCAACGCTCGGTAGTACTCCTCGGACTGAGGCATCGGCGTGCGCAAATCTGACTCGCCGGTCATCACCATCGTGGGTGTCGTTACGTTTGCCACGTAGGTCAGGGGTGAACGCTCGAAGTATTCCGTCGGGCTTTCCCACGGGAAATCCTTGAACTGGTAATACCAGTTCGGCCCATCAGTATTGCCCACGAACGAATGCCAGTTGATCACGGGACGCATTGAGACTGCGGCGGTGAAACGCCCGGTATGGCCGACGATCCAGGCGGTAAGCACACCGCCTCCGCTGCCGCCGCAGACGAACAGGTTCTTCTCGTCGATCCAGCCACGCTTCAGGGCCTCATCCACGCCCGCCATGAGATCGTCGTAGTCCTTGCCGGGGTAGGAGAACTGGATGCCGTTGACGAAATCCTGGCCATAACCCGTCGAACCTCGCGGGTTGACGAACAACACCCCATACCCCTCGGCAGCGAAGTTCTGCCACGCCCAGTTGAAGCCGACGGTGTACATCGACCACGGCCCGCCGTGAATCCACATGAGCATGGGGTAGGTTTCGCCCTCCTGGAAATTCGCGGGCTTCATGAGCCAGCCCTGAATGTCGAGACCGTCAGGGGCCTTGAAGTTGAGTTCTTCCACCTCACCCAGGGTCACGCCGTCAAGGATGTCAGTGTTCACGTCAACCAGGGATCGCAGGTTGTCCGGCTCGTATTTACTGAAGGTCACCAGATCGCCGGGCTGATGGAACGTGGAACGCACGGTGGCGAACTGGCCGTCGTCCGAGACCGTGAAGCCGCGCATGACCTGGGGGCCGGTGGTGATGGGTCGGATGTTGCCGGCGAGGTCGCAGAATTGAATGTTGTACGCCCCGTCGGATCCCATCGTGAAGTACACGCCGGAATTGTCCTTCGCCCAGGTAACGCTGCCGGGAGAGTTGGGCAGTTCTTTGGCGAGGATGCGTTTCCCGGAGCCATCGACATTCATGAGATAGAGGCTGGACAGGTGAGAGGTGAAATTCTGCTGGTCGAAGCCGGTGTAGGCGATGTGCTTTCCATCGGGGGAGATGCGCTGGCCGCGATCCGGGCCGTCACGTTCGGTCAGGGTCGTCACCTCAAGTGAGGCAAGATCGATGGCGTAGATTTCGCTGTCGCCCCGCAGGTATTCGGCATCCGGCTTGCGGATCCCGGAGACAAAGATGGTCTTTCCATCCGCCGCCCATTGAGGGCTGGAATGGTTGTAGTTGCCGGAGGTGATTTTCCGGGGGGTGCCGCCCACGATGGCGTCGATCGTATAGGCGTGGGTATATCCGGGCTTGACGTATCCCCGACCGTCGCGCTGCCAGGAAAGACGATCGACGATGATGGCGGGCTTGGCCCACTTCGCCCCTTCGGGCTTCGAGGGAAGTTTGACCTTGAGGGGTGATTCCTTGTCCGGCACGAACATCGTGAAGCCAATCGTTGTGCCGTCCGGAGACCAACTCAGGCTGCCGGGCTTTTTATCGACATGCGTGAGTTGGGCGACCTCACGACTGTCGAGCCACATGACATGAATCTGGGAGGATTCATCGCGATCGGAAATGAAGGCTATTTTTGTGCCATCCGGCGACCAGACCGGTGATGAGTCGCGCCAGTTGCCGTGCGTGAGTTCACGAATCCGCTCGCCGTTGACATCGACGATCCAGAGATTGCTCACGGAACGGTCTTCGGTTTGATTAACGCGGCTGCGACTGAAGATGATCTGGGTTCCGTCGGGGGAAATGGCGGGGCTGCGGATCGATTCCATTTCCATGAAGGTGTCATGGGTGAGCACCTTCAAGGATGCGTCGTCGCCGGCCATGACCGGACAGGACAGCATCAGGGAAGCGATAAAGGTTCCGTACAGAGAATGGGATTGAATTCGGTTGATCATGTCATGCTCCAAACCGTCAGAGACAGGAAATAACGGGCTGCGGCGTGCGGCCCACAGGAATGCTCATTCTGACGGGAATTGGCTGGCTTGTCACAATTTTCCTCCTTCTGAAGCACAAGTCAGACGCGAAAAGGACTGGTGGGGGGTGATTACGTTCATTAAAGGACATATGCAAATCTCTCCATGTCGGGCACATGGCGTGATATTGCCCTACTGCTGGAAATGTCCGCGTGTCTGCCTGAATTTTTCTGCATCGAAACGAAATTTGGCCCCTATCAACTTTGTCGGCGTTTGGCGGAAGTCCTGAAAATTCCAGAAAATTCTCAAAAACGATTTGCCAGTATCCTACGTGTGTAGTAGAGTCTCTACGACACATGTAGTAGGTTTGCGAGGATTCCAATCATGCCACCCCGTGAAGCTGACCTCGGCGAAGCCGAACTCGAAGTTCTCAAAGCGCTCTGGGACGATGCGCCATTGACGGTGCGGGAGGTCATGAACCTCCTCCACAAGCAGCGGCGAAAGGTTGCCTACACCACCGTGCTGACCTTTCTGACCCGTCTCGAGCAGAAGGGCTACGTCAAGAGTGACAAGTCAGAACTGGCTTATGTGTATACGCCCATCGTCAGTCGCGAAGGTGTAGCCAAGTCGCGTCTGAAATCCTTTCTCTCGCAACTGTATGACGGTGCGGCGGGCCCGCTGGTCCTCCAACTCATGCGCGAGGAAAAATTCTCTTCCGATGAGATCGCCGAACTTCAGAAATTGATCGATCGTCTGGATACGAAAAAACGCAAGCGTTAGCGGATCGGGTGAAAGGGAGTCGGATGTTGGAAGTTTTCCCGTTGGAACTGATGTGGCGAACGGCACTGGCGATTATTCCTCTGGCGATGCTGGTTGCCGTTCTTTGTCGGGTGGTTCCCTGCCGACCTGCGACACGTCATGTCCTGTGGCTCGGCGTGCTGACGGTCCTGCTTGTCGCCCCGTTCGTGCCCCGAATCACCTCGACCCAAATGTCGGATCTCCGCGTTCAGGTTGCGGCGTGGTTCTCGCAAGCAACTGAATCAACGGCTTTCCAAACAACACTTCAGGCCGGGGAACATCCTGCTCCCGACTTGAAGAAGTCTGATGATGTGCCACTTATCTCCGCGAAGCGATCTTCACGACAAGCCGTTTCACAGATTTCCCCCTCCAGATCATCCATGAGGCAGAGGGACAGGACGTCCCCTGCCTTTTTTCAAAGTATTCCTGACGTGACTCATTCGTCGCCGGTGCCGCGCGAGATGACTGATCATTCTGCGGTCACAAAACTTCCCTCGCGCAGGATGCCATTTGAAAATAACCTCGTCCCGATTGGCGCGATTGATTCCCCGCCGTCGAATAGTCCTGTGGAACGAGACAAAGTCAGTCAAACCATCCAGGGATCACAGTTGATCGAATGGAAGCGAAGGATGGCGGTGGTCGGAGACGCCCTCCTGAATGTTCCCCCGATTCCCCTCACCCTCTGGCTCGGCGGCATCGCCTTGCTGGCGGGGTTGGTGATTCTGCGGGTGGGGTTTTCACTGCGTCTGATCAAGACCGCGCAAGTTGCCCCGAACTGGATCGAACAGGACGTCAAGGAGGCGGCGAAGGAACTCGGTTTGTCACGAGTACCGCAAGTCATGATGACGCATCAGCGAGTCTCACCCCTGGTCTGGTGCGGTTTCAGGCCGCGACTGATTCTGCCCCGAGGGCTCTGGCGGCAACTCGATGCGCCGGGACGAAACGCGGTGATCCGTCATGAACTGGCGCACCTGAAGCGTCGCGATCACTGGTTTGCCTGGTTGGATCTGCTGATCGGGTGCCTGTACTGGTGGCATCCGGTGGTGTGGTGGATACGACGTCGTGTACGAGAGGAGGCGGACAATTGCTGCGACGCCTGGGTAATGGCGTTGATGCCGGAGGGCCGTCGCGCATACGCGGTGGCTTTGCTCGAAACCAAGAAATACACAAGCGGATCGCTGCTGACCGCCCCGGTGATGGGGCTGGGCATGGCGGCGGGCGCCAAACGATTTGCCAGGAGGTTGAACATGGTTATGACAGAACAAATGGTGCCGCGTGTTTCCCTGCGCGGTGTGTTGTTGGCAACATTGATGGTCACGGCGGGAAGCATTGTCACTCCCATGTGGGCATGCCCGCCGGATGAGAAAAACCAATCCAGCGCGGAGACTACTCCACGGGCCAGAATCGTCGCAGCGTCGCCCGTAATGCAGGCGACAACTACCGCCCCGAAAAGCGATGACTCTACCTACGAGCGCTTCATGCAGGAGCGTAAACCAACCGCCACGACGCAACCGCAAACAGTCATCAGCACGCAATCCTCCTCGAAGTCGAAATCTTGTTGTACCAACTCCTGCTGTGACGGAACGTGTTGCAGGGTGTCGAGCAAGGTAATCGAGAGTTCAAATATCAGTGGAGGTTCTATCACCATCGTCCCGGGGATCGAGCGTTCCGACGTGGTCCTTGTTGCTGATGTGATCAGTTACACCCCTCGATCGATGCCGGAGGATTCGATCGTCGCCTTTGCGGATGACTGCGAAGACGAGATCGTCATACGCGCCTACCCCCTGCCCCGCGGCAAGCTCGAAGCGATGATTCGCCTGATGATACGTGATGACGTTCCCATTCTCATCAGCCCGCAGGAAGATGTCATTGAAGTCCATGCCACCGTGAAGCATCATGCCGTGTTCCGGTCGTTCGTGAACATGATCCACCCCGAAGGAAACGTCGCGAGCGACGATAAAGAATATGACGCTTTAGTTTCAGTTGAAACTGCTCCGGACTGGCCGGGACGCCAGCGAGAGATTCGCTCTCAAATCCGCGAATGCAGAAGGAACATTGATCGGTTGCAACGTGAATCCGAGCGCTGTGAACGAAGACGGGATTCGCTTGAGCGTCGAGCTGAACGTCGCCTTGGTCAGATGGAGGAACTTCTGGAAGAATCCGCAGAATTCGAAATGCACATCCTTGAAATGGAGGAGGCAGCGGATAGCCGGGAAAACGACGAAGATCAGGATCGTTTCATGGTTGAAATAGACGAGTTGATGCAACAGTTTAATGAACTGGAGTCGAGAGCCGGGCAATATGAATCCGATGCGGAATCTCTCTTTTCAGAAATTGACTCTCTTGAAGAGCAGACTGAAATTCTTGAAGCGGAGATCAGAATGATTGAAGCTCATTTGGAGACTCTGGAAGAGGTTGAAATAGAGGCAGACTGGGTAGATGAGGTAGAAAATACGGAAGATTGGGAAGATGAGGAGGATAATTGAACCACCTTTCAGCTTAGATTTCCTCTCGATAGACAATGGAAGTAGACTTACGTGGGACGGATACTTGTTCAAGGGTGTACCGTCCCAATTTATTCTGAGGCGGCGGGTGGGTGCTGGCTGTCTCAGGAAGAGGGAAGGTTCAGGTGTGGATCGTACAAATAAAGATTCGTTCGGAGATCGGCAGATGAGTGATCGTAAAGCTGCATTAGTCCTGCTTTTATCAGCCCTGGGGCTCTTTTTATGCGTTGCAACCCCCGTCTGGGCCCAGGATTCCCAAGACTCAAATGTGGTCCTTCGCGATTACTACAGTGGAAACGGTCTGCTGAATCGTGGGTTGTATGAACTTGCATCCACTGAATACCGCAAATTCCTGAATGCCCATGGTGATCACGAAAAGGCGTCGGTCGCCCGCTACGGCCTGGCGGTGTGCCTGTATCGGTTGCAGCAATATGAAAACTCCGTGGGCGAATTGAAGCAGCTTATCGGAGCCGAAGATTTTGAGTTTGCTGCGGAAGTGGCCATGATTCTCGGACAGTCATACCAGGCCCTGGGCCAGTACCTGGAAGCGGCGACTGCCTGTGTCTCCATTTTGGAAAATCACCTCGATCACGATCTCGCGCCCAACGCGGCGCTGCTTCGGGCGGAATCGCTGTATCGGTCTGAACTTTATCGTGAAGCAGTGAAGCCTTGTGAGCTTTTTGTGAGTAACTGGCCGGAGCATCCTTCGAGGGAGAGGGCGGAGTTGTTCTGGGGACTCTCGATCATGGCGATGGGACGCTACGAGGAAGCGGTGGTTCTGTTTACCGCCCTGGCCGAACGTTTTCCCGATGGCCAATACACCGATCAGAGCGCACTGATGCTCGCGCAATGTCTGCATCGCACAGAAAGCCTCGATCAGGCGCTGACATTGTATGAGCGCGCCATCCAGGCCGCCGGCGAGGAATTTATTCCGGATGCGTTGTACGGTCTTGCTCTCCTCAAGCATCAGCAGGACCGACCCGACGAAGCCGGAGAACTCATTGATCAATTGTTTGATCGTTTTCCTGATACCGAACTGGCGATTTCCGCGACGCTGCTGCGGGGGCGGGCGTGGTTCGATACCGGGGAATACGACAAGGCATTTCAACGTTTTTCAGAAATCATCGAGGTGGAGGGAGATCATCTCGATGATGCCTCGTATTGGATGGCGAAGTGTGAACTTCGTCTCGGGCAGCTCGATGCCGCTGCGCAGCGTTTCGCTCAGACGATCGAGCAATTCCCTGACAGTGAGTTGTTGGCGGTGATGATGTATGACTGGGCCATCGCGTTGCTGCGGGTAGATGATGATGAAGCGGCACTTGATGTTCTGCTTGCGTTTCGGGAGAAATTTCCTGACCACGAACTGTCTCCGGATGCGCTCCAGCTTATGGCGGCGACGACTCATCAGCTTGGCGAATTCGAGCGGAGTAAGAAACATTGTGCCGCGTTTCGCACACAGTTTTCGGATCACCGGTTGATAACGTCCATTGATTTCCTCGCCGCGGAAAATGAGTTTCTCACCCGGGAATATGAAGCCGCCATAACGGAATACCGGGATTTTCTCAACCGCCATCCCGATGACTCACAAGCGAAGAATGCGAGTTTTCGCCTGGGCATGTCGCTGTATCAGATCAGTAATTTTGACGAGGCCGAACCTGTCCTGCTGGGGATCATTGACGGTCGTCACACCGAAGAGTCCTTCTGGACGTCTCTGTTGGCTCTGGGTGATGGCTATTTTCAGCGCGGCGACTGGGAACAGGCCGAACAGAATCTTTCCGACTACCTCTCGTCCGATGGCGAGCAGCCCTCCACCGATGATGCGCTGCTCAAGCTGGGGCTGGCCATGCATCGTCAAGGCAAGCGCGAGGAAGGCATCGAACAGTATGATCGTCTGATCGAACTTCATCAGGACAGCCCTTACCTGCTGCAGGCGATTTTCGAGCGGGGCCAGGCGCTGGTCGCATTGGGACGCGATGATGAAGCCAGCGCGTCATTTTATCAGGTGCTGCAGGAAGATGAAGACTCGCGGTTTGTCCCGCATGCCCTGAATCACCTCGGCACCATCGCCCTGAAAAAGAAACAGTACGAGGTGGCTTCGAAGCATTTCGATGATGTGGCGGAGGCCCTGCCCGGTTCAGATCTTGCTGCCGAAGCAATTTTCCAGTCGGGGCAGTCCAAGATGGCCGTCCGGCAGTTTGATGAAGCGGAAAAGACGTTTGCCTTTCTGGTCGAGGATTATGCCTTCCATTTGCGTATTCCTCAGGCATCCGCCCTCAGGGCGATCGCACTGGCGAGGCTGGATCGGCATGAACTCGCACTTCAGCACATCGCCTCGGTCGAGCTGGATTTTCTGGATGATCTCGAAGGCCCCCTGAAGGCGAGCATGTTCTATGAGAAGGCATGGTGTCTGCGAAAACTTGATCGGCATGTGGAAGCGAAGAACGCATACCACGCCGTGATCGAGCTGAATAATCTCGACCGGCTTCAACGATACGCCATGCTCGAACTTGCCGAACTCCAGGCGGACGACGAGTATTACCAGGATGTCGCCCTGATTCTCAGCGAACTGCTTGCCATTTCCAGGGATCAGCGGACTCCCCGAGAGATACTCGAACAGGCGGAGTATCGGTTTGGCGTCTGTCGGTTCCGCATGGATATGTTCGATGATGCGGCGAGTACGCTGGAAGTCTTCATCGAGTCATTTCCCGAGAGCGATATGATCGCTTCAGCAAGCCTGCTCTGCGGTGAGTCACTCATCAAGACGGGACATTATGAGCGTGCCCAGACACACCTGCAGCGTGTCGTTACGCATCACGCGTCAAATGATGCCTATGGCCCGAGCCTGCTCAGGTTGGGAGAGGCTTCCACGACCCTTGGACAGTGGGTGAGGAGCGAAAAAGTCTTCGCCGAATATCTGACCGAGATTCCCGGTTCTGAACTCTGGTTTCAGGCCCAGTTCGGGGTGGCCTGGTCACAGGAAAACCAGGGCCGCCATGAAGATGCGATCGAATCGTATCGCAAGGTCGTGAATCGCCATCAGGGCGAAACTGCGGCCCGGGCCCAGTTCCAGCTTGGTGAATGCCTGTACGCACTCAAGCGTTTTAAGGAGGCGGCCACGGAACTGTTGAAGGTGGATATTCATTACGCCTATCCGAAATGGAGTGCCGCTTCGTTGTACGAAACGGGCCGGTGTTTCCAGGAAATGGCGAATCCCCTCGAGGCGCGTCGGCAGTTCGAGAGTGTGGTGAAGAATCACGCGGATTCGGACTGGGCACAGCTTGCCGCCCAGCGACTGGAGGAAATGGAACGTGTTTCATTACCCGGGCATGCCTCCGGTGACTCGACGCCCTGATTCAGGATCCAAGGTTTGGCTGATTTCAGAAAGAACCAAGCATGATTACATTTTCATATCTGATAGCTCAAGCAGACGCCGGATCCGAGGTGGCCTCTACCGTCGCGATTGAGACGCTGATGGACTTCATTATCAAAGGCGGGGTGATGATGATCCCCATTGGGCTGTGCTCCCTGGTGGCTCTGGCCGTCTTCATCGAGCGGATGATGAGCCTGCGACGAAACAAAATCATTCCACCGTCATTCCTTCCCGGTCTCATGAAAGTGCTCGGTCAAGCCGGGAAGAACGGGAAAGAGGCGATCGAGTATTGCCGGCAGCACAATTGTCCGGTGGCGAACGTCTTTGAAGCTGGCATTAAAAAGCTGCATGCGTCGGTGGAAGTTCTCGAAAAGCACATTCAGGATGCAGGTCAGCGAGAGGTTCTCAAGCTGAGAAAGAATGTCAGAGCGCTGTCCGTCATTGCCTCCATCTCGCCGTTGTTGGGCCTGCTGGGCACGATCTTCGGCATGATTATGGCCTTTCAAACCGTGGCGTTGTCCGCGGATGCACTGGGCAAGACGGAATTGCTGGCCGAGGGCATTTATATGGCCATGATAACCACTGCCGCCGGTCTGTCCGTGGCCATTCCGGTGTTGATCATGTATCACTGGATAACCTCAAAGATCGAGCGGTTGGTCATGGAGATCGATCTCATGACGGTGGAGTTCATCGAAGAATTCGCTGAGAACAGAATGGATAACGCCGAGTCTGACTCGGTGCTACTTGCCAATAAGAAGAAGAAAACGCCGGGACGAGATAGCGACAGTCGTCTGGAATCCTCCAGCGGATCGCTTGCCACAACCTGAGAAAACGGTGCATCATGATTCAAGTGAATGATCAGGATACTGCCGTGAGCATCGACCTCACCCCCATCATCGATATGGTGTTTCTGCTGCTCATTTTCTTTCTCGTGGCGACCACCTTCCATCAGACCGAGCGAGAAATGAAGATCGCCCTGCCCGCGGCAAGTTCCGCGGGACCGATCAGCACCACCCTTCGGGAATTGATCATCAATGTGGATCAGGATGGCAGCATCATTATCAGCGGAAAGACAATTGATCCGGAGGATCTCCGGATCATTATTTCAGATGCCGTGGCTCTGAACCCGGAGCAGAAGATTACGGTGCGGGGAGATCAGAACACGGCTTACTCTAACATCATCAGAGTGTTGGATATTTGCAAGGGAAGCGGCATTCAGGAACCATACCTTGACACTGTCCCCATCGGGAGCGGCAGGGGGAAGTCCGGCGATTCTTGAAGCGGATGATGTGGACGCATGATGCGATTAATCGGAAGAATCCTGTTCCTCGGACTAAGTTCGCTGATCATTGTCAGCGTACTGGCGGTGATCTGGTATCAGAGAGAACAACACACGACGATTTTCAGCGATGCGGAGTTCATCCTCGCCCCGATTGACGAGGTGACACCTCGCGATGTGCTGTGGCAACCTCCGGTCGCTTTGCCGGATGTGCTCAATTCCGTAGGCAATGAGTTCGAGCCGGCGTTTACCAGCGACGGAATCACCATGTATTTCGTACGAGGGAATGCGGCACACAACGCAGACATTTATTTTTCCACCCGCACTCCCAGCGGCTGGTCGGAACCGCTTCTACTTGAAGAGATCAACTCCGAAGCGGATGAAATGGGCCCGGAACTTTCCCCGGACAGCGCTTCCCTGTATTTCTACAGCAATCGAGCGGGAGGGTTTGGCGGTTACGACCTCTGGGTAACGCATCGGTCGGATGGTCACTGGGGGGAGCCGAGCAACCTCGGTTCGCTCGTCAATTCCCGGGATAACGATTACGGCCCGAGCCTTTCGCCCGATGGAGCCACGCTCTACTTTGCCTCCGACCGGCCGAAACCGGAAACGAAAACGATCTCACCCGTGCCGGACGGACAGGTGACGGAGCGTGATTTTCGACCGACCAATCCACTCGAATCTCGCGATTACGATCTCTACGCCTCATCGATCAAGGATGGACAATATTCGCAGTCGCATCCCGTCGTAGCCTTGAACACGGATTCAAACGAAGGCGCACCGGCGATCAGTCCCGCAGGGGATTTCATTTACTTCTGCTCAGACCGGCCCGGCGGTGAGGGCGGGTATGATCTGTATCGTTCACGATTGATTGGGAATGAATTTCAAACGTCGTCGAATCTGGGCCAGACGATCAACTCCGCCGCCAACGAACTCGACCCCGCGCTCACGCTCGGTGGCTTCGGCATTCATTTCAGCTCCAATCGCGCGAGTGAGGAAGTGTCAGGGATCCCGGCGGGACAATATGACCTGTACTATGCGCAATCTCGTGAAGTCTTCTCGGAGCTTGAGACATATCGCGCCCGGATCGAGTGGAGAATTCTGCTCTCGTTGATTCTTCCCTACGTCATCAGCCTGCTGGTTCTGCTCCTGCTTTTGATCACGCTGCACCGGATCCTGAAGCGTCTGAAGCACCATCAGGTTGGATTGCTGTCCAGGTGCATGATCGGTTCGCTGCTGGCCCATGTCATCCTGTTGGCGCTGCTCACCGTGTGGGGGGTTTCAAGCTCCATTTCCGGAACGTTACTTCCCGCGGGCAGCACTCGCGTCGTGCTCTATTCATCTTTCGTCGAAAGTGACATCGCCCGACAGATTCGAGGTGAACTGACTGAAATCACCGTGGAAGCGCCGGTGGAATCGACCATCCGGCAATTACTCTTGCAGGACATGATGGAACCTGATGTGAGTGATGCGAATTTCATGGTCCTGCCCAGCGAACTGGCGGCGTCTGAAATGAAGTTGATGGAATATCAGCTTTCCGAAGCTGAACTTGATCCAATGTTTGATGAGGAGCGCAAGCCATTACAGGAAGTACGTCAAGAAGAGGAGATCAACCCCGACCTCCCCGCACTGGCCGAACGTCTTCGCAGTCGCGAGGCCGTCTCGCTTGTCGCGGCCGCAGTTGAAGAACCGTCGGCCTCGCGAGCGCTTGACAGCGCTTCACCCCGGGTCGAGGAGCAGCAGGATATTGAAGTGGCGATGAACGTTCAGCGAAGCGAACTGGCGAACGATGCCATACGCGAAAGTCTCGCTCAGGTTGAATCGCTCTCCGAATCCGCTCTGGTTGAATCCGAATCCCTGCTGGTTGATATCCGGCGCGCCCATATTGGTCGGAATAACGCGTCGAACCTTCCGCTTCCTCAGGTATCTCAGGTTCAGGCCGAGCGATCTGTCGAAACACAGGAGCGCATTGCCGTCAGGCCGGGCGAGCTGACAAAGTTCATCACCCCGAACTCCGTGAGAATATCCCGGCTGGTTCGCAAGGAAATCCGGTTGTCGCCGGACGGCGAGACTGGAGATCTATCTCTGCAATCAATGGCTCAATATATTGAGATCACAACAACTTCTGTCCAACCGGAATCATTATCAGAGCATGCCCCGCAGACCTTTCCGCAGGATGCCAATACCGAATTACCCGACCTTCAACCGTTGCCGCTCCATCAAGTTGCCCGACGGCGTGAATCAGAGCAGGATATACGACCTGCTCTTGTTTCTTTCCAGAAATCTCCTCTCCCGGCAGAGATCGATCCCGATATGCCCGTCGTGGATTATGAACTGATTCCGGTGCGAATCGATCTGAAGTCATCGTTACGTTTGGCCGAGTTGCGAACCGACGAGAGTCCCACGGCGCATCCGAGCGTTCCTGGAGTCATCGAGGATGCGAATCGGGTTCCGAATTCGAACGTTGCAGATCACTTTCCCTTGCCCGATGAAATGGTATCGGCGGTGGCAAAGCCGGAAATACGATCGACCATCACGCTGGCCTCGCCGGTTGTGATGAAGTCTGTCGCATCTCCCCTGATGGAAGTTCGTTCCAATTTCGATATACAGGTTGCACTCGCTCCCGCGTCTTCCCGGAAAAATCCGGGCAAGGGTTCTCTGGCCGAAACTGATCAGCCGGATCTTTTTGTCGCAGAAGCGGGCACGCTGGAAATCGATCCCAGCCGAAGTCTTCCCGATCGACAATCGAAAAAGATGGTCCTGAACCTGCCTGAGATGGTACAGGGGGAGCAGGAAACAGACCCCGAGCAGCGAAGATTGCTCCCGAACCATCCTCTTGCGAAAGGTCAGATGCGCTTTCAGGATGACCTTATCGATCGGATTGATCGAAAATCAGGCAACCCCGTCTTCGCTGATATTCCGGTTGCTTCCCTTGCCCGTCAAACCCCAGATCGTCTGATGGATGATCGACTCGACCTGTCCGATGCCGGGGGGTCCGATGCCGGGCGACTCACGGAAGGCGTTCGACTGCCTCTGCTTGATCTGTCAAGATTTGAATCATCAGAGAGCTTGGCCCTGGACATCAAACTGCCGTTCGACAAAGCCCTGCCCCCCAAGCCCTACGAACAGCGTGCCCCCGAAATGCGGGACAAGCTGGTTGAGATTATGGGTGGCAGTGAGGAGACTGAGTATGCCGTGAAACTCGCTCTCGATTGGCTTGCCCGGCATCAGAGTCCGGACGGCCGATGGGACGGTGATCGTTTCGATGATGATTGTCGTGAATGCGAGGGTTCCGCGAAAGTGCAGGTCGATATCGGCCTCACCGGCCTTTCTCTGCTCTGTTTCCTGGCCGCCGATTACACACACCGGAACGTGGGCGAATATCAGGATGTTGTGGATCGTGGCATCACGTGGTTGTTGAAACAACAGAGATCAGACGGGTCGCTGCTTCGAAATGAATCGATGTACAGTCACAGCATCGCCACGATAGCGCTCGCCGAGGCGTACGGCATGACGGGTGATTCCAATCTTGCGGAACCGGTGCAGTCAGCCATTGACTTCATCTTTGCCGCACGCAATCGGGGAGTGGGAGGCTGGCGCTACGGTCCCGGGCAGGTCGGTGACAGCTCTGTCCTGGGCTGGATAGTCATGGCGCTGAAGAGTGCCGATCGTGCCGGTCTCGATGTACCGGGTGAAGCGTTCACCGTCGCCAACAAGTGGCTCGACCTGGTGAGCCAGTCCACGCCGTTGGGGCAATACCGCTACCAGCCGGACGGCGAAGTCACTCCGGCGATGTGCGCCGAAAGCATGTTCGTGCGTCAGCTTCTCCAAACGAGCAGCGATGATCCGGCCATGAAGGCCAGTGCAGAGTACATTCTCGAGTACTTGCCCGACTGGGATGAGGAATGCAACATCTATTTCTGGTATTACTCCACCCTCGCACTCTTTCAGCATCAAGGGGATGCCTGGTTGCAGTGGAATGAAAGGGTCAAAGATGAACTGCTTGCCCATCAATATCAATCCGGTTTGATTGCCGGGAGCTGGGATCCGGATGGGCGCTGGGCGGGTATCGGCGGCCGCATCTATCAGACCGCGGTATGTACGCTTATCCTCGAAGTGTACTATCGATACCTGCCGACATTTATCCAGGATGTTTCGACATCGACCCGGAGTTCGATTCAGGGGCAAGTACTGGATGCGGTCACGGGGATGCCGCTTCCCGGAGCCATCTTGCGACTTGATCTGTCTGAAGGACGAGACGTCACGGTCGCTTCGGATGAGACGGGGCGCTATTTGATGATGATCCCGGAGGTCCCGGATTTCGTTGCGATAACGGTTTCGCGTATCGGATACATCCCCGTGGCCATCAACGTCGCGGCCGACGAGGTGAAGTATCGCACGATGCACAAGGATTTCCGGTTGACTCCCGTTCAAAGGGATGTGGTGGCGATTGAAGAGGATCCCATAGTTCACCACCTTGGGAATGATGAATTCACCGGACGGATCAACAGTCAGTTCCAGAAGAAAAGTGAGGGAATCGAGTACCACGCGGTCTTTACGCTCCGAGACTTTCAGATGCCTTCCGCCATCGGCATCTCCGAAATCCGTATGCTTGTCCGAGGCGCGCAGGCGGACAATGAGATCCGGATAAACGGCAATTTGATCCTCAAGCGGATCACCCGGTCGCCCCGCGATGGCAGCTATGAAGAATTTACTGCGACGTTCCCCGCCGCATGGCTGGCGGAAGGCGAGAATGATCTCGATATCAGGAGCGTTTTTGGCAAGGTTGACATGGATGATTTTGAGTTCGTCAACATCCGGATCCACCTCAAGCCCGGCAGGTGAGACGACGGGCAGCCTTCGGGAGCCTCCCGACACCAGATAAACATCAGATCAGCAGCGCAGGGCTGCAATTTGACGAGACCTTTACCGAAGAGTCTCGTGTGAGGCCATGCAATACAGAGGCAGGTGATTAGGTTAGAATCGTCGGGAGTTGCCGGAAACGAAAGCTGGTTTCAATGAATCGATGCCGACAATGTGAATCCATTCTTGAGGAGGAATCTCCGGATGGCCTGTGTCCGGATTGTTCCGAGGCAAAATCGGCGATCGTCAGTCCGGAGATCCCTTCGTCGCAGCGGTCAACCGTGAAATCTCGTCCGCGCCACTCGGTGCCGCCCCCGGAGGAACTCTCCGAATATTTTCCGCAACTTCAGATTGGGGAGTTGCTTGGCCAGGGAGGTATGGGTGTCGTCTATAAAGCTCGCCAGGTAGGTCTGGATCGGCCGGTGGCGTTGAAAATTCTGCCGCGGGAAGCGGGGGAGCAGCCCGGTTTCGCCGAGCGTTTCACGCGGGAAGGGCGCGCCTTGGCTATTTTGAATCATCCCAACATCGTGACGGTGTACGATTCCGGTGAACGGGACGGCTTGTACTACTTTATCATGGAGTTCATGGACGGGCCGAATCTTCGCCAGATCATAACCGCCGGTGAAGCGAAGCCCGAATTTGCCCTCGACATCGTTGCGAAGGTCTGCGAAGCGTTGGAGTTCGCCCACGAAGCGGGCATCGTACATCGGGATATCAAGCCGGAGAATATTCTGCTGGACACCAAGGGGCGGGTGAAAATTGCCGACTTCGGGGTGGCCAAGCTTCTTGATCGAAAACACACGGACTATGCGCTGACGGATCCTCAGCAGGTCATGGGCACGCCGCACTACATGGCCCCGGAGCAGACCGAACGCCCGCAGGAAGTCGATCACCGCGCGGACATTTATTCGGTGGGGGTCGTGTTTTACGAGTTGCTCACGGGGGAGCTTCCCCTGGGTCGCTTCCCGCTCCCTTCGGAAAAAATGGGATCGGACGTGCGGCTCGATGCGATCGTCCTCAGCACGCTGGCCAAGGATCCCGATGATCGATTCCAGCATGCCAGCGAGTTGAGGACGGCGGTTCAATCACTATCTCAATCCGGGCTCATCTCGTCAGCCACCACCCTGACCCCGACTCCAAATATCCCGGTCGTCGATCCGCAAGTCACGCCAACTGCACCCGCGACGCAACCACCACCGACACAAGCGCAGCCGACGCAACCACCACCGACGCAAGCACAGCCGACGCAACCACCATCGACGCAACCACCGCCGGACCACATGTCGAGCCTCCATCTCGAGGTGGATTTTAAGGCGGCCTATGCCAAGGTGCGGGGACCGGCGAACTGGATGTATTGCTTCGGCATCATCTCATTCATCCCGATGGGGATTACTGCCGTGGCCATGATTATTCAGTTTCTGTTCAACAAGGTCGAGCTTCCTGAGACGCTGACCATTGTCGGCATGGCAACGGCATCATTTCTCATCATTGTCGGATCCCAGCGGATGAAACGTCTTGAATCGTATCGCCTGTGCATGGCGAGCGCCATTCTTGCCATCGTTCCCATGTCAACGGTGTGCTGGATGCCATTTACGCTTTTCGCCGGGATCTGGGCCTTGCGGGTGTTGAATCGCACGGAGATAGTCGCCGCGTTCGAGGTCAAACGCCGCGAACTGGCTAAGTTGAAGGTGAAGGGAGAGGCCGACCCATCTTGACAATGGGGGATAATGCGGGGGGAGTCAGCTTTCAATCAATGCCGATCTGCGTACTACAGGCCGGTGAGTGACAGGTACGAAATGCACAGGACAGCCTTGACCCGCTTCCGGGCGGCGAGGACGATGTGCGATATCGTTCTTCCCTTGGTGTTTTTATTCAGATGATGCTTGGTTAGCCTGGGCGAAGACTTCCCGGTACCCCGGTTGATCCGCTGCGACGCCGAGGTATTCCAGGGTCTGATCGACGATGTCGCGCACCACGGGACCGGCGATCCGGCCTCCCCAATGGCTGTTGAATTGCTTGTCCGGATCGTCGATCACCACCACCACGACGATACGCGGATCCGTGAAGGGCGCACCCGCGATGAAGCTCGAGACGTAGCGGTCCTCGTGATAGCCTCCCCCTTCCCGCTTGGGGAGTTGGGCGGTGCCCGACTTGCCGAACATCTGGTACTTGGCGGATTGGGCTTCGCGACCGGAGCCTTCGGTCATGACCCGACGCAGGGCTTCCCGGGTGGTGAGCGCGATTTTTTTCGAGAGTACGCGATGCACGATGCGAAATTCCTGTGCACCTGGGTCCGCCGCCGTGATACGCAGGGAAGGAATCGTCCCGTCGCGGGCAAATACGCTGAACGCCCGCACCATCTGCATGGGGGTGACGGCGATCTCGTGTCCCATGGCCACCGAAGTCTGCGTGTAATGCGTCCAGTCCTCCGGTTTGGTGACGATTCCCGCGGTCTCACCGGGCAGGCCGCACCAGGTCTTCTCCCCGAAGCCGAATCGGCTGATGACGCTCTGCATTTCCCGGTCGGTCATACGCTCGGCGACGATGGCCATGCCGCTGTTCATGGACTTGATGAGCACTTTTCGCCATGACGACTTGCCGTAATAAAATGAATCACGGATGCGCCGCCCCCTGCTGGTGCGATAGGGGATGCCGTCCGGCGTGTCGAGCACCTCATCGGGATCCGCTCTCCCCAATTCCGTCGCCACCGCCCAGACGAATCCCTTGAAGGTCGAGCCGGGTTCGTAGGGGTCGGTGACGCAACGATTGCGTCCGAGGCGACGGTCTATCAGACGCAGGGGATCTTCGGTTTGCTCATCCCATCCCGGCCGGGGGTTCAGGACGTCACACATGGCGAGAATCTCACCGGTGTGAACATCCAGCACGACGGCTCGCACGCCCCCCGCGTGATGATCGGCCACCGCCTCGCGGATCCGCATTTCGGCGATGTCCTGGATGACGAGATCGATGCTCATCCGGGCATCGTCGCCATCGCGACCGGGCTGATATTCCTCCGGATCGAACCACAACGCCTGACGGCGGACATCACGGAGATAGGTGAGGTTGCCGTTGAGAGGCTCGAGGTATTCATCAAAGAGATATTCCAATCCGGCCAGTCCGGTGTGCTCGAACCCCACCATGCCGATCACGCCCGCCGCCAGCTCGCCGTTGGGATAATGTCGTACCTGGACCGGCTCAAGACCCACTCCCGCAAGATTCGCATCGCGCACCGCCTGGACTTTCCCCGCCTCGAGCAGAGGTTCGATAACGACGTAGCGCGAGTCGATGCGCTGGTGAATGATGCGATCGATATCGACGGGTTCGCTGCCGATGACTCGCCCCAGATCGGTGGCGATGGTGGTGATGTCCTCGACGACCTGCGGATCGACGAACAGTCGATGCCCGATGGTGGTGATGGCCATGATTCGGCCCTGTTTATCGAGTAGTTGGCCACGGCGGGCAAGCTGGATGCGGGATGAGGTCGAAACTTCCACTGCTTTCGGTAATCGCGGATCGGGAGCCAGCTTGAGCTGGACGACGCGCCCGAGCAAAGCTCCGAAACCGAGCAGGGTCACAGTGATGTAAATATACGCCCAGCGTTCAATGCGACGAGACTGCGACGCCTGGAGCTGAGGCACATTGTTGTATGGGTGGTCGAAATTCAAGTGAGATCAGCCTCCCAGACCGTTAGCGATTTCGGGTTCATCTCCCGCCCCGATGTGAAGACGCGATGTGACGGAGCCCGGGGGATCCGGGGGCGGCGGGAATCGGTCGCCAGTCCAGGTCGAGGTCGATCAGGCGACGGCGCAATTCCTCCGGGGTGTTGCGACGGGCGATCTCCACCTGGAGCATCCAGAGGGTCCGCTCGTTTTCCCGCAGGCGATGATACGCTTGCGAGATATCGTAAATCGTCTCGACCTTCTGCTGGCGCATCACGAGCAGTGAAGAGGAAGTCCCGCCAATGGTGAGAATAATGAGGAGCAGTTTCAAGAACATAACGCGATCCGTGAAGGACACGAGACGAGCCGGAGAGCCGAGATCACACCCATGACGCGAATCGTCAGGGCTACGATGCCGGCTATTTTCTGGGTACTTTGATGACGGTTCCCGGCATGAGGCGGTCGGGATTTTTGATGACGTCACGATTGAGTTCGATCAACTCGTGCATGCGTTTTGACGTGCCCAGAAGTTTCTGGGACAGACGGGAGAGCATGTCTCCGGGCTTGATCGTGTAGGTGGCGTATTGCGGTTTCTGCGGCACCGGAGAGATCGAATTTTCCACAAGCGGAGCGGGGAGGTGTGACTGGTTACCCCTGATCAGCAGGTCGAATATTTTGGGAACGCGTATCAGTCGTCCCGAACTGACACGGTTGGGATCGGTGATGTTGTTGAAGGCGGCGAGTTCCACCGAGAAGGACGGGTCGCCGAAATACTTTGCCGCGATCGAGGAGAGTGATTCACCGGGTTTTATTTCATGGAAGAAAACCGGCGTCGTATCCGTTTGGGTTTCCGACAATCCAATGGCCTGGGGCTTGGATCGCCCCATGTAGACAGTTTCAGGATGGTCGGAGCTTTTGTTTTCTTTCGCGGGAATACGTCCGGTATTGGCCAGGATGTCGTATTCGATCAGATCCGGGTTATCGCCCGAAATCTGGATCAGAGGATCGGAGATCCCCTGAGAGAGGTTTGCCGACACTTCATTTTTCGCGACGGAGAAGTGATCGGAAATGAGGATACCGATAAAGAGTATCAAGGCGAACCCCACCACCAGTGCTAGCTTGTTCTCTCGGGTCATAGGTTTCAGCGTCCGTGCGGTAACGTGAAGAGCGACCGTATTCCCCAGCCGTCCTCACACTTCGGAATGGTGCGCCATCCTGGCGACCCGTAGTTTCGCGGACCTTGCCCGCGGGTTGGCCTGTACTTCTTCCTGCCCGGCCGTTATGGGCCTTTTCGTCAGACGCGATACCTTACCGCGTTTTTCCAGGGTGGCAAATGCCTGCTTGACCAGACGATCCTCAAGGCTGTGAAAACTTATGACTCCGACCCGCGCCGCCGCATTAATCCACCCGTCGCTCTCAATCCGCTCTGCGCCGCGCGAGATGTCGTCGAGCAGCGAGCGAAGTGCGGCCAGCTCATCGTTGACGGCGATGCGCAGGGCCATGAACGTACGCGTGGCGGGATGCAGGCGTGAGGTACGGGCTCGTGAGCCGTAAGCCTCCTCAACCAGTTGCGCAAGCCGCGCCGTGGTTTGAATCGGCAGGGTCCGGCGGTTTTGTACAAGTTTTCGGGCGATCTTCCCGGCCAGGGGTTCTTCGCCATTTTCGGCAATGATTGCCGCCAGCTCACGCTCGCTCATCGAGGCGATGAGGTCTGCCGCCGTGACCGGGCTCGCGGGGTCCAGTCGCATATCCAGCGGGCCGTCGGTCTGAAAACTGAATCCCCGGTCCGGATTGTCCATCTGGCGGGTGGAAAAACCCAGATCGGCGAAGATCACATCCGCCCGCACCCCGAGTTCGGCAAGCTTGGCCGGGGCTCTGACGAAGCTGTCGTGGATAGCCAGGAACGGGACGCCCGAGGACTCGAGTCGCTGACTCGAATACTTGATATTTTCCGGATCGAGGTCGAATCCGATAATCTTTCCCTCCGGTCCCACGGCATCTGCAAAAGCTGCGCTATGACCCCCTCGGCCTACCGTGCAGTCCAGAACAATTTCCCCCGGTTGGGGGTTGAGTAGTTGCAGCACCGGCTCCAGCAGTACCGGCGTGTGGCCGTGATCAGGCATATCGTCGTTGTACCAGATGAAAGGAAAATGACCATCCATTCGAGATGGAAAGAGCCTTCTCCGACTGATGAACGGTGGACACCAGCGACCTGAGTGTCGATAAGCCAATCGGCGATCAGTAATTTTCGAGAGCAAACCATGAAGACACTTATGCGTATGGCGATGATCCCTTGTCTCCTTCTCCTGGCCGGATGCGGCGGTTTCCGCTTCATCATCGATATCGTGCCCAGCACGCATAATCTGGTGGAAACCAAGGTGATGGGCGATGAGGGCGGGTGGCGGTCTCAACCCAAGGTCGCGTTGATCGATGTGACCGGGGTAATATCCGACAGCTCCAGGTCCGGACTGTTCGGATCGTCGGAAAACCCCGTGGGCCGCTTTGCCGAGGCCTTGAAGAAGGCGTCAAGGGATTCTCGGGTGAAAGCGGTGATCGTCAAGATCAACTCCCCCGGCGGCACAGTGACCGCCTCCGATCTCATGTATCGAGAACTCAAGCACTTCAAGGAATCGACCGGCAAGCCGGTGGTGATTCTCATGGGAGGCATCGCGGCATCGGGGGGGTATTACATCGCCTGCGCCGGGGATGAGATCATCGCCAATCCCACCACGATCACCGGGTCGATCGGGGTGATCATGCAGACCGTGAATTTCTCCGAGGGGATGAAGCGGATCGGCATCCGCGCTGATGCGATCACCTCCGGCCCGAACAAGAAAGTCGGCTCACCCCTGGAGCCCATGTCTGCCGAACATCGCGAACTGTTGCAGGGAATCGTCAATGAACTCTACGCCTCTTTCCGAAGGGTCGTAGTGGAGAACAGAACAAAGCTTGATCCTGCTCTGGTGGATGCGATCACCGATGGCCGGGTGGTCACGGGGATTCGGGCGCTGGAGTTGGGGCTGGTCGATCAACTGGGTGACATCCGCGACGCCTTTGCAACGGCCAAGCAGCGGGCAGGGTTGACTCGGGCGACCCTCGTGAAATACCACCGCCCGACCCAACACGTGGGGAGTCCCTATGCACAAAGCCCGGGTGTTCCCGCTCAGGCGGGCCAGATGCAACTGAACCTGATGCAGCTCAATCTGGGTTTGCCCGGCATGACCGACGCCGCAGGCTTCTATTACCTGTGGGATCCGATGGTGTGGTAGCGGTGATCGTGCAGGACATTGCCCCAGACAGGAATAACACGCTCGCATTAATTTGCGGAGCGATTGAAGATGTCCGGAAAGAATGAGTTATCGAATCCGGTCAGGCAGTCGCTTGCGGGATCTGCGATTTAAGTCCGAAGATCTTCACGAAGAAGATGATGAGCAGAACAAGCGATGCCGGTCCGGAGATATAATTGACGCAGGGAATGATACTGCACGCAACACAGATCGATAGCCAGAGACCGATCGACTTGCCGCAATCGCCGACATCCGTCCGGCCCTGCGATGCGAAATACGCCTGATAGGATTCGGGTATCCTGAGAAATACGAAAAAGTTCCAGATCAGGTTGAAGAGGGGAATGAGGAGAAGGAATACCAGACCGGGCTTCATCCGTTGATATTCTTGTGGTACACGCGACAGGCAACCATATAACAGTATGGCGACGATGAGGTAAACGAGCAGTGTGACAAGGAACACGACGCCGATCGCAAAAAGGATAACTCCCAAGGCGACAAGCTCTTCAGATGGGGGTCCTTGTGCCGGGGATTCTTGTGCCAATGTTGTCAGATGAAGCATGATTGACCTCCATGGTACGATGAATTGTGAGACGGTTATAGTACATGTTGAGACGGTTCCCTGCCTGTTTGCTTCATCGTGAGGGTGAAAAATCCGGTCTCCGGCTATCAGCGTCGAAACCTCCTTGCCAGCGGGTAGACAAGCGATTCACTTTCGACACGAAAAAGCCCGCGACGAAACGCAGGCTTTTTCTGTACATAAGTTGAATATTACAGCCCCAGCAGCAACCGTTCCGGGTTCTCGATGCAGTTCTTCACGTGGACGAGGAAGCCCACCGCCTCCGCCCCGTCCACGATGCGGTGATCGTAGCTCAGGGCGAGATACATCATCGGTCGGATGACCACCTGCCCCGGGTTGTCCGGATCCTCCACCGCACGCTTTTTGATCGCGTGCATGCCGAGAATGCCCGACTGGGGCGGGTTGAGAATGGGGGTCGAGTTGAGCGATCCGTACACGCCCCCGTTGGAGATGGTGAACGTCCCGCCGGTCATTTCATCCATGGTCAGCTTGTTCTCCCGGGCCCGCAGGGCGAAGTTCTTGATCGTCGATTCAACCTCCGCGAACGACATCAGCTCGGTATTACGCAGCACGGGTACGACAAGTCCCTTGTCGGTTCCCACCGCCACGGAAATATCCACGTAGTCGTGGTACTCGTACTCGTTGCCCACGATGTAGGCATTGACCCTCGGAAACTGCCTGAGCGCTGAAGTGCAGGCCTTGATGAAAAAGGACATGAAACCCAGGCCCACGCCGTGCTTCTCGGAGAATGACTCCTTATGCAGCTTGCGCAGACGCATGACTTCACTCATGTCGCATTCGTTGAACGTCGTGAGCATGGCCGCAGAATGCTGAGCCTGCACCAGACGCTCGGCGATCCGCTGGCGAAGCTTGCTCATCTTCTCCCGACGCAGGCCCCGCGGCCCGGACCCTGGAGTTGGGACCGCCGAGATCACCACTGCGGGAACAATCGGTTGGGATGCGGTGACGGGGGTGGATGGTGTTACAACGCTAGCAGGTGACCCCTCACTTCCGGGGGTTGCGGCGATGACATCCGCCTTCATGATTCGTCCCGCCGGGCCGCTGCCTGCGACGGCGGTCAGATCCACGCCCGCTTCCTGGGCGATCTTCCGGGCCATGGTGGTGGCGCGGGCGATGCTGTCCGTCGCCGCGACGGTGGCGGTGGCCACTTCGTTGGTGACGGCGGAGTGGATTGTGCTGCCGGGTTGCTTAGAAGCTGCTTCCGCAGACTCGGAAGGCCTGGCCGCATTGGTATCGATCGATCCGATCACATCGCCCACGTTCATCTCCGCGCCTTCCTCCGCAGTCGTAGAGAGGATACCGGATGAGGGTGCGGGCACTTCGAGGGTGACCTTGTCCGACTCGATTTCGACGAGGGTCTCATCTTGCTCGACCCAATCCCCGGACTGCTTGTGCCACGGTCCGAGAGTGACTTCCGTGATGGATTCGCCGGGCGAGGGAATGGTGATTTCAGCGGTCATGGGAATCCTGATTCCTTGTGTGAGTCAACGAGAATTTCGAGCGTGGGGTCATGGTATCTTGCGGAGACGCGAATCAGGTGGTTTTGACCGGGGTCGGGACTGCTTTCGCGTCTGATGTTTCCGGGGAAGCTCCCCCGGAACTTCCCCCGGGCAGGCCGAGGGCGTTGATCAGGATGCGTTCCTGCTCCTGCTTGTGCATCCTTGCCGAGGCCACGGCGGGGGAGGCATTGGCCTCGCGCCCGACATAGGGGAAACTCAATTCCATCTTCTCTCTGAGTTGATCCTCGATGTAACGCCATGCGCCCATGTTCTCCGGCTCTTCCTGGGCCCAGATGAGTTCAGCTCCGGCGTAGCGTTCAAGTATCCGCTCCAGGCTCTCGACGCGGAGGGGATATAACTGCTCGATGCGGATCACCGCCACGTCATCGCGCTGGACGGTTTTCCGATGCGCGACGAAATCGTAGTAAATCTTTCCCGAGCACATGATCACGCGGCGGATCTTTTTCGGATCGGTCACGGACGGGTCGTCGAGAATGTGGTGAAACCTGCCGCTGATGAGATCTTCCCGATGACTGACCGCCTGGGGGTGGCGGAGCAGGCTTTTCGGGGTCATGACGATGAGCGGCTTGCGGAAGTTGCGTTTCATCTGACGCCGGATGAGATGAAAATGCTGCGCGGGAGTGGTGGGGTAGACCACCTGCATGTTGTTGTTGGCGCAGAGGGCGAGGAATCGCTCCAATCGGGCGCTGGAATGCTCGGGTCCGGCCCCCTCGTAGCCGTGGGGGAGGAAGCAGGTCAATCCCGTGAACCGTTTCCATTTGGCTTCGGCGGAGGCGATGAACTGGTCGAAGATGACCTGCGCGCCGTTGGCAAAGTCACCGAACTGCGCCTCCCAGATCACCAGCATGTTCGGATCGCCCAGTGAATAGCCATACTCGAAAGAGAGGCAGGCATTCTCGGTAAGCGGACTGTTGTGAATGCAGAACTTTGCCTGTCCTTCCTCGATATGGTTCAGCGGCTCATAGGAAGCGCCGGTCTCCTGGTCGAGGAATACGGCGTGGCGGTGGCTGAATGTGCCCCGCTCAACATCCTGGCCGGTCAGTCGCACCGGATGGCCTTCCAGTACCAGCGTGCCGTAGGCGTACATTTCACCCGTTCCCCAGTCGATGGGGAGATCCTTCTCGATCACTCCGCCCCGAATCTCGAGCAACTTGTTGAGTTTCTTGTTGAGATTGAACCCCTCCGGAATTGAGCCGAGGGCGCGGGCGACTTTCTCAAGCGAAGCGACATCGACCCCGGTTTCCACCGGATCATCGTTATACCGTTCCGTGAGTCCGCTCCAGACCGACTGGAAGGCCGAGACATTGCCGGCCACCGGTTTTTCTTTCGAGCGGGTCTGGGCCTCCTCCATCTCCTGGCGGATCTCGGCGGACATGGTCTCAAAAATGTCCTGAGTGATTTCACCTTCATCGATGAGTTGCTGTACGTAACACTCATGCACCGGCTTCTGGGCCTTGATTTTCTTGTAGAGCAACGGCTGGGTGAACATCGGCTCGTCACCCTCGTTATGGCCGTACTTGCGATAGCACCACATGTCGATGACGACGTCGTTCTTGAAGGTTTGCCGGTATTCGAGAGCCAGGGTGGCGACAAAGGTGCAGGCCTCCGGATCGTCGCCATTCACGTGAAAGATGGGGGCCTCGATCATCTTCGCGATGTCGGTGCAGTACTTGCCGCCGTATGAATCGGAAGGATTCGTCGTAAAGCCGATCTGGTTGTTGATGATGAAGTGGATCGTCCCGCCCACGGTGTAGCCGTCCAGATGCGTCATGTTGAAGGTTTCCGCGACGATCCCCTGGCCGGGGAAGGCCGCATCGCCGTGGATAATGATCGGCACGCACTGCTCGCGTTTGGCGTCCTGGCGAATTCGCTGTTTGGCCCGGACCCGTCCAATGACGAGCGGGTTGGCGAACTCGAGATGCGAGGGATTCGGGCTGAGGGTGACCCGCACGATTTCACCGGAGGCGGTCGTCAGATCAGCGCTGAACCCGCGGTGATATTTCACATCGCCGCCACCTTTGGTGAAATCCTCGACCCACGATTCCTCGAACTCGGAGAAGAGCTGGTCGTAGGTCTTGTCGAGGATGTTGACGAGGACGTTGAGCCTGCCCCGATGGGCCATGCCGATTGCAAGTTCCTTGATACCCATTGCCGGAGAATGGGTGATGATCTCGTTGAGCATGGGATTGAGTGATTCACCGCCTTCGAGACTGAATCGCTTCTTGCCTCGGTAACGAACATTGAGGAAGCTTTCCAGCCCCTCCGCCTCGGCGAGTTCGCGGAGGATTCGAATCTTCTGATCGTGGGGGACGGCGGGCCGGTTCCGCACCGTCTCCATCCTGCTTCGTAGCCAGCGGCGCTGTTCGGGGTTCTGGATGTGCATGTACTCCACCCCGATGTGGCGACAATATGTGTCTTTGAGAACCTCGATAATGTCACGCAGCGGTGCCGCTTCGTTCAGCGGCAGAGTACCGGGATCGAACCGCTCATCCAGGTCGGCTTCGCTCAAGCCGAACCACTCAAGGGTCAGTTGTTCCGGGGCCGGTCGCTTTGTTCCCAAAGGATCGAGATCGGCGGCAAGATGCCCGATGTCGCGATAATGATAGATCAGCACATCGACTTTGCCCTGCTTCGTATGGGCAACATGGATTTCCCCGGGGCGTGCGGTCGAAGCGGCCTTGCCGGCTTCGGGAAGTGCCGGAAGACCAGTGGGGCCTTCCGGGGGAGCACTGTCCGGGGATGGGCGAAAACCCAGATCGAAGCCCTGAAAGAATTGCTGCCAGTCAGAGGAAACAGATGTAGGAGTATCCGACCACTGCTGATACAGATTGTCGATGTATTCGCTGTTCCAGGAGTTGATGGACAGTTCGGTCCGTTCAGTGGGCATGAAGAATGGTTCCTGCAATGACGAGAGCGTTGAAAGGGTCAGGGGGGTCACGATCTTGAGAGATAACCCCTGCAAGGGATCGCTGATTTTACCGCATTTGCACAAAGAAGCATCGACGGAGGTCAGGCGATTTCTGTGCGTGATTTGAGTCCAATAGCTTCACCTTCATCGACCTTCCGGAGAATGGTTTTCAGCCCTTTCCTGCGGTCGGACTCTATTCTGGCCGGCTTTCTAGAGCATCGTGGTGGGATCGACATCCACGGCCATCGAAGCCCCCGGTTGAATCATCCCTGCGCTGCGAGCGGACGCCAATAAGGACTGCAATGAACTCGCGTTGGTGGCGAGGATTTCCACCTGTTGGCGATGCCGGTCTGACAGTCGCGCGATCGGGCAGGGGGCGGGGCCACGGATTCGCTGCGAATCGTCGGCAAGGGAGCGCAGTCCCTCGGCCAGACGCTTGCCGATGGCTATGCACTTCATCAGCTCGGCATCCCTCACGACGATCCGGGCCATCCGCGAATAAGGCGGCAGGTTGCATTGCCGGCGTTCCGAGAGCTCGATTTCAGCGAACTCCGTATAGGCATGTGCCGCGGCGAGACGGATTGCGGGAACCCCCGGATTGAATGTCTGCACGATGGCCAGCCCCGGCTGGTCGCCACGCCCGCATCGACCCGCGACCTGACTGACGAGTTGAAACGTGCGTTCTGCCGCCCGGAAGTCGGGCAGATTGAGTGCGGTGTCGGCGTTGATCACGCCCACCAGACGCACTCCGGGAAAATCCAGCCCCTTGGCGATCATCTGCGTTCCCAGCATCAGCCTGATATCGCCCCGCCCGAAACGCTCCAGTGCATCGTGAAACGACTTTGCCCCGTGCATGGTGTCCGAATCGATACGCAGCATCGTTTGTCCAGTGACAAGTTCAGGAAACTTGTTGGTGATTTCCTCCTCCACCCGCTGGGTGCCGAGTCCGAAGGTCGTGACCTTGTTGGCGCAATCCGGACATTGGGAAGGGAGTCGCTGTTCCGTGAGACAATGATGACACTGGACGAATCCCCCGGTTGCCAGTCGTTTCGACTTGTGATAGACCGTGGTGACGTCGCAATGATCGCAGGTCATTACCCAGCCGCATGTTTGATCCGGGCACGCAATGTAATTGGCGTATCCCCGACGATTGAGCAGCAGAAGGATCTGCCCGCCGGTTTCCAACGTCCGTCCGATGGCCCCTTCGAGCATGGGTCCGAGGAGATGGACCTTGCGATCGTGATGGGCCCGGGCCTGTTCGGCGAAATCAACCACCTTCACCGTGGGAAGCCTGAGGCCCGGAGCGCGCTCGTCGAGGATATGCAAGGCATATTTTCCGTTTTCGGTCGCGTTGTGCCAGCTTTCCAGCGAAGGCGTCGCACTGCCCAGGATGATCGGGCAACCCGCGAGCTGGGCGCGGCGGATCGCCACATCCCGGCCGTGATAACGCGGGGCCTGGTCCTGCTTGTATGAACCGTCATGCTCCTCATCGACGATGATCAGCCCGATCTTTCCCCCCGGCACGGGGGCGAAAATTGCCGAACGCGCTCCCAGAATAATGTGCGCGCCACCATTGGCGACGAGAGCCCATTGCTGATGTCGCTGGGCCGACGTCAGGCCCGAATGAAGTATGGCCACTCGATGGTCCGCAAAGCGACCGATCAGCCGACCGCCGGTCTGGGGAGTCAGGGATATCTCCGGCACGAGCATCAGCGCCGTCTTACCCGCCTGAATGACACGCTCAATCAGTCGGATGTAGATTTCCGTTTTGCCCGAACCGGTGACACCATACAGAAGATGCGAAGAAAACCCCTTATCGAGGGTCGAGATGATCTTGTCGATGATTTGCTGCTGCTTGGCGGTGAGGGAGTCGGGACGGAAGTCATCGGTGGCGTGCTGTGCCCAGGTCGCTTCGACCGTACTGCGCTGTTGCTGATCCAGGAGCTTGCGATCGAGCAAACGCCGGATGGGGGAATTTGTCTTCAATCCGGCGAGTTCCCGCAGGGCGCTCAGCTCGATGGGACGCTTCTCAGGAGGGAGTGAAGCCAGAGCCTCCAGGACCGCCCGCTGCTTGGGAGGGAGCTTCACCTCAAGCGGCAGGGGGTTGCCGAGATCAAGCATGGTCTTCGTGACCGCCCCGATATTGCGTTTGACGGCTGCGGGAAGCATTGCCGCCAGAGTCATACCGATAGGAGCGCAGTAGTAATTGCTGATCCACCGGGCCAGTTCGATGAGATCACCCGGGAGTTTGGCCGACGACGCATCGCGCCCACGGATGAACTTGATCCGGTCGGGATCGAGATCCGTCTCCCGGCTGATGGAGATGATGCAGCCGCCGGCGGTGGTGTCTCCCCGACCCAGGGGCACCATGACCCGCTCCCCCGATCTCAGGTCGGCCAGTTCCGGGGGGATGGCGTACGTCAATCCGTCGGGATAACGATCCACGCCGCGCTCCACAGCAACTTTCGCATAGCCGAGGGCGGTCTGGCTGGGGAAGAGAGATGGCATATCCCTGAATTGTAGACGGTATGCCGTTCAGCGTTGAACGGAGGATTCGCGATGGTTACGGGCCGGGGTTTGGGTAAGAGAGTGGCTGGACTCTCTCACTCCCACGGGCCTGCCTCCGCGAAAGAAACTCAAGTCTGCTGAAGAAAATCGGATGATTTTCTTCGTTGTCAAATCACATCATTTTCCTATGGATTGAGCGGAAGATTTCGACCACTTCGCGAGAAACGCGCGTTCTCTTTTTCGGTTGCGATCCAGGGTCAAAGTTCGCTTGAGAATCTGACTCTTCTGGAATGCGCTCTTCTTTCGCAAGCTCATCATGGTGTGCCTCCTCATGGTTCAAAGGACAGAAAACCTGTAGTAACCGAGTGATCTTTTCGGAACGAAGTGGAAGTCACTGAACCCGAAGAGACTGGTTGGGCATCATGTGGAAGTCTATTTTTTGCCCAGTTCTCAGAGCTTAACGCTCACCTGGGCTCTGGCCGCGTCTGCCTGCGACGAGGTCAATAATGTGGTTCGGAAGTTGGTTTTCAGCTCTGGAATCAACGCATTACGAGCACGTTAACCGGGAGGGTTTAGTGAGACTTTGAGGCGGTTGTGCGCGCAATAACGGCTGATGTTGTGCGTGAATTAGGCATCACGCCGCGCGTATGGCAGGGCGAAACCAGCGACTCACACGAGTATGCAGGTCAGGTAAACTGGGTGTATTGCCAGTGGGTTTTCGACAGAAAACGTACCAGGGAGTATCCGGTTCACATGTACTTTTCAGAGCTTGAAACTACACGCTATCATCGTGATCGAGGGAGGCGACGAACTCGGCGTATCGCTCATCATCTCTGATGTTGTCAAAGTCCGAATCATCAACCATGCCCGACAGGCGATCAAACCCCGCCTCCCGACACCGGGCCAATGCCTCGAACGCATCATCGACATCGCCCTTCAATGAAAGCGCGCAGGCCAGGTTGTAGAGACCGATTCCCTTGAATTGCGCAAACTCCGTGGTCCGCCGATGGGCGGCAATTGCCTCATCCAACTGGCCTTCGGCGTGCAGCGAATAGCCAAGGGCGAACCAGGCGCGGCCATTCTCCGGATCGACATCCACGACCGCTCGATACGCCGCAGCTGCTTCTCTCCATGCCCCCCTCTGAAAATGCTGGTCGGCCTCGGCCATCATCGCCTCGGAATCGACGGCTTCCACCCCGCCCCCGGATTGCGTCTGGTTCGGTGATTCCTCCCGTTCCACACTTTGCCGCCACTGGAGAAAGGCCTCGTGAGCCCGGGCAAACGTTTCTTGAAGACGTGCCCGGAGTTCGGCAATCTGGTCATCGTCCTCGGCCATCTCCTGGAGTTCATGGTATTTCTGCTGGGCGAGGCCGGCCGCCTGCTGGGCCATCGCCTTGGCCTGCTCCATCAGGGCCGGGCCGTTCTGGGCGAGGTACTGACGGGCCTGCCGGAGAATGGCCAGCACAGACTGCTTGCCCTGCTCGAATGTTGCGGCGGGCCCGTCAGCGGCGGTCTGTTTTCGGAGCAGATCGAATCGCTCATCATCTCGAAGGCTTTTGAGGTCAGGATCAGTGTCCAGGTTTCCCCGTACGTTGAATCCTGCCTCATGAGCGGCGTGAAGGGCCTCGAAGGCATCATCGACCTCTCCGAGAAGGGCAAAAGCGCATCCGAGGTTATACAACGCGATTCCGGTGTACTGCTCGAACGTTGCGGCCTTGCGATGGGCGTTGATCGCCAGATCCAGTTCGCCGGCCATATGGAGGCAGTAGCCAAGACTGAACCACGCCGCTCCGTTCGCGGGCTGGGCCTCGGTGATCTGCAGGTAGAGATCCGATGCCTCAATCCAGCGATCTTCGGCTTGCAAAGCGCGAGCCTTGTCCATGGCATCGACGGGAATCGCTGGTACTGCGTCCTGATTGGCAGGCGAGTCCTCGGGCCTGGTGGACTGTCCCACGGCGGTAGCGGATAGGACAAGGACGGACAGGGCGACGCTGGGAATGATGGCGTGATACATGGTTCACCTCACTTGCCGGCTGTGACGAAATGCCTGCGGACCGATAGCAATACGGCCCCTCGGCTCCTTATTGGAAATCATTGCGGCAACATTTCAAGGCAGACTTGCCCAATCCATCATAACCCTCAGCGTTCAGATTCAGATATGCCGTTTCACTGACACGCTCCCATGCTGCGAGGAAGACGATCAGGTCAGTGACCTTGACGGTGCCGTCGGCGGAGACGCCCTTGGCATCAAGCAGTGTCCACCCCGAGGGGATTCGTCAAGCGTGCGACCGGCCCAGCAAAAGAACATACATGCGGACGCCACGTCCACTGCACCCGGGTGTCGGTCGCTCTGGGGTTCGGGGCCCTTACGGGGGGCAGTCTCCCCAGTCGGCCAGCAGCGTGAGTAAGTCTGTGACATTGATAATACCGTTGAAATCGGTGTCCGCTGCACACGGCGGCGGACACGGTCCCCATGACGCGAGCAATTGGAGAAGGTCAGTGACGTTCACGCTACCGGATTGGTTGAAATCCGCGACCTTGCAACGTGCGATCACGTTGGCCGTGTCCCCGTTGAAATTCGTGGGCGAGTTGACGGTGACGGCCCCGAGAGACGACAGGGAACTGACCCCATCAATTGGCACGGCACCGTAGATCATCTGAGCATAAATGCTGTAGTGCAGCGTGCTACCGGCGAGGTTTAAGAATCCGTCCGGTATGATGTAGTCCGGGGTCGGAGCGCCGGGGAGGGCGGCGAATCCCGAAGTGGCCAACAAGACAAACTTGTTGGCGGTGCAGCATGTGGCCACGGGGCAGTTTAGGCTTGTCGGGAAGGTGTATTGATTGAGCGGCACAGCATTCTGGACGATAAAGCCGGCTAAATTTTTCTCCTGGCACATGAAGCCAGTCCCCTCCCGCAGTTCGATGAACATTATGGTTCCGTCTGGATTGCTAAATAACTCGTTGAATACCCAGGTATGGCCTCCACCCTGCGCCGAGAGCGATATGAGCAGAATACTAGCTACTGCTGCACTCGTCATTACATGTGTTCGTTTCATCGCCTGACCTCCTAATTTCGCGCTGACTTAGCGCAATTGTATCAATAACTTAATTCTTTGTCATCGTCGTTTCTTCAGGATCACTGTATCCGGGAAGCGTGTTGGAATCGGTGCCGCAAGTCCCGCAGATCCCTCCGTAAAACGTCCTCATGGAGCATTCCTCACAGCGTTTCAGAGTTACCAGGGCCAACCCGAGGCGATCCTGCTGTTGGGCCGCCCGGTCGTAGTCCTCTCGGGAGGCGAACCGGACTGCCCCCACGTGCCCCACACCGCAACGCTCGCACCACCCGCGGTGCTCGCAGTTGGCCCGGCACTGCGAACAGGTCAATTGGTCGGGCTCGTCGATTGTGCCTCTGGCCAGGGACCAGGTCATCTCCGAAACGTACATTTTGCCGTCCGCGAAGCGCCAGCGGTGCACGGGACAGAATCCGTCCCGGCGTATCGCCTGAAGACACGAATCGCAGGTAACCAGATTCAGATCGATGATATGGCCGTGGGCGTCCAGCGCCTCGAAGAGCTTCTCGGACTCGATCGTCAAACCCGCCACGAAGCCCCGACCGCAACTATCGCACCAGCCGTTGTGGACCCGGGCCTCTTGACAAACGCAGTTGGCATCAGTGGATATACCGAAGTCCTGCAACTCCGCAAACGCCATATCCGGAGGTGTGGCTACTTCCGGGGGCGGGGTGACTGCATCCGCCTGATTGGGTATCGGTTCATCAGACTTGGCAATATTGCTATCCGCTATTGAATGCTGGTGCTCGTGATCCGCCGCCTGCGATGTGACATCTGGTTGCGTCTGCTCGCTAGGCGGATCGTGCTCGCAGCCATTGGTGGACAAAAAGGCGATGCAAGACAGCACCGCCATCAGGGTCAGCGAACTCCGATTCAGGATGCCCAGGCTTCGCTTGGTCATCGCGATTGCACTCGACCGTCGATCGGACATTCTGCAAACGAACCACAAGAGGCCAGTCAATACAAATCCAGACGCGGTACGGTTGCGGATCCGTCTAAATCCATGATATTTAGAACAATTCGAGACTGCACGGAGATCATTCAGAAAATCCATGAAATCTTGCAATTACGGCGGGTAGGGCCCCGGTTTGTCTTCACTATCGATGACAATCCGTACAACAAAGCCGATGCCTGAAGGTCCGACAGTATCCCCGCAAGCAGAGGTGCGGACCGTTAACGCTACGGACACGCACCCCACGCGGGCGAGGAGGTCGGTGACGTTGACCACTGCCATCACCGTTGATGTCGGGCGGGCAGGAGGGGGCAGGCAGGAACCCCACGCGGCAAGCAGTGCCAGCAGGTCGGTCACATTGACGACCCCGCGGTTGTCCACATCCATGGACAAGTCTCGCCCAGATCACAGATACCGCCCCCAGAAACTGATTCGATTACGAGAACCTGAAACGATCTAGTAGGAAACCGACAGACCGATGTAACCAATGGCCTCAACATCATCACCGCCATTGGCCGTCTCCGCGGCGGAGCTGAGAAACAGCACGTTCCCACCGACGTTCATCGTCCACTCGCCGTAGTCGCCGGACCCGAGCGGAATCGACATGTCGGCGCCGACACTGCCGAAACCGAAGAAGTCGTCATCGCCACTGGCGTCGAGGTAGTAATCATCAAGGCTGAAACCGAGCGTCACCGGAATCGACAGCGTCGCCTTGCCGTCGAAGATGTCGAAGCTCGGACCGAATCCGAGTTCCATGTAGATTGCCTCGTCCGTGTTCACGTTCGAGTTGTCCACCTCAAAGTGCAGGCCAATCGAAATGTCACCGAGCACCTTCTGGAACATGGTGTCCTCAGGCAGTGAGAATCCGGCGGTCACGCCGATTTCCTGCACGGTATTGAAGCTACTGTTCGGATACGTGTAGACCGTGTAGGACGCGCCGAGCGAGAACCCATCCCACTCCAGGGTGATCCCGCCGTAGATGTCCGTTTCGTACCACGCTCGCAGATTCGGCTCGGTGGCCCCGGTTTTCTCGGAATGGAGACTGCTCCAGCTTCCGAAAACCAGCGACACGCCAGGCGAATTATCCATCCGGTCAACGATCGACACTCCCAACTCTGCCCAAGGCTGGAAGATGAATCCCTGATCCTCCTGGAGATAGCCGCGAAAGAAGTACTGGCTGGTAATGTCGGTGCCGAGTGAAAACGACAGGCGTCCCTGATTCACGGGCTCGGGCGGGTTATCGACGTCGTTTGCGATGGCCGGCATGGAGTTCACACCCACACCGAATGTGATCATCGCCACTATGGAGGAGAGTTTCTGCATGGGTTTCCGTTCGTCTTGTTAAATTGTTTTTTGTGTTCCCGCCTGGGAACACGGAGCATTACATGCCATCGGCTCACCACAATCGAGGGCTGGAGCCATTTCCCCTGACCTGCCCATGGCGAAACTTCGTCCAAGGCAAGAACGTCGTTCGGCGAACCGGTCAGTGGGCTGGCGCAGACGTCCGCCAGAACGTACTCAGTCGGCGCTGACATAGGCCGTCTCTCCGTGGAGAGCGTTGTCGAGGCCCGCCTGTTCGGTTTCGTCCGACACGCGTACGGGTGTGACCTTGTTGATTGCCCACAGCAGGGCGTAGGTGACGATGAAGGCCCAGACGATGGCGACCAGCACGCCCACCAGTTCCGTTACGAAGAAGGAGGTATTTCCGTAGAACAGGCCATCTGCCCCATCCGGATTCATTTTCGTGGTGGCCAGAAGGCCGAGGGCAAGGATTCCCACGATACCACCGACGCCATGGACGCCCCACACGTCGAGCGCATCGTCCCAGTTCTTCTGTTGGCGGAACCTGATGGCCGCATAGGGAATGCTGCCGGCGAGGATCCCGATCACCATTGCGCCCTGGGGGGCCACGAAGCCGGCGGCCGGGGTGATGGTAGCCAGACCGGCAACCGCACCGACGCAGAACCCGACCAGGGTCGGCTTTTTCTGGAGCTTCCAATCGAGGATCATCCAGGTCACACCGGCAAACGCAGCGCCAATCTGCGTGTTGATGAACGCCAACGCGCTGATCTCGTTCACCGCCAGCGCGCTTCCGGCATTGAAGCCGAACCAGCCGAACCAGAGCAGGGCTGTGCCAAGGGCAACGAACGGGATATTGTGGGGTTCCGGCTCGGAGGCACGCCTCGAGCCGAGGAAGAACACGGTGGCAAGGGCAGCCATGCCGGCCAGCGCGTGGACCACAATGCCGCCGGCAAAGTCCAGTACCCCAATGTTTTCCGCCAGCCAGCCGCCGCCCCACACCATGTGAACAAACGGGTAGTAGACCACCAGTTGCCAGCCCACCAGGAACGCGAGATAGGCCTTGAACGTCATGCGGTCAGCGAATGCGCCGGTGATCAACGCGGGAGTGATGACGGCGAACATCAACTGATAGGCGGCAAACAAGTAGACGGGAATCCCCAGCCCTGGGTAGACGTCTCCGGGGGCTATGCCCATCAACAAGAAGAAATCGGCTGGGTTCCCGATGATGCCGCCGATGTCGCTTCCGAAGCAGAGCGAGAAGCCGACCGTCACCCAAAGCACGGTTGAAACACCAAGAGAGATGAAACTCTGCATCATGATGGTCAACACGTTTTTACGTCCGACCAGGCCGCCATAGAAGAAGGCGAGGCCCGGAGTCATGATCAACACGAGGGCGGTGGCCATGATCATGAACGCGGTGTCGGCGGCATTGATCGGCATCGGTGGACCTCCTTGAGATTATCGCGAGCATGGTAGTGATTTAAGCTTGCGTTGGCTAGTCGTCGTACCAACCGCCCTGCACGCTCACCTTCGGCATGTCGCCGGAAAACAGAGCGGCAGGGCGGGCGTATGGGATCGTCCGACGGTCCATGTGCATAATCACAGCCCGTCGTCGCCCCTTGCGGACCATCGGCCGCGTATCCCGCCCGGTGATCAGACCGCAATATAAGTTGCTGTCGCCGTCACCCGAGAGCCCGGAGATGAGGTGGAAGTGTCACATCGGTACCCCTGTGACCATGATTAATCCATCACCCCCAAAAAATTGACCCTCTCGGGACTTGTTCCGGGCATACTGACGAACCGGCTTGTGTTACGGACACGCACCCCACGCCGCGAGGAGGGCGAGGAGGTCGGTGACGTTGACAATTCCCTCGCCACTGATGTCACCAGGGCAGGCGGGCCGACAGGCGGGGCTTTGTGCGCAGGTGGAACCAACGCCGAAGAACGTGCCACCCAAGGAGAGGCAATTGGATTCGGTCGTCAGGTCCAGGCAAATACCATCGATGCAGCACGCACCAAGAATGCAAGATTGCAAATCGATCATCCGATCAATCATATGGAGGCCCGAAATCCCGTCTACTAAATAGGCCAAATTACCCAATACGGCGATGCCCTGAGCTAAATGCGGTGTATCCACAGAACCGAGGATCATGGGT
>JADFSH010000128.1 GCA_022560875.1 Planctomycetota bacterium | reverse complement strand
CCTGTTTGCGACTTCAATACGCCACTCTTGAGCATATTCTCAATAGCTTTACGAATGTCTTTGGACACATATATGCCAAATTCCGTTCTAATCACATCTATTATTAAATCCCCTCGCTTCTTTGGCATAGGCAACTGAGCACAAATGGAATCAGGAAGACGATCGAGATTTGGAACGAGTGTTTCCGATCGCATCTCAAACAGGGTTGGATATTTTGGCTTTGCCATTTCTGCCAACACCTGATGACTTCTTAACATTTCATCATTCATCAATCGAAGTGCATGCGGGTGCCTGGATGCAAAGATCAGGTAATATTTTGGTATTGTATGAGAAGGTTTGGCAACCATCGCATGCATGCACACTTCGCTAAATCTGTTTTTTAGCTTTAAGCACAAATTTTCTGACACGTTATCGACTTTCAGGCTGAATTCGGCTTCTTCCAGTAGCATATCTTGCCACCACTCGCCTCCAACTACCCTATTCAATTTTGCCAAGTCTGGAGGATCGACTAATTCAAAGCGGTCCTGTTCTGTATCTTCGAGTGATTCATCTATTTCTGGAACCGTTCTTTGCAATGCAGCAAGCCCACGCCGCACAAAGCTAGCGGCATTAAAATTCATCAATAGCTCAACACTAATCCCCTGCACATTTAAATGCCTACAAATCCTATCAATTTCATCCCATACCAAGCCCTCGACAGTAAAAGGATCAATGTACAAGAAGACATTGTGGTCGATAGCGCCCTTTTCAATCTCGTCTATGAAATCAGAAAATAATCCTTTCCGTACTGACGCAAATTGATATTGCCGCACTGTTCTTTCTAGCATTAGATTCAATTCATCATCCGGCTCGATAAATATTGCTGAAACATCTACACTCAATTTGTTGACAGCAGCCTCGATAACTTGACACACAATTAATGGAGACCCCGGATCACCATCCCTAAAGACACCCGGTCCCGCAAACCCATCAACAATCAAAACTGGCTTTTTCTGCGTTGCGATCTTAAGCAGATACGCGGTTAGATATGATCCTAAAATACGATCCTTACGTTTTGACCATTCTCTTTTGTATTTAAAAAATTCTTTCCCAGCTTTATGCGACATTTTCCTTTTTCCCGTTTGAAGATTTTAAACATGGGAATTCATCCCATGTTCGATTATCCAATCGACGACCAAATTTTTTCTTCTGCACCCCACCCCACTGCTTAAAGAAAAACGGCACGTTCTGGGACACGCATCGGTCGCGAATCGGCTTGACCCAATCCGCTTCCATCGGCCGCGCTCCCGGTCCGCTCTCGCCGCCGACGATCACCCAGTGGATTCCCGACAACGGCAGTTTCGGCATCGGCCCAAGTAGCGGCTCCAGCGAAAGGAACCGTACCTTCGCCTTCGTCTGCTTCAGGTCCCTGATCCGATGCGACACCAGCATGTTCTCCACGCTCGTGCCCATCCAGATGTTCGGCGTCCAGTTCAGGGCAGGAGAGAATTTCGCCGCGATCGCCGGTCGCTTGGTCAGTATCTGAAACGTGTGCTGCGGACACTCGTTCATCACCTTGAAGACCTTGAGAATGATGTCGAGGGACAAATCCTCGTGGAACATGTCGCTCATCGAATTCACGAAGACCAGCCGCGGCTTGCGCCACCGGTACGGCTGCTCCAGCACATCTGGATGAAACCTGAGTTTTCCCGTCCAGCGGGCCTCCCCCTTCCCGTTCATTCGGGCCAGCCCCTTGTACTTGTCCAGGTGGGCGAGACGCGTCGCCGTGAGCCGTTCGGCGTAGCAATGGCGACAACCCTCGCTCACCCGCGTGCAGCCCGTGATCGGGTTCCAAGTCGCCTGCGTCCACTCTATTTTCGAGCCTGCCGCCATCCCTCGTCTCCCGAACAGATAAATACAAACAAACAGCGTACAACCTTTCGGCAATCTTGCAAAAATTGATTGAGTAAAGGCAAAAACCAAGCCCCAAGTCTCTAGACCCAACCCCAAGACCCATTCCATCGACTCGACTAAACTATCGGCCATGCAGCGAAGCGTCGTCATCACCGGTCTGGGGCCGATCAATGCCTTCGGGCTGGGGATCGATCCCCTCTGGAATGCCCTCCTCGAGGGCAAGTCCGCCATCGGGCCCATTCAGCGTTTCGATCCGGGCGGTTTCGAGTGCAAGGTTGCCGCGGAATTGTCGGACGACCTCTACAGCGTCAAGAAAATCGTCCCCAGGAGCCATCGCAAGGCCATCAAGGTCATGTGTCGCGATATCGAACTTGCGGTGGGGGCGGCAAAGGCGGCCATCGACGACGCCGGGATCATCACCCGGGGCATTGATTCGGACGCCCCTCCCACGATTGATCCCAGTCGCTTCGGATGCCAGATCGGAGCCGGGCTCATCTCCGCGGATGTTGATGAACTGACTGAGGCCCTTTTCACCAGCCGCAACGGTTCCGGCGAGTTCGATCTGAACAAATGGGGCACAACCGGCATGAAAAACCTCACTCCCCTCTGGCTGCTGAAATATCTGCCCAACATGCTCGCCTGCCATGTGACGATCGTGCATGATTGTCGAGGCCCCAGCAACACCATCACCTGCTGCGAGGCAAGCTGCGGGCTGTCCCTGGGCGAGTCGATGCGGGTCATCGAGCGGGGCGGGGCTGACGCATGCCTTTCCGGTGGTACGGAATACAAGCTCAATCCCATGGCGTATTACCGCCAGCAGTGTACGAAACGTCTTGCCAAGACATCTGATGGCGACGATCCCGCCCGCGTGGTGCGTCCCTTCGACCCCGAAGCGGGCGGCACGGTGCTGGGCGAAGGAGGCGGCCTCCTTGTCCTCGAAGCCGAAGACACCGCCCGATCGCGCGGAGCGAGAATCCAGGCGAAGATTTCTGGCTTTGCCGCAACGCAATCATTCTGTGAGGACACGGTGGGTATCGCTTCCACCGATGACGGTGAATCCATCTCCGATGCGATTGCCGCCGCACTCACGCAATCTGGTCTGAAGGTTGACGACATCGACGCCATCGTGCCCTTTGGCTCGGGCATTCCATCCGTGGATAATGCTGAAGCGAACGCGATCAGAAATATATTCGATGATCGCGCATCCTCGATTCCGCTGATCACCACCATCCCCAACGTGGGAAACTGCAATGCGGGCAACGGCGCGATCAGTTTTTGCGTCGCGGTGAAATGCCTCACCGAGCAGACCCTTCCCGCGCGTATCAACACCGAGAATGCCGATCGGCTCGACGCCAACGCCTGCGCCCCGCGCGAGGCGAAACTGCATCACATCCTCGTCACCTCCACCAGCCAGGGGGGACAGAACACCGCGGCGATACTCTCCAGGATGGATTCATGAGCGACCAGAAGCGCATCGTCATTACCGGCATGGGGTGGGTCACGCCCCTGGGCCATGATCTGGAGACGGTCTGGAGCCGGCTCACCAACGGAGAATCGGGCATCGCCCGGATCGACCGTTTTCAGGCCGAGTCGTTTCCCACCAACTTCGCGGCCCAGGTGCGCGACTACGACTACAACCAGTACGTCAATGAGCCAAGCGTCCATGCCACCGCGGGCGATCACACACGTTTCGCGCTCGGGGCGGCCCGACAGGCGTGGGACCAGTCATGCCTCAGCGCTTACGGCGATCTCGATCGGCGTCGAGTCGGGATCTATCTCGGGGCGGGGGAAGGCGTGCTCGACATCGACCGGTATTCAAAAACCAATCTTGCAAGCTGGGATGAAACCGCCGGAGCAGTGGATGCGGTCAAGTGGATTGAAGCCGCGCACGAATATATGGATCCGTGGCTCGAGATCGAACAGGAACCGAACATGCCTGCAGCGCATATCGCACGCGAGTACGGCCTGCGAGGCCCGGTGTATAACTGCCTCACCGCCTGCGCCGCCAGCACCCAGGCCATCGGCGAGGCGACCAGCATGCTCAAGCGAGGCGATGCGGACGTGATGGTCTCGGGCGGCACGCACACCATGCTCCATGTACTTGGGGTGACCGGCTTCAGTCGTCTCACCGCCCTCTCCACGCGTAATGATGATTACAAATCCGCTGCGCGCCCCTTCGATCGCACGCGGGACGGCTTCGTCATGGGGGAAGGTTCGGGCATCGTGATCCTCGAAACTCTCGATCATGCCCAGCAACGGGGGGCGCAGCCTCTGGCCGAGATCATCGGCTACGGCTCCAGCGCAGACGCGTATCGCATCACCGACATGCACCCCGAAGGTGAAGGACCGGGCGGGGCCATCGCCCAGGCTCTGGATCAGGCGGGTATCGACCCTCACGCCCTTGATGACGACGGGCTGCCCCTCATCCACTATATCTCAGCCCACGGCACGGGAACCAAGGAAAACGACGCCATCGAGACCCGGGCGGTAAAAAAAGTCTTCGGCGAGAATGCTTCCAGGATTCCCATCAGCTCGATCAAGTCGATGATGGGCCATCTCATTGCCGCCGCGGGCGCGGTGGAAATGATCACCTGCGTGATGGCAATCCGAAATCAAATGATCCCACCCACCCTCAATCTCCATCACCCCGATCCCGACCTCGACCTTGATTACGTGCCGAACGAATCGCGACAGATAAAGGTCGAGACCTGCCTCTCCAACTCCTTCGGCTTCGGCGGGCAGAACGATACGGTGATTGTGACGCGGTTCCAGGAATAAGAGATAGCTATGGTGACATGGAGGAAGAGTTTTCCGCCGCGCCTCCACGGTTACTTCTTCTCAGCGGGCTGGCTTCGCTCCAGTAACTCCATCACCTGATCGTCCGTCGTCTGATGAAAATCACTGTAGAACACGCCCACCGACATGAAATCGTCCGGGGCGTGGAGACATACGACCTCATCCACGTATTGGGACAGTTTCTCCAATGAATCCGAAGCGGCCACGGGGACCGCGAGGACAAGTCTCCCGGGTTTCCGATCCTTTAATCCCATGATCCCCGCCAGCACCGTTGCCCCGGTTGCGATGCCATCGTCGATGATGATCGTCGTGCGACCCTCGACACTCATGGCAGGCCGCCCCTGCCGATACCTGTCGTTGCGTCGTTTGACCTCCTCTCGTTGGGTGTCCATCTCCATCTGGAGATATTCATCGCTGACTGAGATCAGATCGATGAGATCCTGATTGAGGGTCAGGTGAGGATCGTCACCGACTGTGATCGCGCCCAGGGCAAGTTCGGGTCTTCCCGGCGCCCTGAGTTTGCGCACAACCAATACGTCCAGCGGAGCGCATAGCGTCGCGGCAACTTGTGCCGCGATCACGACCCCACCCCGAGGCAGGCCAAAGATGAGCGGATTGACATCTCTCAGATGCAACAACCGCTCGGCAAGTTGTTGACCGGCATCCTCACGATCCCTGAACATGCGCCGAAACCTCCACCGAGTATCATCCCCGGCCACTCAGTTGCCCCGGACATAACAACGTCTCTTACAGACTCTATCATACGCATTCCTCACGCCGCCTGCGTCAGTCTTGATGAATGAATCGCCAGCCTTCTTTTCGCTCGCCAAACTCGCCCATGCGCATCATCCGAGAACTTACTGAGTTGCCTCCCGCTTACGACGGAGCGTTCATTCCCACCATGGGGGCGTTGCACGAGGGGCACTTCGCGTTGATCCGCCGCGCAGTCCGGACCCCTCATCGTCCGATCGTGGTGAGCATCTTTGTCAACCCGACTCAGTTCGCCCCCGGCGAGGATTTCGAGCGTTACTCCCGGAACTTTGAAGAGGACTACGAGAAAGCACAAGCCGCCGGTGCGGAAGTTATCTTTGCCCCGAGCGTGAAAGCTATGTACCCCCCGGATACTCAAATACCCATCCCCCCCCTCCCCAAGGTTGCGCGGGAGCCGGGTCTGGAGGAATCCAGTCGGCCCGGTCATTTTGAAGGCGTATGCCAGGTTGTGGCCCGGCTTTTTGATCTGCTGAAACCGCGCTGCGCGGTGTTTGGCGAGAAGGACTACCAGCAACTGCTGGTGATCAGAGCGATGGTCGAGCATGAGGGTGAGCGTTGGGACGGGCTTGAAATCATTTCCCACGAGACCGTCAGAGAGTCGGACGGCCTGGCGTTGAGCAGTCGCAACGTGAATCTCGATACGGAGCAGCGGAGCCGGGCGACCGGCTTGTCGAAGGCTTTGCAGCAAGCAAGTGAATCATCAAGCCCCCCGGCAGCGGAAGCGGCTATGCGCCGAATTCTTGATGACCATGATCTGGAGATTGATTACGCCGTGGTGCGGGATGCGGAAACGCTGATGGCGGTGGAGACTCTTGAGAAACCGACCCGCGCCCTCATCGCGGCCCGGTTGGGCAATGTGCGGCTGATCGACAACCTGGCAATCCCGGCCAGCATCTAATCTCAACGAACTGTCATGTCTTGCGCGATCAACCTCAGGACATATCAGGCTTGCTTCGCACCCTATACTTCTTAAATTATGCGAAGGCCCGAGGGAAAATTCCGCGTAAAAAGACACCCGCTCTGTCCGGAGTGCAAGTACGACCTCATCGCCACTGTGGAGGCGGGCCGGCGCATCTGCCCCGAATGCGGCTATGAGTTTGAGATGTATGAACTCCGGGGAGAAAAACGTCCGGGGGACTGGACCTTCCAGATCGGTTTGCGCAACACTGTCGTCTCATTGATCCTGCGCTCGCTGGTCATTCTGCCCTTGTGGGTGGTGATCATCTGGGTGATGATGACCTACATGAGCAATTTTGGTCGTTTCAACGCCATAATCCTTCCCTTGCTTGGAATCGCCATGGGTTTCGGTTTTTCCACCAGGCTAGCCGATCATGCCGGATTTGCCGGGAACGTGCTCTTGTTCATGCCCTTGTTTTTGGCCATCGGGGTAATCATCGGCGGCGTTACGATTGTTCATCAAATCCATCCGCTGACTCCCTATCAGAAATTGTTTTTTAGTCTCTGGGGAGGCATCCCGGCACTGCTTTGGATCCTCAAGGTCATGGTTCTCGATGATTAGGCACGTCACATCAACTCTCCAGCTAAACTGGTAACGTGACCAGCGATCCTCAGCGCATCCTCATCTTCGGCGGCACGTTCGATCCGCCCCACCTCGCCCATGCTAAGCTCCCCCCCGTCGTCGCGGATTCGCTTGGCTGCGGGAAAATCATCTATGTCCCGGCAGCTCTGAATCCACTGAAGTCTGATACGCCGCCCACGCCCGTATCGCATCGCCTGGCGATGCTTCACCTTGTCGTCGATGCCATCCCGCACGCCGAGATTGACACCCTCGAACTCGATCGCGAAGGGCCGAGCTACACCGTGGATACGCTCGTAGTGTTACGTCAGCGTTATGGCGAGGATTTGAATCTCCACCTGCTCATCGGGGCGGACCACCTGCTGACGTTTACCCAGTGGAAGGACTGGCAACGGATACTCAAGCTCGCTGAGCCGGCGGTTATGCCCCGCCCGCCCTGGCCCCGCGAAAAGCTCATCGAGGAAATTCACCAGCGTTTCGATGCCACGATGGCTGAATTCTGGATCGCTCATCTTGCTGACTTGCCGTATCTGGAAGTCAGCGCGACAGATGTTCGCGACAAGATCACGACGAACCAGGATCTCATTGGAACGCTCGATAAGAGGGTGATTGACTACATTCGCCGTCATGACCTGTATGCTCCCGACTCAAGACGAAATGCCTAAATCGTGAATCTGACTGGGTTTATGTTGCTTTGACAACGGACTGGGGTAACAATTATCCTGCGCCCTGAACCAGTTATCTGGAGTTCCCGATGAAATTCGCTCCTTGTGCCCTGGTGTTTCTCTGGTTGCTCGTGGGTTGTGAGATGACTCCCGAAGAGGAGGCCGCCTACATGTATCCCCCGCCTCCCGGCGATCTCCTGGATCATGATCCGACCGAGGCCTTTGAGATCAGCCAATGGTGGACCAATGGCAGCGAACTACTGCGGCTCAATGAAGACGCCAGCTTCGCGCTTTTTAACTCGCTCAATCAATATCACACCCCCCAAGAGCACGGACGCTGGTCGAAACAGAGCTATGCCGTCATGTGGCTGGAGCCGTATAGCCTGCTCCCGCGCGAACGGGTACGGGTGCGTATCACCAGGACCGATGGCGAATTGACCCTGGTCATCCCGAAACTCAAACCGATGTTCGCCATCGAGGGTGCCCCCGCGGTAACAGAAGACGGGCTGATCGGCATGTGGTACGGCCCTCAGGGCGAAATCCACCTGAAGGGCGATCTGCGTTATACTTATTCGCCCGAATCGGTGACCGGCGTCGGCTTAGCTGGCTTGGCCGGGCACAAAGGGCGATGGCAACTGTCGGACAACACACTTCAGCTTCACCCTGATGTGCTGGGGTTGGGGACGTTCGAGTTTCAACTTGTCACGGGAGAAACCGGTCTGGTGCTCGCTTCACCCCGGGGCGACTATGAATACAATGCCACTGCGAAGCGCTTTGAATAAGACAAGACTGTCAGAGGGGGCGTATGCCGGAACTACCAGAAGTCGAATACGGTCGCAAACTCGCGGCAAGGATTGCCCGTGGGAGGCGTATCGAGAACGTCTGGTGTGACAAGGATGACCTCGTCTTCAATGGCGTCAGCCCCCGGAAGATGAAGGGTGTTCTGAGGGGTCGGAAAGTGATTGAAGTGAAGCGTTGGGGCAAGCAGCTCTGGTTTGAACTGGATAAACCGCCCCACCCGCTGTTTCACTTCGGCATGACGGGAGCGTTTTTAGTCCCGGGGCCAGGAAGCAAAGCCCTCAAGCTCGCTTCGAGTCCCAGGGACACGAAGGATGAGGACTGGCCGCCGCGGTTTACCAAGATTCATTTCACGTTTGACGATGGCGGCGAACTGGTGATGACCAACAAAAGGCGGCTGGGGCGGATCGTCCTGCGTGATGAACCGGAAAACGAGAAGCCTATCAGCAAGCTGGGGTTTGATCCCCTGCTAAACCTACCGACGCCAAAGGTCTTTGTCGAGAAGATGCTCCGGCGCACCATCCCCATCAAAGCCCTGCTGCTGGATCAGAGTTTCTCCGCCGGGGTGGGCAACTGGATCGCGGATGAGATTCTCTATCAGGCCAGGATCGCCCCCGGCAGAAAGGCGTGTGAGCTTACGGAAGCCGAGGCGAAACGCATCCGCGCGAAGATGAAGTCGATCATCGAGAAGGCAGTGAGCGTCGATGCCGACAAGTCGAAGTTTCCGAAGAGTTGGTTGTTTCATTCCCGCTGGGGGAAAAAATCCGAGGCGAAGACGGCCAAGGGCGAGAAGATCATCCACGAACAGCACGGTGGCCGCACCACGGCGTGGGTGCCGGAGGTGCAGAAATGAATTGGCGGTGACTGCTAAATGATTACATTCCCCCTGAGTTGAAGCTTTCGAGAGACTTTAGCAAGAGTATCCGCAAGAAAGCGCGTTCTAACAGGCATCTGATCGTTGGCAAAGACGGTCTTCTGCGTCTCTTTATTTGGCTGATTATCGTAACGGGCTGGTTTTAGCTCCTGGACTGGTTGATGGACAATGTGAATGCCCCAAGTCCAATTTTGAGCACCTTTAAAATTGTTCACGATCTATTTTTTTGATGGAGGCGGTTATGTTTCACATTGTCTGATCTTCGGCCCGATTAGCGCCCGTAGGATATACGAAATACTTCGCCAGTCCGGATACGACATCTGCCTTGATGCGGCTACTGGCTCAAGGGCTTGGATGATGTAACTGATCGCTGCCCAGAATTCGGCACAGAGCGAAAGCCCCTGCCCGAATCCAACCCTGAAGAACATTCCGCCCAGAAATAACCCCCGGACGACCGATCCGATCCTATGGCTACAATGCCCGCGAAAATGTGAGCCATGAGGAATCGTACTGAAGACCGTAAACTGAACACCCACAAAGAAACCCGAACCTTCGAGCAAGGCCTCTCAGGTCCGGCGTGAGACAAACCCCCTCCACTCCCCATGCACGTCCGCAACTTCTCCATCATCGCCCATATCGACCACGGCAAGTCCACGCTGGCCGACCGTCTGCTTCAGATCACTCATGCCGTGCCTGACCGCGAGGCCCGGGAGCAGATTCTCGACAC
>JADFSH010000127.1 GCA_022560875.1 Planctomycetota bacterium | reverse complement strand
CTGCCCCGTGTCGATCTGCATACCCAGATCATTGAAATCATCCGACGCCACCCCCGGGAAGCGGTCATCGTCTACTGCCTGACCCGTAAGGACACCGAAACCGTCTCCTCGGTACTCAAGGCCAATGGCATCGACGCCGCGCATTACCATGCGGGCCTGACCTCTGAAGTGCGACGGAAAACCCAGGAGGCGTTTTCCGAGGAGCGGCTGGATGTGGTCGTGGCTACGGTCGCCTTCGGCATGGGGATCGACCGCAGCGATGTCCGTTGCGTCATCCACGCGGCAATGCCCAAGTCGATCGAGCATTACCAGCAGGAGACCGGCCGGGCCGGGCGTGATGGGCTGGAGGCTGAATGCGTGTTGTTGTATTCCGCCGCGGATGTGATGCGATGGCAGCGACTGATCGAACTCAGCGCTGCGGAATCAGGAAACCCGGAAGAGTCCTTGGCTCCGCAGCGGGAACTGCTCAAGCACATCAACGGCCTGTGCACGACGCTTGAATGCCGTCATCAGGCGTTGACAAGATATTTCGGGCAGGAATACCAGCCTCCGGAACCTCCGGAAGTTATGCAAAGCGGGAAGGCTCTTGATTCAGAACTTCCGGGGGGTTCCGGGGGGTGCCGGGCGTGCGATGTCTGTCTGGATGAGGTCGAGTCGATGCCGGACGCGACGATGATCACCCGGAAGATCATCTCCTGCGTCGCGCGATTGAAACAGGGCTTCGGCGTGGGCTATCTTGTGCAGGTTCTGCGTGGGGCATCGACCCAGCAGGTGCGCGACTGGAAGCACGATGATTTGAGCACGTATGGCCTCCTGCGCGAGATTCCCGAAAAAGTGCTGACCAATCTTGTCTATCAGCTTGTCGATCAGAACCTGCTCGCCCGCAGTGGCGGGGATCGGCCGGTGGTGATGCTCAACGAGCAATCGATCGCGGTGATGAAGGGCGAGCGGGAAGTCAAGCTCATCGAACCCCGCACTGGGCCGGCGCAGAAGACCCAGCCCGTGGTGGAATCCTGGGAAGGCGTGGACAAGGGGCTGTTCGAGCATCTGCGTGAACTGCGTCGGGCCATCGCCCAGGAGCGGGCGGTACCGGCCTACGTCGTCTTCGGCGACAAGACCCTGCGCTCGATGGCGACCATCCGTCCCGCGTCGATCGACTCCATGATGATCGTGCATGGCGTGGGGGAGAAGAAGCTTGCCGACCTCGGGCAGCAGTTCGTCGAAGCGATCGTTGATTTTTGCGTCGAGCATGATTTGAGTACAGATGAGCGGGACGGGGCTGGACCGGCGGATATCGTTCGGCCCAAACCCCAGAAAAAAACCAACCCACAACGAGGAATGGCGTTCGGCATGTTTGCGAGAGGCGCATCCATCCGGGATGTCATGGAAGCGACGGGGAGAGCCGAGGTCACCGTGGAGGGGTATCTGGAGCAGTTCATCGAGGAGCGCAAGCCGGGAGACATCGCGGCGTGGGTTGATGAGGCCACCTACCCGAAGGTGACGGTGGCGATCGACGAGGTGGGCATGGAGGCCCTGCGCCCGATCTACCTCAAGCTCAATGAGCAGGTTTCCTACGGCGAGATTCGCGCGGTCGCGGCACACCTCCGTGTGCGCAGCGAGCAGGATTGAAACAACTTTCAATCCAGGCTGCGGGCGTACTGCACGATGTTGCCAAGAAGCTGAAACGCCGATTCCGGTTGGTATCCGCTCACGCCCCACACCCCCTGATCGAGCAGGGCCTGGGAAATATCCTCGCGACTGAAGAGAATGCGCGGCTCCCCATTCACCATCATGCAGCGCAAGCGCGGGGTGGTCTCCCGCATGCCGAAGGCTTCGAGGAGGGAATACGGCCGGTAGTCCAGTCGCGTGAGGTCCGGGGCGTCTTCAAGCGATTCGCCGGTGATGATGCGCGTGCGCAGCGCGGATTGAATCGGCAAGTTGAACGCTTCGGTCATCATTTCTTCGGCGGAAAGCGTGAACTCCCCGCGCCCGCCCGGAGTTTCAAAGAGTATCACGCCGCCCGCCTGGATATATTCTGTGATCGCCGTGGTTTGAGCCGGCGAAAATTCATGTCGCTCCACGCCGCAGACCATGACCAGATCGGGAGCGGGGGAGAGTTTGTCAATTCCGGCCAGGGCGTGCCGTACGACATTCACCCCCACGCCTCGCTTCACGGCAAACTTCGAGGCGAACAGTTCGACCGCCAGCGGTTCCGGGTTCCAGTTGCCTTCGAACATCGCACGAACGAGGGTGGCGGTCGTCTGCGTCTGTTGCGTTGACGGATCCGGCCTGTTCAGCACATCGAGACGGGGACGCGGCCGGTCCATCTCCGAGGCGTAGAAGTAGATGTTCGAGGCCGTTTGAAACTGCGAATCCTTTGTCGCATCGCGTCCTTGAAATGTCCGGGCCATGTCACCGCCGGGGGAGAGGATGATCAATTCACGCACCCCGTTGGAAAGTCCCTTCAAGATCGGGCGTCGGCGAGTGACCCGCTCGTGAATCGTGTACGCCCAGTGATCGCGAGGCAGCTTGCGCCAGTCGTAGTGGGGATACATGATCTGCCCGAGCTTCTCGATGGAATTGGTGAAACTTTTTGATTTTGTTTCGTTGACCGCAAACAACAGTCCCCCGAGATCGAGATAGCGTTTCATCCTGCTCACGACCGGAGCATCCAGCACGACCGGAGGCGGGGTGTCGGCTTCGATCTCACCCGTCGCCCGCTTTTTTTCGTAAGAGCGCATCTTGCGCACATAGGACCTGACTGAGCGGCTGTCTTCATCATGCCACGAGAGGGCGTTGTCAGAAGCCAGATAGATCAGCGGCGCATCCAGCCACTGCTCCGGTTCGACGTGGATATCAACGATCTGCCAGTTGACCGGCGTTTCCGAATTGAGGCTTATCCTGGCGGCAAGATTCGCCACATCGCGGGGTCGGTTGTTCCACGCCATGGTTGGATCCCGAAGCTTGTTCATCGCCACCGGCACCCGCCCCCGACTGAGAAACATCAGGCCGAAATCAAGATAACGGACTTTGACGCGTAATCTGCCTTTGCCGCCAACTACATTGTGAACCGTCATGCTCCGGGTCTTGGGATCCCAATGGCATAGTCGATTGATAAGCTCCGTTGCTCCGGCGCGAAACCAGTCTATTTCGCCGAAGTACTTGATCCCGCTGGCGAGGCCGACCCGCTCGATTCCGTACATGTAGTAGTAGTAAGAATGCAAGATACCGGGGTTTAAGGTTGGGGAGAAATTCTCATCCAGCCACTTCAGGCCGCGGGCAATGGCCTCCTGGTGTTCGCCGACGTGGTCGGTGATTTCCAATGATTCCTCCGCGTGCAGGTAATCCTGGGTGATAAAAAGCGTGGCGAGTCCGGCGGTGGTCATGGAGCCGGAGGTGATGAGGGAGCGGGGGGTATAGTTCCACCCCCCGTCGGGGTTCTGGGTGGAAAAGAGGCCGTTCTCGATATGCATCCAGATTTTCGGGTTGATTTTCCCCCCCCGCTTGGCCGCTTCCCACAACGCCAGAGCGCCGAACTGACGCAGAGAGTTGTCATATGTCTTTATGCGTTCATTCTGAACGTATCCCCAGCCGCCGCTCCTTTCATTGAAACCATCAAGCAGCCACTGGACATCGGCCCCGAGCTTATGGCGGTATTTCTCCGGCAGACGGGCCCACACGGCGGCGCGAATGGACACTGCATACGTGCCTTGCATGGTAAATTCCTCAAGGTAATCCACTGCATCGCGCAATCGCGGGTTCTGGTAGCTCTCCCCGGCGTAGAGCAAAGCCAGCACGGTCAGGGCGGTATAACCGCCTCCCTGTCGAGTACTTTCACCCGTCGGCGGTTTGACCGGATCCCAGAATCGCTTCGGATCCTTCCGCCGATACAACTCCTCCACGATCGCCCCGATCGCCTTGGTGACATGCTCGTCGGTGAGGTTATCCTCGGTGAGGACAACCTGGGCGCTTGCAATCGCGGGGAAAAAAACAAGAGCCGCCAATGTCACCCCGAAGCACGAAAGAGTGGAACGAACCAATGAGTTTATATTCATATCACCATCAATGCATCAGGAACATGACGCGGGGCGAACCGAGATCGTTGATGAGCCGGCGAATGGCATCGGCGTCCAGCGTGGGCGTGGATTTAGACATGGAAGTGAACAAACCGTTGGTGAAAAACGTCGGCGGCTGCTTCAGAATGACGACGTTGGCGGTGCCGCTTGTGATGGAGGACAAGCTTTCCGCCTGGGCGATGGCGTCGTCGAGATAACCCAGCCCGTCGATGAGGCCGTGATCCAGAGCCTGCCTGGCGGTGTAGATCGATCCGTCGGCGAGTTCGTTGATTCGCGCGGGATCGCTGATGACGCTCGCCCGTCCGTCGCGCACCCGCCGGTTGAAGATGGAGTACGCCTCATCAAGCATGACCAGAATTTTTTCGCGGTCCTTGTCGTTCCATTTCCGGAAGATGTCGTTGGCCACGTTTTTTTCCGGCGAACCGGTGGCGACGAGCGTGACCGGCTCCACCCCGATCGTGTGCATGAGATCTTCCATGGTGTAGATCTGGGCGATGACGCCGATGCTGCCGGTGGTGCAGGTCTCCTCGGCCATGATGAAATCAGTTGCGCAGGAGATGTAATACCCGCCCGACGCGGCCATGGATCCGTAACTGGCCACCACGGGAAGCCCCGCATCCTGGAGTCGCGTGATTTCATACCAGATCTCATCCGACGCGGTGACCCCGCCTCCCGGCGAATCGACGCGCAGCACGACGGCACGAATGTGGTCATTGTTCAGGACATTGTCCACCGCCATCCGCACGAACTCTGCGCTGGCCGCGTCGATCAGCCCCATGACGGGAATGATGGCGATCGTCTGCCTGCTTCCGGCACGAAATGTCTTGTGATAGATCGAGTCCTCGGTGGTGGTGGAGAACATCGCAGAGGCGACCCCGAAAAAGATGCCGATGAAAAACACCGCTCCGAAAAGAAAGACTCCCATCATGAAGATGATCGCTTGCCATATGCCGCTGGGTCTGGCCACGACATGGACAACCTGGGGTTGATTATAGAAAGGCGGCTTCGGCGCGGGCCCACGACCCGGCGGAGGGGGATAGCCTGGCCCGCCGGGTGGAGACGGGGGGGAAGGCGGTAGAGGGGTTAGGCTGGGATTGTTGGGGGTTTCGTCCATGACTGGGTTCCCTTTTTTGTAGGAGACCGGGAAGGACTAGCTGCATTGAAGCTATGGTTCCGGTCGATTCTTCGGCATTCTAGCATGACGTGGTGAGGGTTGTGACGCGAGAATTGCAATCGTGGCATACACTTCCACTATCTCATGGCCGATGACCACAAACAACCCTATCTCAAGCCTTATCAACAGGCGGTGGAGAAGTTCGGCCCCGGCTTCGAGGCGACGCTGTGGGGCACGAAGGAGGCCCAGCAACTGCGTTTCGAGGTCATGATCGAGCTGGCGGGCTTCGAGGAATGCGTGATTCTGGATGCCGGGTGCGGGCAGGGTGATTTTGGGGCGTATCTGCTGGAGCGGAAGGTGCTATTTTCTCGCTATGTTGGGATCGACGCCATGGAAGCGATGATCGTAAAGGCCATCGAGCGGGGGTTGCCTCGTTGTGAATTTCAGGTCGCGGATTTTGTGACGAATCCCGATGTCCTGAATCTAGTCGAAGCGGACTATATCTGTCTCTCCGGCAGCCTCAATACCATGGACGACGACACGGCGCGGAAACTGATAGAGGCGGCGCTGGAAGCGTCGGCCCAAGGGGTGATTTTCAATTTCCTGTCCGACCGACCCCATCCGAAGTGGGCAGAGAAGAACCTCGGCCCGGCGCGAAGGTTTGATACGAAAGCATGGCTCGACTGGTCATTATCACAATCCAGCCGCGTGAGCTTCACCCAGGACTATCTCGACGGCCACGACGCGACGATCATGATCCGGCACGATGAGTGATGAATCGGTTCAGGGATCGACCACCGGGGCGGGGGGATCATCGGGAAAGCCGATGCGATCAAGCAGATCCTGGAAACGGGGATCGTTGCGGATCGAGTCGACCAACGGATTGAACTTCAGCGTCGCTATGAGGTATTCGCGTTCCTGAAAACCTCGTTCAAAATAGGCGATCGCCTGGTCATGATCTCCCAGTCCGATGTAGATCATCGCGATGGAGGATTGGCTTACAATTGCTTGCGTTGAGTTGTCCTGAAGTAGCTTGAGTGCGGCGAGGGCTTGTTCGCGGTGCCCGGTCATGCCGTAGGCATATCCGAGTTCGCCCTGGAGGAATAGGCTTTCCCTTTGACCGATCTGGGCGAGACGGGCTACGACCTGCTCGTATTGCTTGATCGCCTCCTCGCCCCGGCCCATCAACAACAGGGTTTGACCCATGAAGGAGCGGGTTGATAAGAAATCCGGATCCCGAGCCAGGGCCGTTTCATAGTGACGGAGGGCGGATTCGTAATCCCTCATGTGCAGGTAGGGAAGCCCCGTGTCGCGTTGAATGGCCATGCTACCCGGTTCGAGTGACACCGCCCGCTGGATGTGGTCTATCGCCTCCTTGCCCCGCCCCTGAAAGGCGAGGTAGTCCGCGTACCAATGATGGGCCGTGGCGTTGGATGGATCGAGTTCGATGGCCCGGAGGTAGGCCGCTTCCGCCGCGACCCAGTCGTACTTGTACCCTTCGTGATAGGCCCCCAGCACCGCATGCGGCGCCGCCAGGAGCGGATCGAGTTCAATGGCTCGGTTCGCCGCATCCAGGGCTTGGGGCATGACTTCGTGCGGGCGACGGCTGTAGATGCTCATGAGCGCGAACGTTTCGGCCCGGCCCGCGTGGGCCAGCGCGTACTGCGGATCAATGGCGACGGCCTTGTCGTACAGTTCGATCGCCTGATCCAGGCCTTCCGGAGTCCGTTTGTTCCACCAGAAACGTCCCTCCAGATATGCAGTATGCGCCTCGGCGTTGACCGGCCGCCTTCTCGCCAGCGATTGCGATTCGGCGCTGGACACGGGCAGTTTCAGGGCATCAATGATGCGATCGGTGAGTTCGGTTTCCACCAAAAGCGTGTCACCTGCGGAGCGATCGAGCCGCTCGCTGAAGAGTTGGCGACCGGTGCGCACCGAAACAAGCTCGGACCGGATGCGCAGGTCGTCACCGCGCGGCACGATCTGGCCGGTGAGGACGAAGTCGGCCTTGAGGGCCTCGCCAATCTCCTGAATCGTGGCCGTGCTGTCGCGATGGCGGAACGAGGAACTGCGGGGAACGACCCGCACGCCAGCCAAGCTCGACAGCGAATCGATCACGCTGGCCGGAATCTCATCGGCGAGGAAATCGGCATCCTCGTTCTCGCGCGTCATCTCGAACGGCAGCACGGCGATGACCGGTAGTGGAATCTTGATAGGATCGATCTTGGGGGCTGGCGGATCATCCGGGAAACCAACCCGCTTGAGCAGCGCGTCGAACCTCGGGTCGTGCCGCGCTGCATCGAACGCCGGATCGAATTTCAGCAATACAATGTTGAATTCCCGCTCGTCAGCAGCGAGGTCGAGGAGGGCGAACGCCTGATCCAGATCTCCCAGCCCGAAGTACACCTCCGCCAGCGCTGAGTGGGGCACGATCCTGGTCTCTGACAATTTGGTGAGACGTTGCAGCTCCTGCAGTGCCTCTTCGCGGCGTCCCGCCAGTCCGTAGGCGCGACCGAGTGCGCCGAGGATATAGGCCCCCGCGTCCTCGCGCAGGATCGCGAGCCTGTACTGCTCGATGGCCTCGTCAAAGCGTCCCTGTCCCAACAGGGTCTCGCCCAGGAATACATGGGTCAAAGAAAAATTCGGATCCATCGCCAGTACCACTTTGAAACGGAGCTGGGCTTCGGTGAATTGCCGTTTCATGTATGCCGGAATCCCGGTACTGACCTGGATGATCATGGAACTCGGCTCAAGCTTGGCCGCTCGATCATAGAGCGTCTGCGACTCGTCTAGACGCCCCAGGAAGGTCAGACAATCGGCAAACCACTGGTGTGCCGTTGCGTAGTCCGGATCGAGTTCAATGGCGCGAGCGTATGCGACCTCAGCGGCGGCCCAATCCCAGGAGTACAGACTGTGATATTGGCCCAAGACCGCGTGCGGCGCGGCCAGCATCGAATCGAGTTCGATGGCTCGCTCGGCCGAGGCCAGCGCCTCGGGCATGCTGTCGTGAGCCCGGCCGCTATAGGTGCCCATGAGCACGTATGTCTCGGCCAGTCCAGCGTGGGCGAGGGCGTACTGCGGATCTATTTCAATGGCCTTGTCATACAACTCGATCGCCCGGTCCAGCCCTTTCGGTGTCCGCTTGTTCCACCAGAAGTGCCCCTCCAGATACGCGGCGTGGGCCTCGGCGTTGACCGGTCGCCGGCGCGCGAGCGATTGTAATTCAGCGCCGGACACGGGCAGTTTCAGGGCATCAATGATGCGATCGGTAATGTCCGTTTCGATAAGAAGCGTATCGCTTGCTGACCGGTCCATGCGATCCCCCCAGAGCTGCTGGTTTGATCGCACGGACACGAGTTCGGCGCGGATGCGAAGGTCGTCACCCCGCGGCACGATCTGGCCGGTGAGAACGAAGTCGGCGTCGAGCGCCTTGCCGATCTCCGGAATTGTGTCCGTGCTGCCCCGAAGCCGGAACGAGGAACTGCGGGGGATGACATGCAGGAACGAGATGTTGGACAGCGCGTCGATCACGCTGGCGGGAATCTCGTCGGCGAGATACGCCGCGTCGGGGTCCACCCCGGTCATCTCGAACGGCAGCACCGCCACGCTGGGGCGGGGAATCTCGAAGTTGAGCTGAGGCAGATCGGGCGGATCGAGTGGCAGGCCGATGCGGCGGAGCAACTCGTCGTATCTCGGGTCATCTCGATAAGGCTCGAAATCGCCATTGACGCGCAGCCATGCCATGGAGATGAAATGCTCGTTGAACGCACGATCTAGGAATTCGAAAACGCGATCTGCATCACCCAGACCGGCATAGATTTGCGCGAACGCATACGCCGGCACGTACCGATGGCGGGCCAGTTCATCAATTCGCTGCAATTCCTCCAGCGCCTCCGCCCGGCGCCCGGCCCGGCCGAGATAATAGCCCAACCAACCCAACTGTAAGTTGCTGGCCCCCTCGGCCGTGACGCACTGCTGCAGTTGCTCGATGGCCTCGTCGCGGAGGCCCCGCTGGAAATTGACGATACCCAGGTTACCGATGCTTCTCAGAAATGTCTGATCCCGCTCGAGTGCCTGCTCCAGGAGTCGAGCGGCACGGTCGAAGTCCCTTTGAAAAAGGGCCGGATCGGCAGCGCTATTTCGAATGATGCTGGAACCGGGCTCGATCGCCACCGCACGATCGATATGAGCCTGGGATTCATCCCATCTCCCTTGAGACACCAGAAACTGGGAGTACCAATGATGGGCCAGGGCGCTGTCCGGATCGAGCTGGAGGGCGAGTTTGAATGACGCTTCCGCGGCGGCCCAGTCCCAGTCGTAAAAGCATAAATACATGCTAAGCGCGGCGTGCGGTTCCGACAGTCCGGGATCGATCTCGATGGCGCGCTGCAGCGCCTCATATGCCAAGGGCATGACCTCGTTGGGCGGATGGCTGTAGGCACCCATCACCAGGTACGCCTTGCCGAGTTCGGTGTGAGCCATGGCATATTTGGGATCGAGTAGGACGGCCTTCTTGTAAAGGTCGATGGCTCTTTGGAGACCTTCTGGAGTGCGTTTATTCCACCAGAAGCGACCTTCCAGACACGCGGCGTGGGCCTCGGCGTTCACCGGTCGCTGCCGGGCGAGGGCTGCCTGCTCCTCACCAGTGATCTGCAAGCGAAGTGCGTCGACGAGGCGGTGTGTTATTTCGGTTTCCACGGCGAGCGTGTCATCAAGCGGTTGGTCGAAGCGTTCGCTCCATTGCTGGGTACCGGTCGCGACGTCGATGAGTTCAGCGCGGATGCGCATCGTGCCGGACCGGGTCGTGATCTGGCCGGTCAGGATATAGTCAGCACCAAGGGCCCGACCGATGGCGGTGACATCCTCGGTGCTGTTGCGATGACGGAACGCCGAGGAGCGGGGGAC
>JADFSH010000002.1 GCA_022560875.1 Planctomycetota bacterium | reverse complement strand
TTCACGGACCTGGATTATCCCGTCTCCATTGCGGATGAATATGTGGAATGCCCGGATGTGACGGACCCACAGGCCTTTGCGGCACGGGTGGTAGGCGACTCGATGGAGCCGGACTATTACGAAGGCGAGATCGTGGTCTTCTCGCCGCTGCTTCCCACGACTTCAGGAAGCGATTGTTTCATACGGCTGGAGCGCGACAACGAAACAACCTTCAAACGCATTTACATAGCGGCAGACGAGCGGACGATTCGAATGCAGCCCCTGAATCAGTCCTATCCGCCGCGCTTCGTAGATCGGGAGGAGATCGGCGGCATGTACGCCGCGGCGTACGTATTGCGTCAGGTGGGAGGGGGGAACAGTTGATGCTTGCTGGTGGGTAGCAATCGCCGATCAGCCGTCGCATGCTTCGATCCCTTATTCTAATCCCTGCTAGCTTTCGGACTTTGCAACTAAATCTGCAGAGAAAGCTCAGACAAGCGGTCCATCATGTGCCCGAAAGGAGTACGAAAAGTAACCAATTGGCGTTAAATAGGGGATTTCACCTAAATTGAGGGCAGTTCGCTGGCACGGAATCATCAAGACCCACCGCATGAAATACCGATAGTTAATGGCTCGATCACCTGGAGACGCATATGTCTGATGAATCCGTAAACAAACTTTCCTGTATGGCCGAACAGGTTATTGTCGTATGCGGCGATGAGGCCTTCTGCACAAGACGTGCACGCCTTGTCATCGACGGGAAAGTGTGCAGCGATTCTTTCCAGGTAATCATAGATGAGTGCACGTCTCGATGGGGCAGCGGTCGTCTGAAAAAACTCGTCCGGCAAATCACGGGAAGCGATATCGAAAGCGATTATGAGTGGTTCAAGGATGACGATGAGGAAACGAATTCCTCACCCCCGTCTGAGTAGACTTCAGATCAAGGACAACCATTCGCAATCCATCGAAGTGACTGGCCTGACAACTTCTGGGGGATCCGGGGATTCCTAATACGAAGTGTGCCGAACAGAATAGTGGCGATATCAGGATTGTTGATCCCGCCCGGCACCGACGACGGGTCACGACCCGTTCGATGATTCTCCCAACGCGGCGAGGTATTCGCGATCGAGCGCTGCGAGCATGCTCTCCAGGCTGGCGTAGGGACCGGGTTCATACGCCCGGGAATCAATGCCCCGTTGAGACTGCTCACAAATGTGCCAGTCCTGTCGATTCGTCATGTCCCAGAACTCCACCGCCCGGGACGGGTCGTAGTCGGGCTGACTCGCCGCTTCCGGATCGAAGAGCCATTCGCAAATGACCGTGGACCGACGCGGCCCCCGGCGAATCAACCGATGGATCATCGCATAGTCGGGCATGATGCTCAGGAAGAGGGAGGGAAACATGACGTAGTAATAAACCAGCCGGCGTTCATCGCCATCGAGATGACCAAAGGGGGCGGCGCAGGCCCGGCCGTCAATCGTCATGCTTTGCGACCCTTTCGAGAGACGCATCGGACCGCCGAGAATGGGCCCTTCGTCCAGATCGTTTTCCGAATCGCGATACGGGGTCAGCTTGTTGAGGGCCGGATGTAGAGTGGGGCAGTGATAGCACTCCGAATAGTTCTGAACCATCAGCTTCCAGTTCGCCTCCACCTGGTATTCCGTCCGATGGACCGGCACGAGTCGGGAAAGTCCCCAGCGATTGAACTTCGTGAGAACCGAGGCATACGCCTCCTCAAACGGCTCCGGTTTCGAACCCAGATTGATGAAGATCATCCCCTCCCAGGTGGCGATGTTGACTGAATGCAGCGGAAACCGGCCTCGATGGAAATCCACCCCTTCTTCCATGTTCGGGGCCGCCACGAGCCGGCCGGACAGGTCGTACGTCCACGAGTGGTAGGGACATTGGATGTGCCGTGAGAACGTGCCCTGCGCCTCATGACACAGTTGCGTCCCCCGGTGTCGACAGACGTTATAAAACGCCCGGATGCTCTCATCCGATTCCCTGACGATGATGATGCTCTCGCCTTCGAGCTCCGCCAGGAAATAACTGCCCGTGGTCGACAGGGATGCAACCAGCCCGACGCAGAGCCATCGCTGACTGAAGATGCGCTCACGCTCCAGATCGAAAATCTCCTGCGAGGTGTAATACTTCCCCGGCAGAGTATGTGCGCCGCTGGCCGATCTTGCTGTCTTCATGGCAAGAGCATATCACGCACATTGCCGACGAGTGAACGATCCTGTCCTGGGGCTCATTCTTCATGGTTCATAGCTTCATCATATTCCCTAATGCCTATTCCTTCTTCTCACGGACAAGGCCCCCAAGCCGCGAGAAGGGCGAGCAGATCGGTGACGTTGACCTGACCATCGTTGTTGAAGTCGGAGGGACAAGGCGTGGGGAGAACCGGACACGGTCCCCACGCGGCGAGGAGGGCGAGCAGATCCGTGACGTTGACCAGACCATCGCCACTCGTATCGGAGGGACAAGGAGCAGGGATGGTGACGATCCAGCCTTCGGTGTCGCTGGCCGGGTTGATACCTCTGCCCACGATACTCTTGCCATCCCCGGATATTGCATAGGCCTCGGTGAGGGTCCATCCAGGGAGGGTCAAGCTAAAGTCATTGGCCAGTACATCCTGCAAATTGCGCATGCCGTTGACGACATCCCAGATGATTGCCGCATTTCCAGATGCGATGTTGCTGAAACCAACCACTCGCGATCCATCGTCGGACACCCCCAGGGCCTGACTGCTGAAGCCCCCGCCCGCGAGTTCGCCCAAACCGACCATCCCTCCTGCGCTGGTCCACCGGAATGCCTCATTGCCCGAAGCACTGGTTCCAATTCCAACCACTACCGAGCCATCGGCGGTCACCGCTTCGGCCTGACTGAACACACCGCCCCCGGCAATATCACCGAGGCTGACCAGGCCGCCCACGCTGGTCCAGACGAAAGTCTCGGCGCCTGAAACGATATTGCTGGAACCGAACACCATCGAACCGTCGGCGGACACCGCCTGGGCCTGACTGAAAAAGAGCCCCCCGGGGAGATCACCCAGGCCAACCATCCCCTCTGCATTCGTCCAGCGATACGCCTCCATACCCGGAGTGCTTTTGCTCCGACCGATCACGACCGAGCCGTCGGCGGAAAGGCCAAAGGCCTGGCTGAAAAATATATCGCCAGCCAGATCGTCCAATCCGACCATGCCTCCACTGCTCGTCCAGCGGAATGCTTCAGCTCCCGAACCGCTGGTGCCACGACCAACCACGACCAGGCCGTCGGCGGAGACGGCATAAGCCTCGCTGAAAAAACTGCCACCGGTCAGATCGCTCAGGCCGACCATGCCAACCGCGCTCGTCCAATGGAATGCTTCGGGGCCCGAAGTGCTTTCGCTGATCCCGACCACCACCGAGCCATCGTCGGACACGCCCCGCGCATCGCTCATATAGCTGCCACCCGTCAGATCACCCAGCCCCTGGAAAGTGGCTTGCCCCCGGGCGGACGCGGCAAATATCGCCGGCATTACAAAGAGGGTTAGGGCAAGTGTCTTCCGCCTGGTCATGAGCGTGATCATGTGATTTCCTTGTTTCAAGTTGAGGGTGTGCATTGACATCGCTCAATGTATCGAACTTGTGAACACTAACCAAAATGAATTTTCGTAATTGAGTCTCGACCGCTTCAGGAATGCCCTTATCGGCTCCCTCAAGTGGTATGCCCTTACTGGCTCCCTCAAGACTTACCCCTTGCCATGCGACGCATCAAACACACGATGCCTCTTCCCCAATGCCTATTCCCTACTCCCCACTCCCTATTCCCTCTCTTCACTGACACGCACCCCACGCACCGAGGAGCGTGAGCAGGTCTGTGACGTTGACTTGGCCGTCGTCGTTTATGTCGGCGGGGTGGCCGGGGTTCGGTCCCCAGCCTCCGAGCAGGGAGAGCAGATCGGTGACGTTGACGTTGCCATCAAGTCCAACAATGTCGCCAAGGCACACGTTGGGGCCGGGGATGACCGCGATGTAGCCTTCCTCGAATCCGTCCGGATTGGTGCCATAGCCGACGATAGTGGTGCCGTCGTCAGAGACATCGTAGGCCCAAGTCAGCGTCCACCCCGTCAGGTCGAGTCCCAGTTGGTCCTCCAGGACCGCCTGCAGATTCTGCATACCATTGGTCGCATCCCAAATAATTGCCATGTAGGGAGAAAAGTTGACGCCCATACCAACCACTACCGAGCCATCAGCGGACACGTCCTGGGCGAGGCTGTTAGTAAAGTCGCCACCCGCCAGATCGACTAGGCGGACCATGCCGTCCTCACTCGTCCACCGGAACGCCTCAAAACCCGAAGCGCTGTTGCTATAGCCGACCACTACCGAACCGTTGTCGGACACGCCATAGGCGGTGCTAAAAAAGTTGAAACCGGGTAAATCGCCTAGACCGACTAACCCAGCTCCACTCGTCCAGAGGAATGCCTCTGGACCCGAAGCACTATCGCTACGACCGACCACCACCGAACCGTCAGCGGACACCGCGTGGGCGCGGCTGTCAAAGATACCGCCCGGTAGATCGCCCAAACCGACCATGCCGTCCCCGCTCGTCCAGCGGAACGCCTCGTTGCCCAAAGGGGTGTTGCTTCGACCAACCACAACTGAGCCGTCGGCGGACACGCCATTGGCGACGCTGAGAAAGCTAAAAGAGCCGCCAGTTGGATTGCCAAGACCGCCCAGACTGACCATGCCCTCCCCGCTCGTCCAGCGGAACGCCTCGAAGGCCGTAGCGCTCGTGCCAAAGCCAATCACCACAGAGCCATCAGCAGACATGCGAACGGCAAAGCTGTTCAAAACGCCGCCCGCGAAGTCACCTAAACCGACCAAGCCCCCTTGACTGGTCCAGCGGAACGCCACTTTACCAAAAGAGCTGATACTACGACCAACCACCACTGAGCCGTCGGCGGACACGCCAACGGCCCTGCTGCTAATGAAGCTGTCAGGCAGAATGCCCAGCCCCTGAAAACTCGCCTGTCCGGAGGCTGGGCAGAGACAAAAACCTCCCAGCAGGAGACCTGTCGCTATGTGAAGTCGCGTCAATCGGATGGTGTGATGGATTCTCATGGTGATCCCCTTTCGTGGTACTGCAATGAGGTGAATATTGAAGAAAAACGCCCTTCGCCACTCACAGCCAAGAAATTACCTCTATCACATGTTGCATATGCCGCGGGTCGGGAGTGCCTGCTGGAAAACTTCGCAAATTTAATATATTTTTGGAAACAGAAAAAGCGAGTGATGCCTTGAGAGAGCGGATAGCCGGGATCAGTCGGCGGCCTTCTGATTTTCCTCGATCCGCTCCCGCAGGCACTTCTCGCACAAACACTGGGTATCCGGATCATCAGGCATCGGCATCATCTTCGGCAGGTTCGCGCACCAGCAGGTTTCGCATCCATTGACATTGCCACATGCGACGGGTTCGCCGCACTGAGGGCAGGCGTGGGTGATGGTGTCGGGGTTGGGCTTCTGCTCGTTCAAGGAAGAGTAATGCCAGTTCCGGCCTCCATTCAGGCCCGTGAGGGGGGTTTCTGATTGCCCACGCAAGGGGCTCTCGTTATACATGAATAAGGAGTTTTACGCCCTGCCGGGCGTATTGAGAAAGATAAAGGTTCCCCCACCATGCATACATCGCGTTTTCGTATCTGTCTGATCGCACTGGCGATCCTGGCGCTGCCCCTGATTGCCTCGGCAAGGCAGGGCGAGTCCTTCAGGAGACCGCTGGATCACGCCGCCGCGGACACCTGGAACAAGATCCAAGGTCAGGCGATTTCCGCAGACGGCACCTGGATTCACTACACCCTGCGCCCCGGCGATCCTGAACTGAATGCGACCCTGAAGATCACCAGCGCTGATGGGGAGACCCGCTACGAAGTCGTGCGTGGCAGCGATGCGCAGTTCACCTACGACGTGACGCATGCAATTTATCTCATCACTCCCGACAAGGAATCTGTGAAGAAAGCGAAAAAGGTCGCCAAAGAAAACAAGGTTAAAAAGGACGACATGGACCGGCATCTGCCGCAGGCGAAGCTGGAGATGATTGACCTGAGCAGCGGCGACATCATCACCATCGATCGCGTCAAGTCCTTCAAGCTCCCCCGGAAGGCGGGCGGATGGGTTGCCTACCTCATGGAAAGACCCGCGGTCGAGCCCGACACGAAAACCGAGGCGAAGGAAGAAGGCGAAGAAGAAGCTGAGGCAGAAGAAAAGAAAGCGACCACGGAAGTCAAGCCGGAAGCAGAACCGGAAGTCGAGCCGGAAGAAGAAAAAAGTGAAGTGGAGAAAAATTCCGACGACGACGAAAAGGAAAAGAAAAAAGACCTTGGCACGGTGCTGATCCTGCGCAATCTCGCCACCAATGCGGAATTCAGCTTCGAGAACGTCATCGAGTATGCAATCAGTGAAGATTCCGCGAGCGTGATCTATGCCGCCTCCGCCGAGGAGCCTGAAAACGACGGCGTGTTCATCATCACCCCCGGAAACCCCGGCAGCGGGGACGCTCAGCAGATCATCGCCGGCAAGGGCAACTACAAAAAGCTCGCCATCGACAAGCCGGGGGTGAACTTCGCCTTCCTGGCCGATCGCGACACCTACGAGGACGACCAACCCGAGTACAAGCTCTATTCATGGCGCGAGGGGCTTGAAGAGGCGAACCTCGTCGCCGCCCAGGGAACCGAAGGCATCCCCGAAGGCTGGTGGGTCTCGGAGAATCGCGCCCCATCATTCTCCGAAAAAGGCTCCCGCCTCCTCTTCGGCACCGCCCCCCGCCCCGAATATGAAAAAGAAAAGACCGATGAGGAAAAAGAGGAAGCGAAAAAAACGGATGTCGTCGTCGATATCTGGAACTGGAAAGACGATCGACTCCAGCCTCAGCAGCTTTATGAGCTGAAGGACGATCAGAAAAAAACATATCTCGCGGCGTTTCACTTTGATAACAGCACGATCGTCCAACTCGCCAACGAGGACATGCCCGATGTGACCATCGCCGACAAGGGCGATGGAGATGTCGCCTTCGCGTTGACGCACGAGCCGTACAACAAGCTGCTGTCCTGGGACTGGCCGTTTTACAACGACCTCTATCTCATTGAGGTCGCCACCGGGAAGCGCGAGAAGGTGGTCGAAAACCTCCAGACCTTCAGCGCAAGCCTCTCGCCCCAGGGCAAGTACATCGTGTGGTGGGATGGCCACGCCAGGCACTGGTTCGCGATGAACACCGAAACCAAGAAGATCGCCAACCTGACCGAAGTTCTTCCTCATCCGGTTTACAACGAACTTCACGACACGCCGCAGATCCCCGGTCCCTACGGCAGTGCGGGCTGGGTCGAGGAAGACCAGGGCATTCTCATCTACGACAAGCACGATATCTGGCTCGCCAGTCCCGACGGATTTTTTCCGCCCTCCTGCATCACCGACAACGTCGGACGCGAAAACAACCTGCGTCTGCGCTACATCGACCTCGAACCCGATGAAAACTTCATCGACTCCGCGAGACCGATGCTGCTTTCGGCCATCAACCTCGGCACGAAAGATGCCGGCTTCTATCGCGATCAGGCCCGGGGCACGGACAAGCCCGTGAAGCTCATCATGTCCGACGAGCGTTTCGGCCGCCCCCGCAAGGCGGAAGAAACCGACACGCTCATGCTTACCCGCGAGCGGTTCGACACCTTCCGCAACCTGTGGGTGAGTGATGCAGATTTCGCGGATATAAACCAGATAAGCAATGCCAACCCCCAGCAGGACCAATATCGCTGGGGAACGTCCGAACTCATCGAATGGAACTCTACGCACGGCGAAACCCTCCAGGGCTTCCTGTGCAAGCCTGATGGATTCGACCCCTCGCGCAAGTATCCCCTGATGGTTTACTTTTATGAACGAAACTCCGACAACCTGCATCAGCACGTCGCCCCGGAGCCCTTCCGCTCGATCATCAACCGAACGTTCTATGTCAGCCGCGGCTACCTGGTGTTCGTGCCGGACATTCCCTATCGCAACGGGTATCCGGGCGAGAGTGCGATGAATGCTGTCATGCCGGGCATTACGCATCTGATGAACCAGGGATTTGTCGATGAGAAGCGTATCGGTGTGCAGGGACATTCCTGGGGCGGGTATCAGATCGCCTACATGGTGACGCGGACGAATCTCTTTGCCGCGGCGGAGGCCGGCGCGATTGTAAGCAACATGACCAGTGCGTACGGCGGGATCCGCTGGGGCAGCGGCCTGTCGCGTATGTTCCAATATGAGAAAACCCAGTCCCGCATCGGAGGCACCCTCTGGAACGCCCAGCAGCGTTACATCGAAAACTCGCCGGTCTTCTGGGCCGACAAGATCGAAACGCCCCTGCTGATGATGCACAACGATAATGACGGCGCGGTTCCCTGGTATCAGGGGATCGAGATGTTCGTGTCTATGCGCCGCCTCGGCAAGCCGGTGTGGATGCTCAACTACAACGGCGAGCCGCATAATCTGACGAAGTGGCAGAACAAGAAGGACTGGGCGAAGCGGATGCAGCAGTTCTTCGATCATTATCTCAAGGATGCCCCCGCCCCGGTATGGCTGGACGAGGGCGTGCCCGCCATGAAGAAAGGCAAGACGCTGGGGCTGGAGTTGATCGGGGCCGAACCGGAAGGCGACCGCCACGAACGCCTGAGAAAGCGCAAGGCCGATCGCGATAAGAAGTTCACCGAACTCTGCGCCGATGTCATGGACATGAAAAAGGCGACCTACGCCAGCAGCGTCGATGGCATGGAGATTCCCGTGTATGTCTTTCAACCCTTGAAGCGCATCGGCGGGCAGACATATCCCGCCCTGGTCTGGATTCACGGCGGGGTTCATGGCGATCTTGATCCCGAACATTATTTCCCGTTTCTCAAGAATGCCGTGGAACGGGGCTATGTCGTGGTTTGTCCCGAATACCGAGGCTCGACCGGGTATGGCAAGGAGCATTACGACGCGATCGACTATGGCGGGTACGAAGTCGAGGATTGCCTGTCGGCGGTTGATTACATCCGCAACGAACTGCCTTACGTGGACCTGGATCGGCTGGGGATGATCGGCTGGAGTCACGGCGGGTTTATTACGTTGCATGCGATGGCTCGCGATCACGAGACGTTCAAGTGCGCCGCGGCTCATGTGCCGGTGACGAACCTCGTGTTCAGACTTTCGTACAAAGGACCGCGCTATCAGGAAGCATTCCGAACGCAGGAACGGATTGCCGGCTTGCCCCACGAGAAGCGGGAGATCTACATCGAGCGTTCGCCGCTCTATCAGGTGGACAAGATCCAGACCCCGATGATCGTGCATGTCGCCGACAACGATGAGGATGTGGATTTCGTCGAGAGCGAGCAGCTCATCAACGCCCTGAAGGTGAAGAAGCCTGACCTCGTGCAGACCAAGATCTACCACGACCCCCCCGGCGGCCATGCGTTCAACCGACAGGTCAACTGGGAAGACGACGGCGACTACAGCGTCAAGGAATCAGAAGCATTGCTCGATTCCTGGAAGCTGGTGTGGGAGATGTTTGACAAGTATTTGATGCCGAAGGAGTAGTCGTCAGACAAGCGACACAAGGCTGTTGCTAGCAGAGAGTTCCGTGACTCGCCTACTGCCTCTTCTTTCACGGACAAACCCCCCATGATTCGAGTAGCTCGAGCAAGTCCATCACATTTACGGCACCGTCAATGATAATATCTGATGGACATGGTGGGGGACACAATCCCCAATGTGCAAGGAGCTCAAGCAAGTCAGTAACGTTTACCGCGCCACTGTCATCAGTGTCGGCGGCACAGGAATCCGGCAGCCTTACCATCCATGCTACTGGAGTAATAGAGGAGATTGCTGTATTCAAGCCGTAGCCGACAATGATCAGGCCATCATCATCGATATCCCACGCATTGGTCAGGAGCCATCCGCTGAGATTGAGGCCATATTCATTTACAAGGAGGCTGCGAAGATTACGCATCCCGTTGACTTCATCCCAAATGAACGCCTTGGACTCAGAACTGGAGTTAGTATTTGAATGTCCCACCACGATGGAGCCGTCGGCGGAAACACTCGTGGCTACGCTACCGTGGTCGTTGCCCGGCAAGACTCCCAGACCGATCATACCTCCATTCATCGTCCATCGCATCGCCTCCGGATCGTCAATTGTCCATCCACGACCAACCACCACAGACCCATCAGAAGATGCAGCCAACGCTACGCTGTTGAACGGGCCTCCGGAAAAATCGCCGAGACCAATCATGCCTTCTTCGTTTGTCCATCGAAATGCCTGCTGCCCCAAGGAGCTTAAACTGGTACCCACAATGGTTGATCCATCTGAAGAGATACCGGAGGCCCAACTCGACGCACCCCCGGAAGGAAATCCCAGTCCCACCATTCCTTCCTCACTTGACCAACGGAACGCTTCACGCAGGAATGATGGCTTCTCGTCAAAACCAACCACGATGGTACCGTCGGCGGAAACGTCGCCGGCCAGACTATAAACGCTTGTCGGAGTCAATCTTCCCAGACTCACCATGCCGTCCTCACTGGTCCATCGAATTGCCACTCCCCCTATGTCGGTGTTACTGTAACCGACCAAGACCGAGCCATCGAAGGAAGCGCCAGAGATCAGACTATCGGAAAATGGACTAGGCAACGCGCCAAGATTGATCATGCCATCGATTTCAGTCCACCTCATGGCTAGGAAGAATCCCATGCCGTCGGAGGCTAACCCGGCCACTACCGTACCGTCGGAAGAAACCGTGTAAGCGTAGCTTTGACCCCCGGTCGGCAGCGTACCGAGTCCTTGAAACGTAGCCTGCTGTGCTTCCGCCGAAAGGGAAATACAAAGCAACGTATACACCGTAAAGTCCACGCCCATATTTCGTATCGTGATATTCTTCTTCATCCCAGATCCTCCGTAAGTTACCCCTATCAATCACAATCTAGTGTACCTGATAACCAGACATGAGCCAATGAAATTAAGATGAACTCCGGTCTGTCCTGCTAATCATAAGTAACACGGTGGGCGATACCCATCCTCCGCGCTACGATCCACTTAAGGAGACAGCTACACAATGATCCTTGGCATCTACACCAAATCCAAAGGCGGCGAGCCCATGACCCGCCATGCTTCCATCAAATGCGAGGCCGGATTCGGGCTCGAGGGTGACCTCTACTCGGAGCGCGGCAAGGCTCAGGGCGGGACCGTCGCCCCCAAGGCCCAGGTGACGATGACCGCCTCCGAAGCCCTGCTCGCCTGCCATGAGGAATACGGGCTGCACCTGAGGCCCAGTGAGTGTCGTCGCAATCTCATCACGGTAGGGGTGGCTCTCAACCGCTTGGTGGGAAAGACCTTCCGGGTCGGATCGACAGTAACCCTCCGAGGCGTGGAGTTGTGCGAGCCATGTAATATGCTGGAAAGCATGACCGGTCTGAAGGGGCTGGTACTCGCCATGACGCATCGCGCGGGACTCCGCTGCGAAGTGATCGAGTCGGGCGAGATCGCCGAAGGCGATCTGGTGAGCATTGGGGACACCCCTGCCGGTTAGCCAGCTACCCCTATCCACCCCCCCGGTAACATATCCACGATCATTGATACGACTCCGGGACTTTTCCCCCTACATTATTCATATGATCCGTTATCATCGGCTAAAACCCCTAAATGTGGAGGGATCGCCCATGCGAACCTTGAAATTGTGTTCCATACTTTCCTTGTCGGTCCTGGCGGTGGGACTGTCCAGCCCGACACTATTCGGCCAGTCCGCGCCGCCCAATGGCATGCGCGAAGCCGACCTCCGGGCTCACGCCATCCTTGACGCCAAAGTCGTGATCAGGCCGGGAACGGTTCTCGAGCGCGCGACCATCGTGATCAAAGACGGCGTCATCGTTGCGATTGGAGAAGACGTCCAACCTCCTGCGGGTGCCCAGGTCTGGCCGGGTGAAGGACTCACGGTCTATCCCGGTCTCATCGACGCCGCCCTGCTGATCAAGCCGGGCGAGCGTGATGATTCTCCCGGGGCGCATTGGAATACGCACATTCATCCGGAAATCAACATGATCGATCAACCTTCCCCGGATGAAAAACTCCGCAAGGAAATGCGATCAATGGGTTTCACCGCCGCGGCGGTCTATCCCGAAGCCGGCATCTGGCGGGGCACGGGTGCCGTGATCGCCCTGGCCGATTCCGATGAACATGCATTGAGCTATCTTGATCGCACGTCCATGGCCGCAGGCTTCAGCACCACGCGGGGATTCGGCCGGGGCAATTACCCCGGTTCGCTCATGGGGGCGATCGCCCTGATGCGTCAGACCCTGCTTGACGCTCGTTGGCACAGTGCGTCACGTGCCGTGTGGACTCAACATCCCGAAGGCAATGAACCGCCCCTTCGCGCCGACGCTTTGGATGCGATGGGCGAAGTCATCCTGCGTCAGCAGTCCGTACTCTTTGATGTCAGCGACGAACTCAACCTGCTTCGCGCCCATCGGATCGGGGCGGAATTCAACCTCGACATGACCATGCTCGGTAGCGGGCTGGAGTTTCGCCGGCTGGATGAGGTCGTCGCGACCGGCCGGTCGATCATCGTGCCCTTGAATTACCCGAAGACGCCCGAGGTCACCAGCGTATCGGAAGCGGATCGCGCTACTTTGCGTGACCTGATGACCTGGGAGCAGGCCCCGACGAATCCTCGTCGTCTCCTCCAGGCCGGCGTCACCATGGCCCTGACCACCCATCGACTGGAAAAACGCAAGGACTTCTTCAAGAACCTTCGACTGGCCATCAAGCACGGCCTTTCGGAAGACGACGCCCTGGCGGCCTTGACGACAAGCCCCGCCGCCATGCTCGGCCTCGAAAATGTTCTGGGAACCATCGAAGTCGGCAAGGCGGCCAATCTCGTCGTTGTCGAAGGCGGTCTCTTCGACAAGGACGCCAAGATTCGGGACACCTGGGTCAACGGTCGGCGTCACGAGATCTCAACCAAACCCCTCATCGAACTCAAGGGCAAGTACGCCTTCTGGACCAGTCATGGTCACACCAGCCAAGCCGACATTGACACCGAAAAGAAATCGGTGACCTTCGATCTTGCAGATGACAAGGAACTCAAGGCTAAAAAGGTCGTCGTGAAAAAAGACCTGATTACGATCGTGGTGAGCGGCGAAGCCCTGGAAACCGACGGTTATGTGCAGCTCAGTGGCGTTGTCACTGGTGATTCCATCACCGGCAACGGCATCATGCCGGACGGTGATCGATTCCAGTTCACTTTCACGCCCACCCCGGATGCCATTGATGACGAGCAAAGCGAAGACGACACCGATGAGGCGAAGGATGATGACAAATCAGACGAGGTCATTGGCGGTCTGCCGCCTGAAGAGCTTGTGATGCCGCTTGGTGCCTACGGCGTGGACGCCTCGCCAACTTCACAGAAAATCTACGTGCGCGGCGCAACCATCTGGACCGAAGGGCCCGAAGGCATTATCGAAGACGGCTGCCTGATCATCGCGGGCGGCAAGATCGCCTACGTCGGCCCCGCCTCAGAGCGGGAACCGACCCCGGACATGCTCATCATCGAAGCCGAAGGCAAGCACGTCACGCCCGGCCTGCTGGATTGCCACAGTCACACCGGGATCAGCGGGGGCGTGAATGAAGGCTCCCAGGCCGTCACCGCAGAGGTTCGCATCGCCGACGTCATCAATCCCGATGACATCAACTTCTATCGCCAACTCGCCGGCGGTCTCACGACGATCAACCAGCTCCACGGCTCGGCCAACCCCATCGGCGGACAGAATTCCGTCATCAAACTCAAATGGGGTGCTGCCACCGATCAGCTTCGCATTCCCGATGCCATCGAAGGCATCAAGTTCGCCCTCGGCGAAAATCCGAAGCGATCCAGCGGGCGCTATCCCGACACCCGCATGGGAGTGGCGACCGTCATTCGCGACGCCTTTACCGCGGCCAGCGACTACAAGAAAACCTGGGATCGCTATCTCTCCCTGCCCACCGAGCAGCGGGAGAATGTGATGCCCCCCCGACGCGATCTCGAACTTGACGCCCTGGTTGAGATTCTCGATGGCGAGCGACTGGTTCACAGCCACAGTTATCGCCAGGATGAGATTCTCATGCTCATTCGCATCGCGGATGATTTCGGCTTCACCATCGGCACGTTCCAGCATGTGCTGGAGGGCTACAAGATCGCCGAAGCCATCGCCGAGCATGGGGCCGGAGCCAGCACCTTCAGTGACTGGTGGGCCTACAAGGTCGAGGTCCAGGATGCGATCCCCTTCAATGGGGCTCTCATGACCAACGTCGGCGTCGTGGTGTCGTTCAACTCCGATTCCAGCGAACTCGCCCGACGCATGAACACCGAAGCGTCCAAGGCGGTCAGGTACGGCGGACTCGATCCCCACGAGGCTCTCAAGCTCGTGACCATCAATCCCGCCAGACAATTGCGAATTGATCATCGGGTCGGATCGCTCGAAGTGGGCAAGGACGCTGACTTCGTCGTCTGGTCGGCAAGCCCCCTGAGCACCTACGCCCGTTGCGAGCAGACCTGGATCGAGGGGGCGCGGTACTTCGACCTGCGGACTGATGAGGCCCTCAGGAAAAAGACCATGAGCGAACGCCAGCGGATCATCCAGAAAATCCACGCCCAGTCTCATGACAAGAAAAAGAACGGCAAGGATGAAAAGAACGGTGGTAATGGTGGCGAAGGCCGGCGAGGAAGGCGGCCCCATGAAATGGCTCAGCTTGAGCAGCAAATGATGCAGGACTGGCAAATGGGACGTGATCCCCTGCGAGTCCGGCCCGGCGACTGCTGCAGCCAGGAAGAGCTCTACGAGCTTATGAACTCGACGGGAGGTGAACGATGAGAGGAATTCACACCATGAAAGCATGTTCAATAGCGACGATTGCAGGCGCGACCCTCGCGATGACGATCGCCCAATCTTCATATGGCCAGTCAAGGCAGATACCCGCCCCGGTCCAGAGCAAGACCGTCATTATCCATGACGCGACGATTCACACCGTCTCGGGCAAAACGATCGCCAATGGATACGTCTCGTTTGCCAATGGCGTGATCACCGACATCGGTGAGGGGCAACCACCTCAGACGGATGGAGCCATCCTGCGGGATGCTGCGGGCCTGCATGTGTATCCCGGCCTGATCGCTGCAGACACGAATCTCGGGCTGACTGAAACCGGTGCGGTGGACGTCACCCACGATTTCGATGAGTTCGGCAACTTTACGCCGGAAGCGCGAGCGGTCATCGCCATCAACCCCGACAGCGAGCTTCTCCCGGTGGCGCGGGCCAACGGCATTCTCACCGCCCTGACCAACCCCTCCGGGGGACTGGTCTCAGGTCGTTGTTCTATCATCCGTCTGGATGGCTGGACGTGGGAAGACCTCGCCATCAACGACAATGCCGGGCTGGTAGTGAACTGGCCCCGCACCGATCCCTTCGGCGGGCGACGCTTTTTCCGAAGAAGAAGCAATCCCGAAGACTTCAAGAAGCAGTTGGAGAAGAACCTTCTCGAAATCGAGAAGCTCTTTGATGAATCGCTCGCCTACGCTCAGGCCAAGGAAGCGGATGCGGAACTGGAAACCGATCTGCGTTTCGAGGCGATGCGGCCCTTCGTGCTCGGCGAGAAGTCCATCTTTGTTCATGCTTCATCGACCGGCCAGATCGAATCAGCGGTCGCCTGGGCCCAACGTCGCGGCTTGAAGATCATCATCGTGGGCGGCACCCAGGCCGACCGGGTCACTTCCCTGCTGGTGGAGTATGACATTCCCGTCATCATCGGCGGGTTGCATCGGCTGCCTGGCGCTCGACATGCCGACTACGACGAGGCGTTCAAGCTCCCGCTGAATCTGCATGAAGCGGGCGTTCGGTTCTGCCTCGCCTCCGGAGCCGGCGCCGCTCACGAGCGCAACCTCAATCATGTCGCAGCCACTTCCGCTGCGTACGGCCTTGATCGTGATGTCGCCTTGAAAAGCGTCACGCTCTATGCCGCAGAAATTCTCGGAATCGGCGAGACGCACGGATCGATCGAAACCGGCAAGGCGGCCACGCTCATCGTCACCTCCGGCGATCCCCTGGAGATCACCACGGATGTGATCCTCGCCTTCATCGACGGACGCGAGATTGATCTGGGCAATCGTCACAAGGCGCTCTACGAGAAGTATCGAGAAAAGTATCGCCAGCTCGGATTGATCGATTGATGACCTCGAAACAACCTTCTGCTTCGCGACCCCGATCAACACGAAGGCCCGCGACGAAACGTCGCGGGCCTTTTTATTTGCATGAGAAGATCAGGGTCTAAAGACCGTTACTCGTTGATGTCATCGATCAGGCGACCGATTGCGATACCGAGCTTTTGCTCAGTCTCGTACTCACCCATGACAATGGCCTGGCGGATCTGCTCAACGAGATCCACGCGTCCTTTCGGAAGCTGCCCGAGCAGACCGAGGAAGCGAGCGTGATCGGAGAGTTCCACTCGATCAGTATCTCGATTCACCACCGAGCGGCTATCGCTCGTGCCATTTCGATGATAGGCGGTGACGGCACCGGGACGGCTCAGTGGATCAAGAGAACCGCTCCCGATGGACGAAATATCCGGCATAAAAATCATCTCCTACGTGAACCCACTCGATAGGTTAACTCGTAACCCAACCCTATTATTCCTGGCCGCGAAGAGCACCTGGAAAAGTCCGCGTCCACACTTTCTTGATCGACGAATGAACGCCATTTGCTTGAACTTTAGGCAAATGACCGAAAAGGACTCAATTACATTATACGACTGTATTTACAGCGTTCTCGGACCTAGTTTCAATGCGACTTGGGGAAGATGCTTTTGGTATACTATTCCCATAGTCCGGAGCACATCAGATGGGTTCCAATAAAATCCCTATTCCGACACTCATACTTGCGATTATCACCCTCATGCTGCCCGGATGCGCGGGAGGCCCGGGGGGGAGTACGACCGATACCAACCGGCGTTCAAGCGGTATGCGAAGCGGGGATATTACCATAGGATCAGGCGGTTTAGCCGATCTGGACCTCGGTGAAGACTGGGATATTTCGACACAACGGCCTCTTCCCACTCCGCAACGATCAACAGCGAGGGGTTCCGGCACGAACGCAGATCAGACCTTGTCGAATTGGACACTCGTTCTTTTTACCTATACCGATCAGAATCATGCTGCGACAGCGAAAGAAGCCGCTCAAAGGCTCCGCAGTCTGGGATCTGAATTCCTGAACGTGCGAACGCACACCTCAAGTAAGGGCTCGATGGTGCTATTCGGCTCCTATATGAGTCGCGAGGATCCCGCCGCGAAAGCCGATATGACACGTCTTCGCGCACTCACAAGCAACGGTCAGCGGGTTTTCCCGCAGGTTATACTGACTCACATTGAACCGGAGCCGAGCCTGGAGTCCCTGTCTCCTTACGACCTGCGCGTGGTACGGCAATTGTATCCAAACGCGCAACAGCTATTCACACTTGATGTGGCGGTGTGGAGCACGTTTGACAATCCTGATCTGAACTATGACGCCTTGAAGCAACAGGCGGAGGCATATTGTCGCGAGCTTCGCGCCGGCGGGTACGAGGCATACTTCCATCACAACGAGTCGGCAAAGACCAGCAGCGTGACCGTGGGTGTGTTCGGGCCGGATGCCGTCAATCCAAGAAGCGGGATTTACAGTCCCCAGGTGATGAAGACGCTCCGGGCTTTCCCCGCCCGCCTGAACAACGAACAAATCCTCCAGATTCCGATTGATCGCTTTCATCCCAATCGAGGCACACGCCCGCAAAAACCGGCATTGGTTGAAGTGCCGAAATGATACCGTCGCTTTGGTGATCGGTGATGCAATAAATATCTCAAACTGGTTTTATGAGGGGACATCCTGACAACTTCCGGATCGGTTGTGCCAAGCCATGAAAAAACCGCGGATTTCCATCCGCGGCTGTCAGCACGGTCTTGCTTGTTTCATACTCTCGAACCCGTTTCGCCCGTTAACGGCGAGCGGAGTTGAACAGGTTCACAAGGCTGCCTCCATCGCGGAGGAAGATATTTCCGCTCCGGGAATCCTCGATTTCATAGACCAACAACACTTGGGCCATACTGTCGATCACGTATAGTAATTCATTGGGATCCGCGTCTCCGCCCTTGCCGGAGTTAGTGGTGAGCACGGTATAACTGCCTGACCCTGTCGCCATTTCTGCATAGGCCGCGTTGCCGGGCATTTTACCCGCCTGCACGATGATCATCGCGATGATGACAAACACAGAGGCCCAGAGTACGGAGGCGGACAGGTTTATTCGTTCTTCGTGTCGCATGATTATTCTCCCTGGCCTTAGCGTCGTTCGGTTCGGGCGGTCGCGTCATATGCAAGATTGCGATACCCGATACCTTCAAGCCGTTTCGTATTCTGGTTATAGGCCACCGCCATCATCTCCTGGTTGATCACGTCGATGATGTAGACCGCAGAACTGGTCGAGCCGTTCACCCCTCCGGCAACCATGGTGTAATGGCCTCGGGCCCGTGACTGGGCATCGGCAGAGGGTCCGAAGGTCACTGCCGCCAGTATAGCGAGCAGGAGGGTATTCAACACGAGCAGGCTGCGGAAGGTCGATACCCGCCGATGGGCATCTCCCCTTCCAATCCGTTTGTCTGGCATGAGATGTTTCCTCATTCAATTCAAACCGGGCGGGCGGACCCGGCGAGATGACACGTACACCGGACGACGCCAAAGCTCAATCCAGATGACTCCGCTTGGAGGGCATGAGACTAATCGCTAAAACCAATACCAAAAAGAAAAAAATCGTAAACAGACCGATCCAAGGAGGCGGTGGATTGCGAACCGCTGGCGTGGGCGCGATCTGGGCCAAGGCGATAGACGGCCACAAAGCCACCAGAGCTGCGGCAACTCCACATATCAGCCTGGACAACCGATTTCTCATAGGTCTCATAGACATCAGGATACGGGTCAGGAATTAACCTCGCAAGAAGATTCCGCGGGCGACAAATTTCGTACCGAAAATGGACGGCTGATTCGCAAAAACGCCTTTTTCGGCACGTGAACCGTTTGCCATCGTCGAGAACGCAGCACCATTTCCCGCCGATAGTCCCGCAGATCCACTTCGCGGAGTGCGTACCACTTGTCGCCGAATGTGAAAATCTCCTCGAAAAGGGTATCCGGTGGCTGCTGGTGAAGGCAATAGGCAAACACAAAAATCGGTCGAAACTCCTCGCCAAACAGCTTTTGCCATTGTTCCAGTCCCTCGACATCCTCCCGGGTCACCCAGCTTTCCAGTCTCCCGTTGGAGAGCGACCATGGCGATTTCTGCGAACCGAACATCCTCCCCTTTATGTCCACCAGATATTTCCCCTCCGGGGCATACACGACGAAATCGAAGGACTTGATTGTCGCCAGTGACCCCGGATGCCTACCTTGAGGCAAAAGGGTCTTCCTGGCCTCATCCACCGCGACATAGGGCACCCGGTGAATGCGGAGATAGTATTCAAAAGCCTGTTCGTAATGAAACCGCCTCTGTGTCATGTAGAGACTCCCGGCTTGACGGGAAGAATATGGATGAGACAGAACTATATCCTCAATATCGCGATTGTGTATCGGGAATCAGGTTCCGCCTGATCACCCCCCCTACTAGCGCAAGGCCGCCGAATCCTTCGCCCCCAAAGCCTTGTAGATCTGCTTTGTCGCATCGGATCGATTCAGGGTATAGAAATGGATGCCGCTGACCTTCCGATCGAGAAGGTCGCGGCACTGTTCGGTGGCCCAGTGAATGCCAAATTGCCTGACCGCATCCAGATCGTCCTGCCGGCGATAGATGCCTCGCAGGAGTTTGGCGGGAAAGCGGGTTCCCGCCGCAAGTTCGCTCATACGCTTCATGCCCGCGATGGACATGATGGGCATGATCCCCGCGACGAGCGGGACAGTAATACCCGCCAGCTCACATCGCTCCGCCCAATCATAAAATTCATTGTTGTCGAAGAACATCTGCGTGCAGACGTAATCAGCGCCTGCCTCCACCTTAGCCTTGAGGTGATCCATCTGCGTCAGTCGGTTGGGGGTCAATGGATGCCCCTCGGGAAATCCGGCCACGCCAATGCCGAATCCTCGCGGGTCGGCATGACGCCCCGATTCGTTGAACGAGCGAATAAATTGCACCAGATCAATGGCGTATCTGAATGCATCCTGCGCGCGGTCATACTCGATCATGTCCTGAGGCGGGTCGCCATGCAGGGCGAGTATGTTGCTCATACCCGCCTCGGCATAGCGATTTAGAATCTCATCGATCTCGGAAGAGGAATGTCCGATGCACGTGAGGTGCGGGATCGGGTCAAGCGTCGTCTTGTTATGCAGACGCACGACAAGATCATGAGTATGTTGACGCGTCGAGCCACCGGCACCGTAGGTCACAGAGACAAAAGAAGGCCTCAGGCTCTCAAAATCACTGATCCGGTTATACAACGCTTCCCACGCCTCGTCAGTCCGGGGAGGAAAGAACTCGAAGCTGATGGTCGTCGTGTCGCGCTGAAAGATATCGGCGATGTGCATGAGCCTACATAGTACGATCTGTGGCGACATCCCGCCCGGTCCGTCTCAATTACGCTCCCCTGCTACACTGTCAAGGAGGAACTGAAAACGAGTTCTGTCTTGCCCCATGCCCATCAAACCAAAAATCCCCCGTCCCACCGTCAAACGCCTCAGTCTTTACCTGAGACAGCTTGAGTCCATGACCGCTCATGAGCAGCAGACGACCAGCTCCAAGCAGCTTGGCGAGGCTCTCGGACTGACCGATGCACAGGTTCGCAAGGACTTGGCGTACTTCGGGCAGTTCGGGCACCCCGGCATCGGCTACAAGGTCGGCGAACTCATCGCCCAACTCCGCAAGATCCTCGGCACAGACCGGAATTGGAATACCGCGGTCGTCGGAGCCGGCAATATCGGTCGCGCTCTGATGGCCTACGGCAGGTTCAAGAACAAGGGATTCGAGTTTGTCGCCGTCTTTGACAACAATCCCGAAGTCGTGGGCACTGTGATCGAGACGCATACGGTTCGGCCGATGAAGGATCTCGCCACACTCATCAAAGATCGCCACATTAAGCTGGGTATCGTTGCCGTGCCCGAAGAGGCGGCCCAACAGGTCACCGATGAACTCATCGAGGCCGGAGTCGTCGGCATTCTCAACTTCGCCCCGATCCGGCTCGACGTCCATGACGCGGTGAGCGTCAACAGCGTGGATTTTTCCGTTTCACTGGAGCAACTCGCTTTCCAGGTCTCACTGGGCATGACCGGTTCACTTGATGAGGACGAGAATTAATCACCCACTGGCGATCCTGGTGCGCCGGTGCGCGCGCAATCGTGGCCGGGAAACTTAGAAATTTGAAAAAAGTCGGCGCAATTATCTGTCTGCGCCAGAAGGGCTTACGACGATCAGGCGCGCCGCTGCGCGCGCAAAGCTTGCCCTTCAGCCAAGGGTATAGGCAATGCATATTCGGTTTCAGGTCTGACCGGATTTCAAGCCGCCCCAGGAGGTCGTCGTCGTGAACTACCAGCTTGCCCCCTTCCATTCGATCCCGCTTGATGAACCTTTGCTCGAACTGCTTCTGGCCGAGCATGAATCAATCGCCCTCCCCCGTCTTTCAAGAATGTGGAACTACTATCGCAATGCCTTGGCCGAACCGAACGGCAGCGGGGGGTCCATAGATTCGCCCTATCAGAAGGTTGGACTTCCCAAACGCCTCCTCGATAAGCAAGCCCTGGTCCGCGACGACCGCTTTCAGCGTGAGATCGTCATCGAGAATGACATCGCGTGGCGGATTCACACCCTCGTGGATTTCATGTTCCCCGCCGCCCCGAAGATCATCAGCCAGGCCGGCTCTTCCGAGCTTCGAGGCGAGATCGAAGCCATCCTCGATGCTGTCTTCGACGCCAATGGCGGCATCTCCCTCTGGCAGAATGCCGCGTTGCTGGGTTCCGTCTACGGCCACGTCGATTTTCTGCTCAACACCGAGTCGCTTCAACGCATACAAAAACGGGACCGCTTCCAGGGGGCTGATCGTGAATCGTCCGGGGAGGCCCCGTCTAAGAACTCTTTTCAGGACTTCCTCTCGCAGGTCGGCCCGCTGATCATAATTGAGACGGTCGAGGCCCCCCGGGCGATTCCGCTCTTGAATCGAGCCGACTATCGCGCTCTCGACGCCTACATCATTCATTTCCGCCAGCCGGTCAACCACGTCGAGCGGTCCGGTACCCTTCAGCGGCTGACGAGACGGATCGCCCACCGGGGGCGGCCGCTTGAGCGTCGCGCGGAGGTGACCGTGACGGAGATCCACTCGGCCACGCATTACCAGCGTTACGAAGACCAGAAACTAGTGGCGGAATCCGTCAATCGTCTCGGACGTCTGCCGGTGGTTCATGTTCAGAATCTGAGCCAACCCCTGTTCTATCACGGCCTGAGCGATGTCGAGCCTCTCATCCCGCTTCAGGATGAGCTCAATACGCGTCTCTCGGATCGTGCCAATCGCGTGACTATGCAAAGCTTCCGCATGTGGCTGGGCAAGGGTATTGACGGATTCACCGATCGCACCATCGGCCCGGGACAGATGTGGATGACCGACAATCTGGACGCCTCCATCGAGGCTTTCGGCGGGGATGCGGACTCCCCCAGTGAAAAATCGCACATTGAAGAATTGCGAGAGGCCCTGGACAAGGCATCCGGTGTCACCCCCGCCGCTGCCGGACACATCAAGGCTCGCGTGGGCAATCTCACCTCTGAAAACGCCTTGCGGATCAGTCTGATGGGAACCGTGGCCAAGGTGAAACGCAAACGGATCACCTACGGGGCGGGAATCGAGGCCCTGAGCGAACAGATTCTGCACGCGTTGGATGTCTTCGGCGTGTATCGCACGAAACCACGAGATCGACGCATTGACATCGCCTGGACGGATCCCATCGCGGTCGATGAATCGAGGCGTATTACCGACGCCCTGGCCAAGGCCGAACTTGGCGTCCCCCGAAGCATTCTCCGGGCGGAACTGGGGTATCCCGACACCGACGATGCGGCGTGAGTCATTACATCAATTCCAACCTCTTGACCAGTGGAGAAAAGCCATGAACGAACTCGAAACGGTCCCGAACGACCAGAACGAAACGCCCGAGAGCGAAGTAAAGACGACAGAAGAGACGTCCAACGACTCCGCTCCCCACCTCGTACCCGTATCTGAAGCGAAGAAATATCGCAAACGGGCCCAGGCGGCGGAGAAGATTCTTGAGGACATGAAGGAAGAACTGTCCAGCAAGGACGCGCTGCTCAAAGAGCACGAGAAAACGATCGGCACGCTGGAGCGATCACGTCGAATCGACGAGCTGCTTCTCGAAGCTGACACCATCGACCTGGAGGCGGCGCGGCTGCTGACGGAAATGTCCGTGTTGGACATGGAAGACCAGGACGTCGAACTGGCGGTTGAGGAACTGCGCCGGCAGAAGCCATATCTGTTCCAGCGACGTTCGCGTCGTGCCGGGGTGCTGAGTCCCCATTCCGGTATGGGCGAGTCGTCACATAACGATTCGCTCCGCCATGCCGTCACCGAAGCCAGTGCGACCGGGAGTCGCGCGGATCTGCTTCGCTACCTGCGTCTGAAGCGACAGGGCTAGGGACCATAGGCGAGCACTGCGATTCACGCAGGCTCATTGAAACCAATCGTCTGACTCTTGAAAGGAGTATTCCATCATGCCATTCTCCGGGAAAGCCACTTACACCGCCGGCGCAACTCTGCCGGAAATCGCGGAGGACGTGAGCGACATCATCTCGATCGTCAGCCCGTTCGAAACACCTTTGCTTGACCATCTCGGCGACTCTCAGAAATCCGCCATCAGTACCATCCATGAGTGGCTCGAGGATTCGCTGCTGCCCAACACCGACTCGGTCAACGACGCCACCATTGGCGATCCCGCCAATGAAACGACCTTTACCGTCGCCAACGGCAATCGGTTCCGCATCGGCGATCAACTCAAGCTGGACGGCAAGTCTGAAGTGATGCTGGTCACCAACATTGCCGGCGACGATCTGACCGTGACCCGCCAATACGGCGGCAGCCCGGGCTCGACGCTCGTCAATGGCAATGTGATCACCATCATCGGCAACGCCGCCCTCGAAGGCGACGCGGCCCCGGCTTCGCGATTCACCAATCGCAGCCGCAAGCAGAATTACACGCAGATCTTCACTTCCTCCGTGGAGGTCTCGGGAAGCCAACTCGCCGCCCAGACCATCGGCCTGGCCGACGAGCTTGATTTCCAGAAGCAGGAGCGTCTCCGAGAACTCCTCCGCGACCTGGAAAACTGCGTGATCAACGGCTATCCGAGTTCGACGGATCCCCAGGGTTCGAGCACGGTCCGGCGCACCATGCGGGGAGTCAAAAGCTCGATCATCACGAATATCTTTGAGCCTGACGTTTCCCCACTGCCCTCCGGTGATGGCATCAACGCGGATCTTCTCAACGAGGATGTCCTCAACACGGCGCTGCGTCTGATCTGGGAGCAAAGCTCAGGCCAGATTGACACCATTGTCTGCAGTGGATTCCAGAAGCGGATGATCAACAATTTCATCTCTTCCTCACAACGATTCGCGGATGATGACCGGAAATTCGCCTCCCTGGTTGATGTGTACGAATCTGATTTCGGCGTGTGTCGGGTGGTCATGAGCCGCTGGATGCCGCCGGATGAAATCCTGTTGCTTGATTCATCCCGCATCGACGTGCTGTCTCTGGTCAGTCGCAGCTTCCATTACAAGCCGCTCGCCACGTCGGGCGACTCGGAACTCGGCCAGCTCATCGGCGAGTACACGTTGGAAATGCGCAACGAAAACGCCCATGCCCGCATCAAGGCTCTGGGTACCACATCCTGACCTCTCTCCTCCCGTCGCTTCCCGGCGGTCTTCCGGCCGCCGGGAGGCTTTTTTCTCTTCAGGCCTTCCTTTTTCATCTTCAAGCGAGGTGACGCATGACTTTGGTTACCAATCTCGACCTCATGAAACTCGAACCCAAGTTGTTCGTTGACGCGGCGGATTCGGGGCTCACGCTCGTCTCCGGCAACGATGCGTCGGTCAGCAACACTTCATTGACAAGCATCAGCAGCGATTTCGTGACGCTGGAAATCTCCGCCCAGGATATCGTGGTGGTAAGCAACGAGCCGATCGAAATCGTCTCCGTCGACAGCGCTACCAGCCTGAGCACATCCCGTCGAAGGATGTCGAAAGAATCGCCGGTTCTCAAACCCAGTGCCGGGACCGGGCTCGCCTTTTCCATCATCAGCTTTGAATTGATTCTCGAGCACGTCGAAGCCCTGACCCTGGTCGCCTTGGGCATTGTGCCAAATGATCCTGACCTGCCGGTCAAGATCACCGACGTGCTCAATCAAGAGGATCTGAAACGACTGATCGCTTTGCGTGTCGTCAGGCAGGGCTTCGAGCGGGCGGCGGCGGTCGATCCTGTCAATGTGACATTGGAGGCGATGGCCGGGTTCTACGCTGAGCTGGCCCGGGAAGCCGAAGCTCTGACCTCACTCCTCATCGATCCGGATCAGGACGGCATCGCCGAGGGCCGACGAAGAATCAGCTCCTCGTCACTCATCCGAAACTAAACCGGGGAAACACACTGCCATGGGAGAATCCATTCTACAGGCCTTGACGGAATTCGGGGCCGCAGGACTGATCGGCGTGTTGTGGATCCTTGAGCGGGGTCATGCGTCCAAGCGTGATCGACAGCTCGATGAAGCCCACCGCCTGCTGAACACCCAGGGTCGTGAACTTGAGATCTGGCTTCGCCTAGTCCGGGAAAACACAAAGGCTCTCAGCGGCCTGGAGCGGACCCAGCGTGAACTCATCACGATGCTCCAGAATTGGCGACGAAGATCCCGCTCGAAAGTCGCATGAGAAAGAATATTTTGTCTCAAACCTGCCGATGACGTTATTGTTCACCGATGCAGGCATGGCTCATGATGTTCAAAACCCCGCTTCGTTTCACCACGCTTCTGGTTCTACTCAGCTTCGGGTACGGGTGTAACACCACGGAAGAAGCGATTCCGGAAACATTCACACAAAACGAAGGGGTCTGGCCATTCTGGCCCATGAGCATGCGGTTTCACCCGCTGACGAGGCTGGTGATAAAGGAAAATGAAGTAAAATGCACGCTGGAAGCCCGCATCGAATTTAAAGACCTGGAAGAAGACATTTCCAAGGCTCTGGGGCAGATGAATATCAAGTTGTTCGAGATGCACTCGGATGGCAGGGCTATCGAATTCATTGAGAACTGGGATATCGATCTGGAAAATCGAAAAGATAATCGGACACAGTACTCGGTCATTACCCGCACGTACCTGTTCAGGCTGAAGCTTGATACCGACAAGCTGCGCGAGAATATGGAACTGGTGGCAAAATTCAACTCCGCGGACGGGCAGGTCTTCAACGCCTCCATCATCCTCGATTTCACCCCTCCCGCGAAATCTCAGGACTGATTCTCATCCGTCGTCAGTTCCTCGATGGACGAATACTGGTCGAGATTGAGGATCGTGCATTCGCCATCGTCGAGACGAAGTTCCAGGCGATCGAGCCAGAGCTTGTCATCCTTGGCATGGGCATACCACGAACCGGTTTTTTCCTGCTGAAAGCGCGTGATAACGCCCTCGGTCGATTCCGTCCAGGCCCCTTCCCGACGGGGAACCTGTTGGGTCACTCGAACACGTTTGCCAGGCTGATAAATCGATGTTTCCAGCGCCATAGTCCAATGAGAATCGATCGTTGAAGAAAAGTCAAAACCGGATCGATCGCGACTCGATTCCACATCTCGATCAATTCATAACCGCCACGAATTACCAGCCCCATCAGGAAACGGACTCGGGGACGGTCCGTATAGTCATGACATCGCTGAAATCAGGGACTCGCAACCTGTTTCGGCATCTCCAATGCCACCGGGCCGAGGGAGACGAGCGTGAAATGATCAATTTCCCTCTCGTGCACGTATTCGTTCAACTGCTCGTGGCTAATCTCATCAATCTGATGGGCGATGTCTTCCAGCGATCGAGCACGTCCAAGTCGAAAATGATCCTGCGCCACCGCCGCGGCCCGGGCGGGTGTCGATTCTCCCTGCATGATCAGGTTGCTTTTGAGGGAGGTTACGGTACGGCTGAATTCATCGGAACTGACCCCTTCGCTCAAACGGTGAATTTCTCTCAGACACACATCCAGAGTTTCCTGGGCCCGCTCCGGGGTTGTTCCCGCATAGAGCGTTACCATGCCAAAATCCCGCCCGCTTCGATATGAAGCTCCTACGCTGTAGCAGAGCGATCGCTTCTGGCGGACTTCGGTGAAGAGCCTGCCGCTGGAGGAGCCGCTCAGTATCCCGATTGCCAATCGCTCGAGCATGGCATCTTCACTCGCTTCGTGCGGCGCATCAAAAGCCAGTCCGATATGAACTTGAGATGTGGGTTGTCGGATGGTGAGGGTGCCTCGCTCCGGAGATGCGGATTCCACCGGCTCCTCCACCCGGCCTGACCACCCCGCCAAAGCCCGATCGAGACGCCGGGCGAGTTCATCCGGATCGATCCTGCCGGCCACCCCAAGAATCGAACTTTGCGGACGACATTTTCTTGACCAGGCGTCGCGCAGGGCTTCCGGGGTCGTACTCTCGATGACTCCGGGAAGACCGTATCCGGAGCGGTTAAACGGTGACGGAAGATGACGCTGTCTCAATCGCAACATGACCAGATGCTGGGGATTGTCTTCGAGTGAATCGAGCGACTGAAGACACAGACTCCTGACGGGAGGCAAGGCGTCGTCCGGCAGGGTCGGATTGATGACCATCTGACAAATGAGCGGCAAGGCTTCGTCAAGTCGACCAGCCGTCAGGATAGTGCTCAGATTGAGATGATGAGAATGGACCCCGCAGGAACGCTCCACCCCGCAGCGATCGAAGGCATCGCTGTGTTCCCGACTGTTCATTTCGCCGGCACCACGAAATATCAGCTCGCTAAGAAGGGTCGCTTGACCGTCCTCATCTTCAGCATCAGTAGCAGATCCGACCGGCAAAAGCCATTTCATCGCGACGGAAGATACGTTGGTGAGGGACTCGGTAACAAGGGTCATGCCACATTCAAGCTGGATGGTGTGAATTCGACTCATTTCACAGATCAGGATAGCGAACGTGGAGGCACACGAGACCGATAATCAGCGTAGCATCCTGAAATTCTGCTTCCTCGGACGGGCTCAGGACAGACGCGATAGGTCCTCCCTCGTCAACTCAACCCAGACCTCACAGACTGAACCGCATTCGGAAAGATAACGAGGAGCAGCTTGGATGAAGGCCTTATATATCTGTTTTTAAGGATGAAGAAGTGCCTCATTGTCAAGGACACTCAAACGGAGTAGAGAACATGCGATGGGCAATTGACAGTTTGGTGGCGATCATGATTTCAGGCGTTGTCGCCGGGGTAATGCTGTATTATCGCACCACCGAGCAGGAGGATCAGAATCGTGAGGTTCTTCGCGGTGATGTCATTCGATTCAATAATGAAGTCATTCTTCAGTCTGCGCTCGGTAGGGTTGATGTCAGTATCCGGGGCTTCCCGACGACAATCGATCCCGAATGGTTCAGTGTGGAGAACGGCGATCTTCCTGAAAATCCATTGCTTGACGGCACTCATCCCTGGCTCGAGATCGCGGGCATAGCTCAGGCGGATCTCACGCATCCTCCCGTACGAGTGGGGACGGATTCCACCAGCGCCAAGTTCTGGTACAACCCGTTCACTGGAAACGTGCGCGCGCGGGTGCCCGCCGGCCTCTCAGATGCAGAAACGCTCGAACTCTACAACTATGTCAATTCCAGTGATCTGACCGACTTGTTTGCGCCCAGAACGCTGAGTGACGAATTGGCAATCGCTGAGGGTAATTGAGACGTACGGTGATCTGGGGGATCCCGGATCCCGGAATTGCTCCTGGACGCTGGGGACACAATTACGGTTCGATTCCCAGAAATTCTTCGAGGGTGTGAAGCCCGGGTGGTTGTTGATACAGCCAAGCGGCGGCATCCAGCGCTCCCAGAGCAAAAACCCTGCGATCAGTGACGGTATGCAGAATTTTCAGACGCTCACCCGGACAGGAAAATTCGACTTCATGCTCGCCACAGATATCCCCGGCACGTATGGAATGAACACGTTCCGGGGGTATTTCGATGCCGGCTTTTTCCCGAATTGACTCGACGAGGCGAATTGCGGTCCCCGAAGGAGCATCGCGCTTGTGCATGTGGTGCCTCTCGACAAGATCAATGTGGCAACGACTTTGAAGAATCCGAGCGGTCTGAGAAACGAGAAATCTCATGACAACGGCACCGAGAGAGGTGTTGGGAGCGATCATAACCGGATGTTCAGCGGCGAAATTCTCAATTTTGTCAATAATGTTGCGACTTAAACCAGTAGTTCCGACAAGAAATGCACAGCTTTCCTGACTGGCAATTTGCAATGCGAAAGCCGTCCCTTCTTCGGTTGTAAAATCGACAATGACATCAGCGTTGTCGGGATGATTTTCCCCTTGCGATTTCCGCTTGGCGCACCCGCGAAACCCCATAGTTTCAAGCAAAACAAACCTTTGGTCTTTCCTCGACACAGCGCGCAAAGCAGAGCTCATTCGGCCTTCCGAACCGGTCACCACAAGTCGAATTGACGTCGTTGTTGAAGTACCCACAATCATGACTTGAAATTTTTTCTATCAAGATACTATCACCTGACGTCCGATAGAGGTAACAATTTTACTGCGGACGTTCCGCCATTACTTGTTATGCGTTTTGCTCCGACACGCTAGCGTACAAAGGAGGTCATACCAATGGCCAAGAAGAAACGCGCCACGAGGAAGAAGGCCACTCGCAAAAAGGCCACCCGAAAGAAGGTCACTCGCAAAAAGGTGACTCGCAAGAAATCCACCAGGAAGAAAGCGACTCGCAAGAAGGCCACCAAGAAGAAGGCCACCAAGAAAAAGGCCACTCGCAGAAAGAAGGCCACCAAGAAAAAGGCCACTCCCAGGAAGAAGGCCACCAAGAAGAAGGCGACTCGCAAGAAAGCTGCCCGTCCCCGCAAGAAGAGGTAGCCAGATTCTTCTTCCCACCGGCTCATCCGACTCACGTTGTGAGCGAATGCCGGCGAAGACACCCCGATTCACGAACTGGGGACAGGGCCGGAAGACCGGCCCTGTTTCATGCGCTCATTTGCGATTTCTTCCGGATTGAATCTCTCCCAAAACCACCCCAAGTCGCTACAATCCCGCCTCCAGAGATGGCCTCGAATGACCTATTTAGGATAGCTCGACATGACTCACATCATCGCCGAACCCTGTATCGGCACCAAAGATACATCTTGTGTGGATGTCTGCCCCGTTGATTGCATCCACCCCACCAAGGACAATGAGAAATTCGAGACGGCGGAAATGCTCTACATCGACCCGGACACATGTATCGACTGTGGTCTCTGTGTCGATGAGTGCCCGGTTCAGGCGATATTTCCCGAGGAAGATCTCCCGGAGGAATGGAAGAATTATCTCGAGGTCAATACGGCGTGGTTTGAAGAGGAATAATGCTTCGTTTCCTGTCGCACCGAATCACATAGTCATTCATCATCTTCCGTCAGCTTGAATACGCCGCTCGGGGCATCGGCGCGCTCCGTCCAGTCCTCCACCTGATCTCCCAGAATGAGTTCGGTGGGCATGGTTTTCCGATATCCCAGCTTTCGGATAATCTCCAGAACGTCGGTCCAAGTCGGAAAGGTCTTGCCGTTCACCCGCTTGAAGATGTCGATGGCCATCACGAAAATGAACTGCTCCTGGGTCATCTCTCCTTCTTCAGCGGCCCGTAGAAAGTCCGTGCGACGACGCCCGGGCCCCCGGCGACGTTCAAGGTTTGTGGAGGCAGAACCCCCGACCGGCTCACGACGTTTCAGTCCGGTCCGACGATCGACGACGGTTTCCCGGCGTTCAGGACTGCGATCCTGGTGATTTGGCGTTTCGCTGCTTTGAGACATGGCTCTCTCCTGGTCGGGCAGACTCAAACTGATTGGCTACACTAAAAGAGTTCGGCGATCTTAGCCCATTGTCTTACAGACCTTCGATCAATTAGACCGTTAAAAGTTGCCATACGGATCGTATTCGGACAAGCCCTCGTATGAACCATACTCAATTTCAACTGGATGAGGCACGTTTTAGCCTCTTGGCAGCATTTCTGGCCTGGATCTGGCCGGGACTGGGTCATATCAGCCTCGGCGAAAAAAAACGGGGTGTCTATATTATGATCGGGGTGCTCTTCCTCTTCTTCTGTGGCCTGCTGGTAGGAGGTTTCGATGCGGTGGACCGACTGTCCGGCTCTGATCGTCTGTGGTTCTATGCTCAGGGTCTCTGCGGACCGATCGCCTTTGCCGCTGATTTTATCAATCAGAACTATATCAAGCAGCTCCCCGCTCCTGATCAGTTGCGAACCCAGAGCCTGGGCCGGGTCAATGAAATGGGAACCCTGTTTATCGCCCTGGCAGGTCTTATGAACCTCATTGTCATCATCGATGCGCTGCATTTCATACCCCGGAGACAGGTGGCTCCAAAGTCTGATCCCGGGGATTCGAGGGATTCGGGGGGAGCGGAGGAAGCGGGGGGGGCGGACACATGAACATCTGCCTGTCCTACATTCCCTTTCTCTATCCGATCAGTCTTTTTCACGACTGGTGGTACCTTCTCATCCTGCCTCTTTCGATCGGCATCTCCATCATCTATAAGGCGCTTCGACTCGGCTCGCTGGATCGCTTCTGGCACAATGTAGTGATTATGAGCATTCAGATTATCCTGAGCATGATCGGCCTGGCCATCGCCCTGCTCATCCTCGTCCAGTGGATCATCCCGGCACTACCCGTTGATTGAACTCGCTTAGCGCAACGATGTCAGACGCGGCAACACCCCCGCTGCCTGACGAACATGCCGGTGTACTATGAGCGTGATCCGTCCGGAAAGGGACGGGTTTTTTGCATATAAAAGGCTCTTTGGTGAAGCTCCACACCACCTGCCGAAGTGATCATTGAGGTCGCGCGTCGTGATCAACAAGCCGGCAGGATGCAGGCTGACAAACGACGACAAAACGCCTTACGTGGTAAATCTGGACTTCAGGGAAGAAGCCAATGCCGACCGCTCTGGCGGGCCGAGCCAATCATGGCGCTGCGCCCGATACGCTGCGAAAGAAACCCGTCACTGATCGCGCCCCCATTGATCACATCTGGGGCGATTACCGGCGACGTCGGTCTGAGTCGTCGCGTAACCGCCTGATCACGCACTATATGAGTGGTCATGTCCGTCGCATCGCCGAGCGTATGCGGGCGACACTCCCGGTACAGGTGGATGTCGATGACCTCACCCAACAGGGATACCTGGGGTTGGTCGAAGCGATTGATCGATTTGATGAAAATCGGGGGGTCAAGTTCGAAACCTTCTCCTCCCGTCGTATTTACGGGGCCATGCAGGACTATCTTCGATCAACCGACCCCATGCCCCGGTTGATGCGTTCCCGGGCCAAACGAGTTCGCAGGGCCATCGAGGATTTCCGCAAATCCCACGGACGACCGCCGGATGCGACAGAACTGAAAGATCAACTCGACCTGCCCGAATCCACCCTCCGACAGATGATTCTCCAGGGATCCCCCCCTGCCACCGTGTCCTTCAACACCGCCCAATCGTCCACGGATCAGAACGATGAAGGCGATGCCATGGACAGTTTCATCGATCAACATGAACGGGCACCTCTCTACCGACTGGAGAAGAACGACTTGAGGCACTGGCTTACCCACGGCTTTGATCGCCGGGATCGTCTCATCGTCGTCCTCTATTACTACGAGTCCATGACCATGAGGGAGGTCGGCATCACCCTCGGCTGCTCCGAATCACGCATTTCCCAGAGACTCGACACCATCATCCGCACGCTCAAATCACGCCTGACGCCACAGGACATGGAACGGGAATTCTTTCAATAGAAACCCTCGGGGTTGGTTATTGGAGATCGGCTTCGATAGTCTCGGGTTGACCGAAAATCTCGGAGCCGATACGAACGAGATTCGATCCGCACTCGATGGCGACCTCAAAGTCGTTGCTCATGCCCATTGAGAGGAGATTGAACTTCTCATCCACAGCCCCCTCACTGGAGATTTCGTCAAAAAGCTCCTGGCATCTGACAAAAACAGATCTCGCTTCCTCCGGATCCTCGACCATGGGGGCCATGCACATTAAGCCACGGACTTTGATGTTGACCATGGTGTCGATCTGCTCGATGACATGCAGCGCCGCCGCGGGCGCGATGCCGTTCTTTTTCTTGTCCGATGACGTATTGACCTGAATCAGCACTTCGATAACTTCATCGCGACGACCCGCCGCAATCTGGATCTCCTCTGCGAGTCGCATTGAGTCAATGGAATGAATCAGCCTGACCAGGGGGAGCAACTTGCGGACTTTGTTCCGTTGCAGGGTACCGATCATGTGCCAGCGCACCGCTTTGGGCACATCGCATTTCTTTCCGGCCCCCAACTGGTGCAGTCGAGAGAGATATTCTTCGACCTGGGCGGCGCGTTGGACGAGGTTCTGCATCCGGTTCTCGCCGAGATCGATATGGCCAAGTTCGACGAGATCACGGATCTGATCGAATGAAGCGTGCTTGGTGACTGCGACGAGGATGATATCCTCAACTCGACGACCCGTACGCTTAGCGGACTGCTCAATACGCTCGCGAACCGCTTCGTAACGTCCTTGTAATGATGGAATTGTCTCTTTCTCCACGCGTCTGCTTGCAGTCATCGACATGATCCGAGCATAGGCGCAAACTGTGGGACTCACAACCACGTCTCATCTTGTCGTCACGAACAACCAAAGACCGCCCGGTCGTACAATGTCCCCACTTATGGCCCAATCCGAGGAAAACCACCCTCCTGTCGTACTCCTGATCCGCGATGGATGGGGAAGAAACCCCAATCCCCGGCAGGATGAATGCAATGCCATCAAACTGGCCGACACACCGGTCGCTGATGACCTCGAAGCCCGCTGGCCAAATACCCTGATCCAGACCAGCGGCGAAGAAGTCGGACTTCCCCCCCAAACCATGGGAAATTCCGAAGTCGGCCATCAGAATATCGGGGCGGGCCGAATCGTCGACCAGGAGATCATCCGGATCACGCGATCGATCCGGGAGGGTTCATTTCAGAAAAATCCCGCCCTCCGCAAGGCCTTCGCCCATGCCTTTCTGCGTGGGAGCCGGCTCCATCTGCTGGGACTTGTCAGCGATGGTCAGGTCCACAGTGATCTGGAGCATCTGTCGGCTCTGATCGACCTTGCCGCCCATTTAAATTTTCCGTCCGATCGCCTGTTTATCCACGCGATTACCGATGGACGCGATACCGGGCCGCAAACCGGTCTGGGTTATCTCAGACGCGTCGAGGAGAGTCTCAAGGACCGGGGGGTGGGACACATTGCTTCGGTGAGTGGCCGCTATTACGCGATGGATCGTGATCATCGCTGGCAACGGGTCGCCAGGGCCTATCAATGCATCACCGGAATCGAGACCCAGCATCCCTTACTGGCCGAGGAAGGCGGCGTCCTTGAGACCGCCCGCTCGGCTGAGGAAACGATCCAGCGTTACTACGACCACCCCGCGGACACCAGTCGCATTGGTGATGAGTTCATCCCCCCCACCCAAATCATCGCCCCGAAAGACGGCAGGCCGCTCGGAGCCATAAAAGACAGCGACGCGGTGATTTTTTTCAACTTTCGAGGCGATCGACCCCGCGAACTCACTCGGGCTTTCATGCTCGACGACCAGGCATGGAATGGCGTAAGCGAGGGGGGGTTCGATCGGGGACGTCAATTACGTGATCTGTTCTTCTGCACCATGACATCGTATGAGCAGGGGCTGCCGGTCTCGGCAATCGCGTTTGAGAAGCCCCCGAAAATGAAAAACATCCTCGGGCAGGTGGTGAGCGACTCGGGGCTGCGACAATTTCGCTGTGCGGAAACGGAGAAATTTCCCCACATCACGTTTTTCTTCAACGACTATCTGGAGGAGCCATTCGAGGGCGAGAGCCGCCTGCTGGTCCCCAGTCCGCGGGATGTGACCACCTATGACCAGAAACCGGAGATGTCAGCCGCCGAGGTCTGTCAGGGCGTCTTGGCAAGGCTCGGGGCGGATGATTGTGAGTCTCTCATCGTGGTCAATTTCGCCAATCCTGACATGGTCGGACATACCGGCAAGCTCGAAGCGGTGATCCGCGCCGTCGAGACAGTTGATGAATGCGTGGGCCGGATCGTCGAGGCGACCCTCGCCCGGGATGGCTCGCTCATTGTCACCGCAGATCACGGCAATGCCGAGCAGATGTGGAATTCAGACCATGACTGTCCGCATACCGCTCATACGACGCATGACGTGCCGCTGCTGGTCATCGGGAAATCGTTGCAGGAAGTCGAGCTACGCTCCGGAGGTCGCCTGTCTGATATTGCCCCCACCCTGCTGGCGATGATGGGCCTGGAGCAGCCGGAGGAAATGACCGGCCAAAGTCTGATCGCCGGCGCGGAGCCTTCTGACACGTCTTCGTAAACAAGCGAAACGGAAAAGATTATTACCCGTAACGTGCCATTCAACGGATTGTATAGGACACTATCACGAGAAGGCGACAGCAGCTTCAACCAAAGATGGTCTTCATATCAGACCCCGTTTCAAACATGGGAACAGGCAATGCAGTGGAAACATGAGCGTGTTGAATTGACTTGTCGGTCGATATTCGCAGTCTTGCTGATCGCGATTTTCGTGTTGCTTCCATCGCCGGATCGCGTTTGCGCACAGGGGCTGCCGATGGTTCCTGATCCGATCGACAGCCGCGATCTGATGGATTATGCCGATCGGTTGACGCTTTCCCGCCAACAGAAACTGGCGATCCTGCCCATGCACGATGCCTATTTCACGCGGTTCGCCCGGCTCCGGGAGCGCGACATCCAGAAAATCCAGGACGACCTGTTGGAGCTTATCGCCTCCATCAATCCCATGGCCCTTGCCATCCCTCCTCGAGAGGACATCGAGGCCCTCGTCAGGCAATACGACCTGATTCTGGAAAAGATCCAAACCGTCGATCGTCGGTTGTTTAACGATATCCGCACGATTCTTACGGATGAGCAAATGCTTCTGGTTGACCTCGTGAGACGTGCCCGTGAGCGATCGCTCTATCGCCAGGTAACGCTTGAGGTTGGCGGCGAGTTCAATCCCGGAGCGGCCATTGATCTGAGTGAGATGGTCCGCGATCTCGATCTGACAACTTCTGTCAAGGCCATGGTCGATCCGATGATGCGCAGTTACGAATCCGCCTTGTTGGAAGGCGTCCGCGACCTGCATCGGGAAATGAAGGGAATCGTGACCATCGTTCTCGACACCATCGACGATCTCGGCCTCCGCGACATGAGCTTCCTGGAGATGGGCGAGCGGTTTAATGATGAGGCGTTTCAGGAATCGATCAGGGGGATCTTCAATGAAGCCAGCCGTCCCTTTCAGAAGGCCACCAGCGAGATCAGCCGCCTGAATCTCGACACCTACCGGAAGCTGGTGAAAGTGCTCGCCCCCGACCAGAAGCATGAGCTGCGCAATGGCTACTTTCGGAAAGCCTATCCCCGTTCGATTCGGAAAATGCGCGGCACCCAGGAGTGGTTCCGGCGAATCGAAAAGCTTGCCGGCCCGACTGATACCCAGCGCGCCGAAATCAGGCAGCTTCAGGAAATTTTCAATACTCGAAATGAACCCGTCATCCTCGAAATCGCGGGATTGATCGAGGATTCGCGGCGCTATCGCACCATGCTGCAGCTTGAGGATGAAGGAAACAGCCGGCAGGAAGACAAAATCCGGAATCTCATGGAGCGCCGAGAGCAAATCACAAAGACGACCAGGCAGACGATCGACGCCATCCTCGGACCCGAACTGGTGGCCCGGCTCGGAGACACACCGACCGATCAACAGCTCGAACGGGAGGATTTTCGGAAGCAGTATGGAGACGATGTTGATCAGCGGATTGAAGGCTTCGGAGGCGTGGTCACCAGTTACAAGAAAGTCGATCCGCCCCGCTTTCAGCCGATACCGCCTCGACGAGTAGACGAATATGCCGCCACGCTGAAGCTGGATGCAAGTCAGCGGTCGATCCTTGATTCACTGTATGACGACTATCGCATCAGCTTCGACGCCTTGCTTGCCCCCCCGGATGCTCCGGAAGCAAATCCGTCCGCAGCGGAAGAGGAGCCTGATGAAAACCGAGTGGCCCTGGAGAAGGCCAAGTCCCGGATAGAAACATTCATCTCGATCCAGGATCTGGATGCGACATTCATTGCCAACCTTGGCTTGGTGTTGGAAGGCGATCAATCAGAGGTCGCTATCGAAAGGTTTCACCTGAAGCGCAGGCGTGAGATCAGCCTCAACAGCCTTTCACGCCCCTCTCGCTTCAACAGCGATTTCAACGAGACCCTGATCGACCTGACGCATTTACTCGATGATATCAGCCTGTCGGACATTGACCGCAGGACCACTGAAGCACCGCTGCAGGAATATGAGCAGAAGTCCGTGGTGATGCTGGAACTTCTAAGCGAGGTGACAATGGAGCTTGAGCGGATGTATGCACTCCGCGATGTCATCAAACGCGAGCGACCCACCGCGGCCAAAGCACTGGAGCCACGTATGCAAAAGAGCTACGACGCGCTCCGTGAAACAAACAAAACGCTGATGACCATTAACCGGACTCACCTCGCGAAGCTGCAGGAAAAGCTCAGCGAAGATGCCCGGTGGAGATTTGCGAGACGCTACAACGAACAGGCGTATCCGGAGATTTACCGGGACGATCGCTCCGCGGAAAAACTGATTGACTCGGCTCTCCAGCTTGATGATCTCACCTCGTCGCAACGAGAAGGCATCCTTCATCTCGCGGCAGCGTTTCGGGACCGCTACTACGGCCTGAGCCAGGAGATGGTGGACATCGTAAGACAACGCCCGGATCAGGTGTTTAATGGCGCGATTCCCATTGACATGATCCTGCGGGAACTTCACAACGAGAAACTGAAATACGAGCGGAACGAAACCAGCGAGCGGACCAGAACCCGCATCGAACTCCTGCTCTCCGAAGAGCAGATGATGCTGGCGAAGCGCTCAATCCGCGATGGTTGATACGGGGGTGATTCCGGGGGCGGAGGCGGTTTTCATTTGCCGGTCGAGTTGATGCTGGGTTCGACCGAGTCTCAGCCCGAGCACAAGCCAGATGCCGGCCAGCGGCACAGCAATCAAGGCGATCGTAGCCATCGAAAGCAACATCACCTCGGACATCAGGCCGTGCGACCAGACCCCGACCTGATCTCCGCCGCGATAGATGAACGTATCGATGAAGCTCTTGGACTTGTAGGTTTCCTCCCGGCCCAGCACGGTAAACAAGGCTTCTCGGGCCGGTCGGGCCAGCGCGTAATTGCAGGCGCGACGGATGGATTCAAAACCGGTGATCACCAGTGCCGCGCTCCCCGCGGTCGTGGAGAGGGCCGGGTCTATATCCCGAAACGACCATGCCAGCACGACAAACCCGATCACGGAAATGCCGGGGAGGATCGTCAACGTAATACCAATGCCCAAACGAGTCAGGAGGCGACTGGTGAGAAAGACCTGCACCAGCACCGTCAGCACGTTGGCGAACAGGTCGATATTGGCAAAGAACGCGATGCGATCCGTGCTTCGCTCGATCATCTCTCGACCAAGCTGGATCTTGGCCAGATAGACATAGGTGTTGGTGATTGTGTAAATCAGGACGAAGCCGCAGATGCCGAGCAGGTAGCGGGAGCGGAACACCTGACCGATACCGGACCAGACGCTGCCCCCGATGGCCTTCGTAACCGGAGTCCGGCATGGCGAAGATTCCTCTCCCATTTGCCGTTTGTTTACGATCCAGGTCAAAGCGAGCATGCACACCACGCTCAGGAGCAGGAGGACGACGGCGAGGAGGAAGAAATTCTGCATGCCGACCGACTTGATGTACGAGCGCGTGATCGCCGAACCGGATATCGCCCCCAGTGTACCGCCCACGGCGATGGAGCCGAACAGCCGTTTGGCCTGATCGGAGGTGAGCAGGTCAACCATCAGGCTCCAGAAGACCGACACGACAAAGAGGATGAAGACGGCGCACCAGACGTAGAAGGTGCGTCCGAGGTAGATGAGCCCCTGATCTGACGCCGTGCGGAAAAGCACAAAGAAGATGAAAATATTGATCGCGAAAAAGACGTAGACGAGCGGGATGAAGACCTCGCGCCGGAATCTCGCCACGAGCCAGGAGTAGACGGGGTTCAGGATCAGCATGGCCAGCAGAGAACAGGAAAACAACCATTTGAGGTCGTCCACGCCACCCGCCGTGCCAAGTTCATCGCGCAACGGGCGCATCACGTAATAGCTCGCCATGAGGAAGTAGAAATAGGCGGCAGCCCAGGCGAGCAGCGCATGCTCGCCGGGCCGGGTCTTGAGGACTCGATGGACAAGACTCCGAAAATCAGTCACGCGAAGGATCACTCCTTTCCGGCTCAAAGGTCCGCCTCGCTCATGATAAAGCCTGGCAGCAGAGCCTGAATCTCAAGAAGACAACAGAAAGGAAGCCTCAACAGTCCCAGACCATACTGGTGGCATCCAACCAGAGGGCTTCTGCGGCTGCTATAAACGACACTTGCCGGGGGAATTGATTTCCCGGAAATGGGTCATATCCCAAAGGAATCAGCTCGCCATCAAGGCTGAAGCTTGCGGGGAAACAGACGGTACAATCAGCATCTGCGATAAGCACGTTTTCCCGATTGAACCCCCCCCCGCGACCGTCAAAGCACCTCACAGAGAGGTTAGCCGACCGATGAACACGACACGAAGAGATTTTCTCCAGGCTTCCGCGGTGGCAGCCTCTCTGGTCGGTTTGGGTTCGGCCACCAGCCGCGTGATGGCCCTTCCATCGAACCGGCGACCTGCGAAGAAGCTCAAGATCCTGATTCTCGGCGGCACAAGGTTTCTTGGCCCCGCCCTCGTCAAATCCGCTCAGGCTCGTGGTCATGAAGTCACCCTGTTCAATCGAGGACGGTCCAATCCCCATCTTTTCCCCGACATCGAGAAACTCATCGGAGATCGTGATCCGGAGAAGAATGATGGCTTGAAGGCGCTTGAAGGGCGCACCTGGGATGCGGTCGTCGATACGTCAGGCTATATCACGCGTCATGCGCGAGCCTCCGCCGAATTGCTGGCTGAGGTTGTCGGGCAGTACGTCTTCATTTCAACCATCTCGGTCTACGACGAGTCCCTCCAGTCCGGCATCAACGAGGAGTCGCCGGTTGGACAACTCGATGATCCTTCGATCGAGGTAATCACAGACGGATCCTTCGGCCCTCTTAAAGCGTTGTGTGAACAGGCCGTGGAAACCGCTCTTCCCGGACGATCGACGATCATTCGCCCCGGCCTTATCGTCGGACCCCTCGATACAACCTACCGATACACCTACTGGCCGGATCGCATCGCGCGGGGCGGCGAAGTACTCGCTCCGGGCGACGGTCACGACCCCGTCCAGATCATCGATGTCCGCGATCTCGCCGACTTCTCGATTCACTGCCTCGAGAAGGGCCACACGGGCGTGTACAACGCCGTTGGACCCGAATGCCGCTTCACCATGGCCGAGCTGGTCCACGGCTGTAAGGCCGTGATTGGCGGCTGCTGTACCTATACCTGGGTGCCTGGTGGCTTTCTCATCGCCCAAGGCGTATCCGAATGGACCGACATGCCGGTCTGGGTGACATCCGGGGGATTAAGCACCGTGAGCAACGATCGAGCGAGGGAAAAAGGCATTCGTTTCCGAACGTATGCGGTCACCGCCAAGGACACCTTCGATTGGTTTTCCAGTCTGTCGGAAGCCATGCGGGAGAAGCAGAGGCAGCAATCCTCCGGGATCAGTCCTGATCGCGAGTCCAGGATTCTCAAGGCCTGGTTCGATTCACAATGATGATCAAGGTCGGGTTCAGGTTACGTGGACCATCCATCACTGCGGTAAATGACAAGAAGGGCCGATCTTGCGATCGACCCTTTTCCAGTGCACCCCTGACGGTTCAGACTTGATTGAGAATCCGGGGATTCTCTGCCTGTTGGTGTGTTTCCGTTCACCTGTTACTCTGGCTTATGACTTTCCGAAAGGTCTTCATGATGATCCAGAGGTCTAGACGCCAGGATCGTTTCTGAACGTATTCAAGATCAAATCGAATCCACTCCTGAAAATCGACATTGGGTCGTCGAGTGCGACAGACCTGCCACAATCCGGTGATACCCGGTTTGACGCTCAGTCTGGCCTCACGCCAGGCGGGGCAGAATTGATTTTCCGCATCCGGACTGGGCCTCGGGCCGACAAGATTCATGTCGCCTTTCAGCATGTTATAAAACTGGGGGAGTTCATCGAGATAGAATCGTCTGAGGAATTTGCCGACGCGCAGCAACCGGGGATCATCGGGCATATGGAACTGAGGGCCATCAGACGCATTCGCCTGTTTCAGTCTGGCCTTCAGCTTTTCGGCATCTCGACACATCGTCCGGAATTTGTAGCAGCCGAACTCGCGCCCCCCCCTCGTTTGTCTCATGTGCCGGAAGAAAAACGGTCTACCGTCCTCAAGCCAGATCAGCAGCATGATCAGCGGATAGAGAGGCAGGGTCAATAGCAGTGCCGCCAGGCTGAAGAGCAGGTTAAACGAACGCTCGAACGGCAATTGGCGTGAAATCGTCGCGGCATGGTCCGCGGGTATCGGTTCAATCAGGTCGCGAAACGTTACATCTGCTTTCCCGTTCGTCGCAATCACATCCGGCAACACACAGGGACCGATTACGGTATCCCCCGGCACGAGTATCTGTCCCGCGCCGATCCAGACCGGCCCCACAAATGTCACGCCGGATCCGATGTGGGCGGACTTGTCAACCCAGACCGCAGGGCTGATTTCCGTCAAACGATCGTCAGGCGTTTCCAACCCGCCACAGCGTGAGGTGAGTTCCCGTTGGAGACGTTCATACGATTTCTTGTCGCCGGATTCGATCACAACCCCCTCGATGGTCATGGTGCGCGAAGGAGAGATGTTTTTCGAGGTGCGGATTTCCACCTGGCCAATCCTCGTGTTTTCCGCCCGGCTCCAGGCCAGAGCGATCGTCGGATCATCGGTGAAAACAACCTTCACTTCCGCGCGGATTTTTGGTGAATACCGCCGACGGATCCTTTCAAATCGCCCGCTCTCATCCGCTTCCACGATCACATCGTACGATTGTGTTTCGTATTGAATAACCGAGACTCGAACTGTCGTTGTCGGTCGTTTGGGTGTGGGTCGAAGCGACAGGGGAGGATCGAAAAAGACGAATTCATCCGGCTCGATCAGCATGTATCCCCGTTTATCGGGGCCGGGAATTTCTCTTGCTCCCCGCACGACCGTCTTCCAGCCCTTTGCGCTCCAGTAGCGGCCATACAACTCGCGCACATCAAACCCCCAAATCCGTCTTTCGGATGACGTGCTGCGTGGAGAAAACGAGGGAGCTGCTCTGACACCGAGTGCCGTCACGCCGCATTCCTCAGCGATTCGGAGCGTGCCCGTATGCCGTTGATTTTTCCGATGGTGCCCACCAGGTTTCGGTCATGCGCCGGGGTGTCAGGAATAAGCGGAGCGGCTTGGGCCGGAGTCTGGGCAACATGCCAGTCGCGACGATCGAAGTCGGACGGCGGAGCCAGATTGAACACGAGTCCCTTACACTCGGAGCCGATCCGACGCAACCGTTCAAGTGAAGCCCGGACCTGCTCGGTGTGCTGATTCCGCGCGACGGTCATGATCACGCGATCCGAGATCGACGAGACCAGCGACGCCTCCAGGCTGGTCATGACCGGTCCGGTATCAAAGATGATCACGTCAAACCGGCTTCTGACGGCCTCGAGCAGTTTCAACAGCTTGTCTCGGGCGATATCGCGGGGATCAGAATTGACGGAATCCCCAACCGGCAGTGCCCAGAGGTTGTCATTGTCCGTCTGATGGATTTCACCATCATTGCAGTTGGAATTGATGGCTTCCCATAATCCGGGAAGTTTTTCCATATCAAGATCGCGGGTCAGACCTGCGTGTGTTAAGTCCGCATCGATAATCAATGTTTTTCGACCAGCGATAGCAAAGGACGCGCCAAGCGCGAGCACAAGACTAGTTTTCCCTTCACTCCGACCCGGGCTGGTGATGGTGAATACGATCTGTGACGGCTCGTCCTGCTGCAACTCAAGCAGATTGCGAAGCTGATGCACGCCCAGGGCGGCGAGTTGATCGATCTCAGCGCAATTCACCGAGATGTCGGGTATCAGGCTAATGACCTGGGCGGACTCGTCGATTGCCTGCAATTCCTGGGCGAAACGACAACGCGGATCGAAAATGCCGATCACGACCACCAGACAGACTGCCATCCCCACTCCGAACAAACCCGCGGCAAAGGCCAGAGAAAAACGACGATCCGTCGTGGGCACCGTGGGCAGATCGCCCAGGGAGGCAATCAGGATCCTCGCGGATTCTTCGCGATCGCTCTCCACCCTGATTACATCCAGCGCCTTCTCCGTGTCCTTGAGGCGCATCTTGATCGTTGTTTCCTGCTCCTGGAGATTCGAGAGAGTGATGCTCCTGCTGCCCAGTTCTGTCGCCTCGACACGTAACCGATCTCGCAACTTCTGGTATTGCGATTCGATTTCACGAATCCTATCCATCGACGCCTGCGCGAGAACGGAAGGCTCAGGATTGCCCTGATCAACGTTAAAGGGAGTATTGACGCCATTGGCTTGTTCAAACAGTGATATCTGAATACGCGCCATCTTGAGCTTTCTCTCCAAGGTGCGCATGCGTGGATGCTTCCTGCCGAACTTGCCTTCGAAACTTTTCATCTCGGCCATAATGGCCCGCTCTTCTTTTTGCAAACCACCGATGGAATCAGTATTGCTGCTTATGAACGCGCCGGCAAATGAGTCGAACTCCCGGGCATTGTCAATGTGCAACCCCGCCGCCCTACGCTCACTCTGCACTTCCAGTGTCGTGAGGGCAAGATTCAACTCCGCCAGTTTTTGATCAGTGGCGATCAGTGCCTGAATTTTTTCATTGTGCAGACGCTTGATGGTGTCCACCCCGTATTGATCGGAAATCTCAAGGATTGTCTCTCCGACAACCAACAGATCTTTCTTGAGTAGACTTACGCGCTGCTTGAGTTTCCGTTCCCGCTCGCTGGGACTCAATCGAATCGTTTCGTGGTAATTTCGGTTATATGCCTTCAGAACGGCGTTAACCGTCGCATGCGCAAATTGAGGATCGCGGTGCGTCGCGGTCACCCTTACTATCTGATCACCCCGACGGTGATGCACCGAGATCATGCCCCGAATCCTTTCGACACCTTCCGGACCCAACGGAATATCCCATGACGCTAGCGATGTATCCTTGAGAGCCTCCTCAATGACATTGCTATTCCGAATCAACGTAGCCTGGGCCGATACGAACGAATCGTACAGCGGAGTGGGCTGATTTTCCACGCTCTTGTAAAGTATCGTCGGCAAGACGGGCTTGAACTGGATCAGGCCTGTGCTTTCATACTTGACCGGAGCGGCGGAATAACCAATCAGCGAACCACACAGCGCCAGCAGGAGCGCCAGAAGGATCGTCAGTCGATATCGACCACGAAGTTTGCGTCGAACGAACTGAAGCGGATCTTCTGCAATCTGCTCACTTTTGTCTGCGATCAATTCAAATCGCAGATTATTGCCATGATCGGGAGCATCACTCATTGATCTCCCTCCCGCGAGTTGATGATGGACTTGTTGATTCTTTCACCGTGTGCAACACGAAACCGATTTGATCGGCGACGTGAGTTCTCATTCTTTTGAGTTAGCATCGTTTTGATTCGACATATTCCCTTTCAAGGGCGCATCGCTAACCATGGTCAGATAGACAATTACGATCACTGATCACCGAATCGGCTACTTCAACGCCGGACTGAATCCGGGTTCCGGAGCAAATCAGACAACGAACGACGGTAGCATTGGCCGACACGATGGTGTCACCCATGACAATGGAGTCGATCACTCTTGCCCCTGGCGCAATCAGTGCGCCCTGACAGATAACGCGCAAACCCCGCGCATCATCACTCCTGACCAGCCCTCGCACATCGTTCTCTACTCCGCCCCATTGACCTGCTGCATGCCTTGCGTACCTGGCCGCGACAAGAAACTGTTCGAGCGTTCTTACGGGAAGAAATCCAGGGGCGTCCAGTCCGTGAATCTCAATTTTCATACCTTTTTCCCTAACACTCCCCAGCCACTGCTCCTTGAGATCCACAAAACCGTCATCGGCAATGCTGCGAAACGCCTCGACGCGAATCAGGTATATTCCCGCCGGCGACCGATCCGGATTGCATCCGACGGTCACATCCGCTTCGGTCTGTGAATGACGGTCAAACATCCCCTCGAGTGAACTCACACCATAACGACTTCCCTCGATCACGAGGACCGATTGATTGCGATGGTAATGGCGACACATGTCTCGAACGAGACCGGCCGAACCGCGGTACGACTGCGGATTGCGCTCGATTCGGATTCGACCATGATGATCATGCACCACAGAAGGCGAAGGCGAACGATCGTAGCAGATGACACGAATCTCCGCTTCAGCACATTGAGGAAGCCTCCGTATCAAGCTCACCCAGGTATCAAGCAAGGTTTCTTCTGTCGTTATAGGTAAATCCAGCACCGACATATTCGTCGCTTCGACCAGCGGTGAATTGCGTAATGTTCCGGCCAGTATGATGCAGGCGGCAATATCAATATCCCAGTCGTGACCGTATGTCTTCTGCGATCGCTTGCCGGAATCCCTGACACCGTCCTCGCCGCAGGTAAGATGAAGGCTGATCGTCCGCGTCTCCTGGGATCCGATGACGGCAAGGACATCAGACGAATCAGGCTGACGGTGGGGGGAGCCGCTGAACTTCACTTCCTGCTCTCCAAGGGTGAGTCTTTGCATGTTCCCCTGAATGTTATGCAAAAGTAATGTGCTCCCCTTCGCAACAATGCCGCGCTGAGCGAGGTGCGCGAGTACCTCATCCGCTTTTGCGGTCCACGTGTCGTTCCGGACCAGATCCCGTCCTTGGGATGGATCGACCCTGGCGGTGAGAGCATGGCGTATCGCCCGGGCAAACTCTTCCGGCGTGTCCGCGACATTGACATACTTCCGGTATCTCACAAGTTCGGGAAAGCTCGTACTTATAATCGGCCTGCCCGCGGCCAGGTATTCCTTGAGCTTGACCGGGTTGCAGGCTTCAATCCACCGACTGTGGTTCCAGGGCATGATCAATACGTCGCACGCCGCCATGTATCGCGCCACTTCGGAATATGGCTTCTTACCCAGCATCGCGACATTCGACTGGTGACACCAGCCCTTGGGTAATGAACAGGCTCCAACCAGAACAAATTGAACATCACTCAGCAGACGGGCAACATTCAGAAACAGATCCGGATCGAATGTGTGGTTATCGATACCCCCGACAAATCCCACCCGTGGCCTTCCCAATGCCCGGATATCTTCCGGCTCCTGATTCGGATTTTCCTCGACGGTTGAAAACTGTTCAAAATCAACGCCATGATCGATCAGGCAGGCGTTGCGGCATTGATTAAACTCCTGCTCGTAGAGAAACGAGGAGCAAAATACCGTCAGGTCAGACCTCGCTTTCAACCAGTCGTCGTCACCTTTGATCATATCATGGACGGCTTCTGAGAAGCATTCATGCCGATCCGTGCGCTGATACACTACGGCGGAAGGCTTCACGCCATCAATGGCCACTGCCGCAGATGGGCAGGCCACCCATACCAGTGGGTTATTTAAACCCATTCTCTCGGCCCATCGTCGAACCTGGGGGGCAAGCATTCGCCCCGTGATTTTCATGCCGATTCGCCCCGGGAGAATAAAGGGGCTGCAGACGGCAAAGTGATCGTTGATTTGTCGGTATCCCCGACCAAGGCTTTTCAGTTTTCGCCTGATGCGGTGGAAGAACATTTTCCCTTCAGCAATGCAAGGCAATCGCATCCCGATGGAATTGACATAGAGCACCGGGAAGTGCTTTGAAAGCTCGCGCATGATCTGGAGGTCATAGTGCCCACGATTGTGGTACCACCAGTCTTCGCCCCCAAAGCAGATCACACCATCGAAATGCTTCCGTTTTGACGACAGAGGGCCGCTTATGATGTCTTCGGTTTCGAGATGCATAAACGGATTCACATTGTGTCCCGGTCGATCCGTACTCACATGCCGTTCATTTTCTTGATTGTGATCTGGATACAGCATAAATCGCCTACGACGACGAGTTAGTGCTTGTCGTATCGTCCGAATCACGCAACCACTTCATCACGCACACGCGGCCTGACGTCTGCGTTTATGCCGCGCGTCGAAGAGGAGGCTCATACGTGGCCGCGAGTGCCTGTTCACTCAGCAAGCGCAGGTCGAAGCTCTCCTCCTGTATCTTGTTTTCGAGCAGTTGATCGTAGAGCCTGATCAGGCATTCACGGCTGTGGTCCCAGGACAGCATTGATTCAACCCGTTTTCTGCCGACCAAGCCCATGATCTCGCGTCGGATCGGATCCTTAAGAATCTCGATAATGGCGTGTCCCATACGCAGCACGTCGTTATCGGGGATATACACCGCCGCATCACCGGCACTGAATCTGGTTTCCTTGAGATCAAAGCTGATGATGGGAAGGCTCATGGACATGTATTCAACAACCTTGTTCATGGTGCTGATGTCATTGAGCGGGTTTTTCGGATCCGGGGCGAGGGCAAGATCGGCAGTGGAAAGATAGCTGCATAAGACTTCGTCAGAGATGCGGCCGGTGAAGATCACGTGCTCCTGAAGACTAAGCTGACAAGACAGCTTGATGACTTCCTCGTAATGATCCCCATCGCCGATGAAGGCGAACAGCGTATCCTGAAGACCGTTGTTGATGGCGTTGCGAATTGCCCGCAGCGCATAATCAACGCCATCCTGTTTGCCCATGACCCCCAGGTACACGCACAGATGCTTCCGCCCCTGCTTCAGCACCAGCTCTTTTCGCAACCGCTGAAAACGGGACAACTGCGGCCCACTGCGGACCACGGTCACATCACGCGGATGCTTCCCGCCTCGGTCGATGGCGATTCTCCGATAGCTTTCATTGGTCGCAATCACCACGTCAGCTTCCGCAAATTGCCTCTTTTCCAGCCAACAGAGCCCCCGGTAGAAAACATCGCGTTTGCCGAATTTCGAGAGATACAGTTCCGGGCAGACATCATGATGATCGAAGACAAACCGCACGCCTTTTTTCTTGTAGGGGCGGGCGAGCGCCCAGAACATATCCGGCGGATTGCAGGAGTGAATGACATCGAAGGGATCGTTCCGCCATATGCGTTTGACGATACGCCGCGTCTGCCAGTAGCAATAGGCAAACTCACGAACAAAGCTCAAATGGCCCCGGCTTGGCGAGGGCATGGGATACCGATAGACACGCACCCCTTCTATAACCCGATTCGGCTCCGCATCATCGGGGGGACAGGGTGAAACGACACTTACCCGGTATCCCGCCTCTTTCAACGCGAGAGACTCCAACCACACCCTTCGATCGAAGGGCACGGGAAGATTCTCAACCAGAATGACGATATGCCCGCGGTGCGCCCGGTCGGTCAGGTGAAGATCGGGAGTGAAATTCGTGGTGTCGGCGGACGCGACTGGGTCAGCGCTCTCCGACGATGGAACATTGCCTTGCATGAAATCTGTCGGCGACGATTTTCCAGACACGTTCACGTCCATTCATCCTTCCCGAAATGACGCTCAAGGCCATTTTTGCGCGGCCGACTGACTAGAAATCACACGACATGGTGTCTATCGGCTGGTCGAATTGACCGCTTCATCGCGTCTTCGGAATCATGTGACTGATCAGAGTTCATCAGGCGTTTCCGAGGGCTCACTTTTCGCAGGCCGCAATTTTTGCGCGGGTGCGATTGCCGCGTACGAAACCGTACAATTTTTCCGCGCTCAGCGTCAGGATGCGATTGAGTCCTCGGGGTGGAAGTTCGTATGGCCCCGACGCCTGCACGACCGAGCCCCCCATCCGCAGTTTGAATCGCGCGACCCCCGGGTTCGCCTTTACATCGATGCCTCCTAGATCAAAGTGAATGCAACCCCGTTGCCGCGCCTCCTCAATGACCTTCCATTGCAAGAGATACGACGCCTTGGCCCCTCGCCCCTCAGCATTGGAGGCCCCGAGGAGATATACGCACGTATCCCCCAGCAGACTCGCTACATGGCCCGCTACCGGCTCGCCGTTGAGTCTGGCGATAGTGAGTACAAATTGATCCCTCCCAACCAGATCGGACTGCAGGGCCTCATAGAACACCGCATCGAGATCGACTGAGAATTCCTTACGCTTACGGGTCTCGGCAAAAAGGCGTCCGAACTCCTGAAACAAGCCCGTCCCGATCTCCATCTCGATCATGAGCCCCGATCGCTCCGAAGCGTTCAGGCAGTTACGCCACTTCTGCGAGAAACCGGCACGGATTACAGAAGCGGGACAATCCAGATCGAGAAGAACGGTACGGTATTTTCGCATCGCATCGCTGGTTGTGAATCCCACTGACTCAAATGCTCGCTCCTGCGCCGCCTGCCAATTGTCGCCCCCGGCCGCCGGCGCGATCCGAAGGATGAGTCCGCGTTTTTCCACATACTCCCGTCTCAGAGCTTGCAGGGAAATCCGGAGGGCCTCTTCGGGCGAAAGGGGAGCATCCATTTGACGCACAATCGGGCCGCCGGTGATATAAGCGATGCCTCCGGTGACCGGCAGGCGTTTGATACGCACATCCACAAGCCCGATCACTCCTTCCCGGGTTTCAATCACCAGGTGCTCACACGATGCCCCGATACGACGGGCGGATGCCTCGCCAAAGGGCCAGAGTTGGCGATAATTGTAATCGGCAAACGACCCGGCACGCTGGTCCCACTCTGTACGATCGATGAGTCTCACGTTTTCGAGGTCGGTAGAGGTCATGTTGTCTTCGGAGCCTGGGCAGGCTTTGAGTGAACCAGAAAAGACTTTCGCAGCCGGGCGAGCAGCCGTCGCCAGGGTCCGAGCCAGGCATACGCCCCCGCAGTTGTCAGATAAAACTCCGCCGGCCACATGTCCGGATCAGCCGGGAATCGCCCCTGCAACGGATTGGATTCCGAAGTTCGCCCGAGGGTCGGCTGGAGTGTAAACAGGTCCGTGTAACCCGCCGCACGCGCTTCTCGAATAATATCATCCCCGTATGCGCCAAAAGGAAAGGCGAGCATGGTCACATCACGACCAAGAATCTTTTCGAGTCTGAGTCGGGACCTAACGAATTCTTCGCGGACACATTGCTTTGATATCCCGGCCAGATTTGCGTGGGTCGCGGTGTGTGATTCCACTCGACACCGTGAATCCTTGTCAACGGTTTGCAACTCGAGATCTGTCATGGTGCGTTCGTCTCGGTCACGATGGTCTTCGGGCATGGGCCATTTCGGTACTCCGCCGAGATTCTCCGTCACCGCAAAGATAGTGATGGGAATTTCCAAGTCGCGGGTCACGGGAAGTGCGTTCAGGAGGAGCCCGGCAAAGGCGTCATCGAACGTTACAACCATCTGCGGCCGCCCCAACCACCCGACAGTCTCGCACGTCGTCAAGCGTCTGGCCCGATCTGCGATGTGACGCATCTGCCGACCAAATCGCTCACGCTGATTGTCTCTCACGTTGTGATAGCACAGGACCACCACCCGTCGTCGCAAGGCAAAACCGAATCCCGTACCCGCCCACCAGACGATCGCAAGGAGAAGGTACACGAGCTGCACGATGAATCCTTGTTTTCCGTAAGGACTCATGACTGAAGCAAACTCTTTGGGCGAAGGAGACCGATGACATAGGCCGGCGATTTTTCATTCATCTTGATACGGAAATGCGGCTGGCTGCCGCATTCCTGAAACAGCGTGCCGCCCACCCAGTCGAATTCCCGTGTCAGCTTGCGAAAGATCGCATGAGACTTGGGATCATCTTTCATGGTGACGGCTATCACCCCATTGTGATCGAGATGCTGGCAATAGCGCTTGACTTGTTGACACGCTTCATGAACGTCCAGGTAGTAAAGCACTTCATTGAACGCGATGACATCAAAGACCACCCCGTTGGGAGGGGCATACGTTTGCAGGCTCGATTCGACAAAGGAGATAGCCATCCCATGCCCGTTCTTCCCGTTGGCGTCAGTGCTGATATTCCGCTCAATGGCGTAACGGCTGATATCAACTCCGGTGTAGGTTTCCGGCTTGAATTGAGCGAGTGAGCGACAGAGTGTTCCCCCGCCGCACCCCATGTCGAGAATGGCTCGGGGGGTGATCTGGAACTGGCAGAGGAGTTCCCCAATGATGGCCTCGCGCAACCCAATGCTCGCCGCCTCCCCCAGATAGGATGATTTTTCAGACTTCAACGCGTTATCCCACCAGCCGGAATCCTCATGTGCAGGCGGTTGTCGCAGAGCCTGACGCAGTTTCGCAAACAGCGTCCGGAGCGGCGTGTGGTAGATGAGGCTGCGAAGCCGGTAACGAAATGGTCTTGAAATGATGATGTTCATGATCTGACGCTCATCCTCTGTGACTGAGGAAACTCACTCACCAAAGGCTTGACATCGACCAGTCGGTTGGCATTTGCCGGTGCTTCCTCGCAGAAATAGGCGATTTCGCAAATCGACCGGACAATATGCTCAATTTCAAACTCACCAAGTTCCTGATGCACGGGCAAGGCCAGCACCTGGTCCTTCAGCGCGCATGACTCCGGAAATTCATCCCAAGACAGATCCCGGTAATAACCCGCCCACCAACCGATGGCGTTGATTCGTCGGGTATGAAGCTCGCTTAGCCACCGGTTTCGGTTATTCACCATCAGGGGCAGCACGAGCGGGCATTCATCTTCCCCGAGCGTATTGAAGAGCGGCTGGATGGCGGGGATATCACTTATGCCTACCCGTAGCTGCTCCCAGTTATGCTGGCGGGTCTCAATTAAACGACCTGTTTGAACACGATTGAGCAACCCTCTCGTTATCCGCGACATGCGATGCAGATGAACATGATGATCAAAGTAGTAGTGTTGAGGCATATCCGGACGGGATGGAGCCGGAACCTGAAGACTTGTGGCGTCATCATATTTGCGATTACGCCCGGAGCGTTTCAGGATTCGGCCGGAAACACGACCACGCAATGCCGCCGATTTCAGCAGGGGAAGGCATTGACGCACTACCCGCGGCAAAGACGGGGGTTTGAGCATCGTTTCGACGCCCTGATGGTCATCTTTCAACACCAACGCTCCGCCATCCGGCACCGCGAACCACTTCGGAAAACTGAAGATGGCCGCATCCGCCTGCATTTTGTCATCGCAGGATCGCAGCCCGGAGAATAAGGAAATCGCACAATCCTCGATCAGCTTCACCCCCCGCTGGCGACACAAGGCGGCAAGATTATCCAAGTCATGACATCTGCCGAAATAATGCGTGACATACACCGCCCGAGTCCGGGAGGTGATGCGAAGTTCGATATCCGCTTCGTCAATGCTCAATTCGCGCGTAATGCGGTATGGCACCGGCGTCGCCCCGGTCGAGATGATCGCGTCTATTTCCGTGCCGCAGTTGTACGACGGGACGAGAACTTCATCGCCGGAGGCGAGTTCAAAAATTTGGGCGATCAGGGCAATGGCCGTGCGTCCGGAGTTGGTGGGAATCACTTGCCCGCCTCGAGTTTGAAGCCAACTCGGAAGCAATGACGGCGCACGGAGTCCCGCGGCCAACATCGCTCCCAGCCCGCAGCCCGGTCCCCCGCAATAGTGATCGCGTCTGGTCGTCATAGGCGGCTGTGCCTCCAGACTTTCCAGAGCGGTCCCTGCATCCGGGGCATCCGGGGAGCGATCCGACAGAACCAGATCCGGTAGTACCAGCGATGAAGAAACGCCGCCCCCCGGATAAACCATTTCACGCGTCGTTGCGAGTGACGCTTCCGAGCCACGAACATGATCGAATGCAGCGTGTTCTCCTCTCCGCCCATGCGAATCTTGTATTCGTAATGCCCGGTCCCCGCTTCGATAGATCTCACATCATCGTTGATGGCGATCTCGATGATCTTTGCCAGTCCCACTCTTCCGAGACTGTATTTTTCCCAGCATGAATCAGGCGATCGTGCCGGAAGACGCCAATGGTCCTGATTGCCAAACCTCAGCACGATCTGCGATGAAACAAGCTCACCGTCTGCCCGCAACTCGATGATCCGGGCGCGATTCTCTCCGGCCAGCTTTTGAATAAGGTCGAGATTGAACATTTCCGCACCGGGCCAGTCGCCGAAATGTCCCAGCTTGCCCTGTGCCCGCCATTGCCGGCCATGCAGTTCGACGAACGCTTCGTATGCGGCTTCAATTTTTCCCGGCTTCTTGATCACGCGCGTCTCCAGCCCGCAATCGCGCTCGAGACGGCGCATCTCCTGAAGAATCGTCGTCCGTTGCTTCTTCGATAAGCCGGACAGGTAACCGTCAAAATCGGCAGGAAGACGAAACATAATCAGTGACATTCCCGGTTCGTCCCGGATTATTTCGGCCAGATCAGCCAGATTACTCTCCGCCCGCCGCAACGCATCAATCACTCGATTACGAACCGGCATCGGCCCGAAGTTGATCGCATCGCAATGTTCCTCGTCAATGATGTACTCGATAGTCCGGGCGACGATGGTATCGGCATGATCCAGCTTGAGGGCCGGAGTCCAGAAGGCTGTGGTCGAGTCCGTCCCCAAGGGCTTGGCCAATCGAATCCTCCCCGGGCCGAAACCGGTATTATCTATCAGCAGCGGGATGATCCCGGCGAGTGAGTGTCCTGATCGAAAAACCAGGATACGCAGCTCGCGACCTGCGCCGTAGTGATCCCACCACGTTCGGCACCAGTGGTATGAGGAATAAAGATCGCTTTGCACCGACTGAACAAAGTCATCCCACACTTCACAGGTGAGATCAATGTCGTCAAAGGATCGAAACACGCACATTTCGAGTGTGGGTGTAAAGGGAACTTTCACTACCGACGGCTGTGATGTCTCAACGACTGTCATCAGACGGGCTCTCTCCCGGTGAGATGAAAACGAAGCGCGGCCGCGGCCTGTTGCCGCCGGTGGGCGGATCGTGTCCCGATTCGCAGGACTCCCAAACCAGTCCACAGCACAGTGCGCAATGAGGTCGAAATCACATAGATCAGCCAACTCATCAACCATGCCATGCGACCAAGATTCTTGCGCTGAAACATGAGCAGGCTTTTTTGCATCTGCACGTACATACGCACACTCATCTGCTCGGTGCTCTTGCCCCCTCCGTCTCGATGGATGATCCGCGCTGCGGGAGTGAAGACACATCTCCACCCTGCCCGCCGAAACCGATGGCACCAGTCGGCTTCCTCGGCATAGATGAAATAATCCTCGTCCATGAAACCGACCTGTTCGATCGCCTCGCATCTCACGAGCATGAACATGCCCGAGACGACATCGACCTCGCGCTCGGTTCTCCGATCCCAGTCACCCATCCAGGATCTGCCAAAAAGTCGGGAACCGGAAAAAAGGCGACTCAGGCCCGTTTCGATAAGAAGCGTATTGACGGGGTCCGGGTATCGAAAGCATGTCTGCTGAATGCAGTGTTCGGTCTCATACACCTGACAGCCGATGACGGCAGCGTCAGGATTCTCATCTGCGTAGCGAATCATCCGGTTCAGCGTATCGGGAGCCACGATGGTGTCCGGGTTCAGCAGGAGTACGTAACGCCCACTGCTCAGTTTCATGGCCTGGTTATTGGCGGCCGCGAAGCCGCGATTGTCGTGATTGGTGATGAGCCGCACCCCCGGAAATTCATTCTCAACCATGGCGGCGGAGCCATCTGACGAGGCATTGTCAACGACCAGAATTTCTACGTCGAGAACATCGAGAGAAGCGTAGACGGAGCGAAGACAATCCCTCAGCAGGTCGCACGTGTTCCAGTTCACGATCACGACGGCGAGATCCATGACAGAGAGATCCCGTCTCGGTTGCTCCTGAATGGCAAGATCGATCTTCTCGCTTTTATGTCGCGTAACCGTGGTCATTTCTTTTCCAGCCAGAACGAAGCCCCATCCGTCCGTACCCCCTGCATTTCGGGACGCTCCCAGAGAGGAGCGAGCACGCTTGACAATTCCTGATCGTGGGTGATGAAATGGTTGGGAAGCATGATTTCAAATTGATCGGAGAACATCAGCAGCATCGCCAACATGTACTGTTCCGAGTAGTAGCGATCCGACCAGGCCGGCTGATAGTCATCCGGCAGCCAGATGTCATGAAAATGGACAATCACCCCGGCCTTGAGCCGGGGCAGAATATCCATGAAGATCACCGTGACATCCGAGTTCGTAAACACGCGATGCGAGCTGTCCACGAACAGGATGTCTCCGGCTTCCAAGGTATCGAACAGTTCGAGATCAACCTGCTGAACGGGTACCCGATGGACCTGATCGCATATCGAATCGATGCTCGCCCGGGGTTCCGGATCGATCGAGGTGATGGTCGTCGCAAGCTGATGGTCGTCCACGGCACGACGTGCAAACCTGGTGGAGATGCCGGAACCGATTTCGATATATCGCGCCGGAAGCCGTGAGGCGATGATGCCGTACAGACAGGCGCTGTCCAATCCGGGAAGCCAGTCGTTATCCCAGTTCGGTTCGAATGACTCTTTCGCTCCGGAGTGCTGTCGCGGGATGGCGGCGTAGAGGTCTTCATATGCGAGAAAGCCTTCGAGAATAGCCCGATAGCGATCTCTCCCCCGCTTGATGCTGTCTGAGAGTTGAGGATGGGACGGTTTGCCGTGGCCGTATCGGGAAACAAGCGTGGGGACATCAGGAATGATGATGGCGGAGCGTCCCCGCATGATGCCGGCCACACTCTTGCCGATTTCCTTGGAGAGCTTGAACGTGAGACTCATGATGTGAGTCCTTTCGCTTTCTGTTCCTGTGGTCGCTTGCCTGCTCCCCCCGCTAAGCGATAGATCGGGGATGTTGGGGTGTCCGAAGCCCGGGTGAGAACACCCTGCGGTTTATTGTTGCCCAGAAACACCACGATTCGGCGGATGGAATCGGACGCAGAAGCGAGGCTTCCCGTCATAGCGAGAGTAAGGAACCAGAGCAATTGAATCTGCCCGAAATACGAGACCCCGATAAATATCACACAATGTACGAACAGTGAAGCCCCCACTGCCCAGGCCATGACCCGGCGTGCCATGTTAGTGTCGATGCGGCTTTGAAACCGCTTCACTCCCCGGAATGCCAGAATGATGAGTAGGATGAACAGGGTAAGGGTCAGGAGGCCGCCGTTGACACCCTCCAGGACATATTGGTTGGTGATATCATTGCTCCCCCAATCCCACCAGTGCGCCGTCGATTTGGTTCCCAGCAACCACCATTCACCAAAATGCGTGAAAAAATCATCAATCAACTTGAATCGGTACCAGCCTGTGGATCCGCCGGCCAGATCGATCCTCGCCAGCAGATGCCAGACTGGATTGTTCATGACCATGTGCAGGATAAGGATGCCCGCCACCGCCCCCCATCGTAGATAGACCATCGTCATTCTCAGGGGATACATCGCCATGACGACAAGGGCGATGATGGCCGCAAATATCGGCGTGCTCGACCCACTCGTGACAATCATGACCGAAGAGGTCACCAGACCGAGCACTGCCAGCGGCCTTCTCCAGTCGCATTTTGCGCCGAGCGCGATGATGATCGGCAGAAGAGAGGCCCAGAAAGCACCGGCGAGAATGGGATGGGCATACGCGCCCTGGCAGCGCAATGAGCCGTTTCGGATGAGGGTATATTCCGGCACGCCGCCGAATATGGAAAAGATATTCCTGCCGGTATGTCTCTCCAGCAAGAACGCAAAAGCCACCGGGATGCTGATCCACACCACGCTGACGGCGATGGTGTCGATATCGCTCCAATCCCTGATCAGACATCGAAACAAGAAGTACATTCCCGCCGCGTCGAACATGATCCCCAGTCGATAGATGAATGTCTGCGAAGAGAAGTGAAGCAGCGTCATGGCCATAGTGCCGCTCAACAACCAGAGGATGATCACATAGTCAATGGTCCTCCATCTCAAGCCCCTCACCTCTTGTCGAAGCATCAACCTCATCCACCCGAACAGCACCATGAGACGCAGGAGATTGAAATCGAGCGTCAAAAAGACAATGCGCTGCGCCGGGGCGATGAAGCAGGCCATTATGATCATCGGGATGACCGCATATCGTCGCGGCAGCAGGATCAAGGCCAGCCCGAGAATGACAACCGCCACAACTCCCAATGGATGTAAGATCGTCTGATTGTTCCAGTCATTGATCGGGAAAATGGTTGTCTTGCCTCACGAAGCGGGAAATCTCATGGTTCACCCGGAGCCTTCCCTCATCACCCACGAGCAGATGTATGGTCCAGAGCAGCATTCCCCGAGGTATTTTGGGAGCCTTTCGTGACCCGAACGGCGAACCGCTTCAAGCGTCCGGAATGAATATCCCGCGCCTGTAAAATCGATCTTTGTGATTGAACCGCGTGCAGCGCGGAAAGACTACCGATCATCGCGAGCATGAGATACCACATCATCATGCTCTGCCCGAAATACGACACGCCGATGAAAATGACGCAATGGATGAACAAAGACACTCCGAGCGCCCAAGACATGGCCCGCTTGATCTGACTGGTTCCCACGCACTCCTCAAACCGTCCGATGCTGCGGAATGCGATCACGATCGACAGGATGAAGAGCACCAGAGTCAGCAAACCTCCCGTGACACCTTCGAGCACATACTGGTTCGTCACGTCGTTACTGCCCCATTCCCACCAGTGCTTCGTCGATTTCGTGCCGACAAGCCACCATTCAGAGAAATGCCGGATGAAATCATCGATGAGTTTGTATCGATACCACCCATTGGACCCCTTGGTGAGTTCGATACGGGCCAAAAGATGCCAAACGGGCGATGTCATCGCGATGTGCAAGAGGAACAATCCGGCAACACCCCCCCAGCGAATCCAGATGAGTTGTTTCCGGATCGGATAAAGCATGACCACAAGCACTCCCAGTACCACGGCGGCCAGGGGTGTGGTCGAGCCGCAAGTCCAGATGATGGTCAGGGATGCGGTGATACCGATCGGGGCCAGTATGCGTCGCCAGTCATTATGAAACCACAACGCCCCGATGATCGGAAGCAGTGCGGCCCAAAATGAGCCGGCCAATATCGGATGCGCAAACGCCCCCTGACAACGAAGTACGCCGTTCCTCACCAGCGTGTATTCGGGTACGCCGCCGAATATGGAAAAGATGTTGCGACCGGTGTATTTCTCAAGGAGGAATGCACCTGCCAGGGGAATGCTGATGACTACGACGCTGGTGGCAATGGTTTCAATGTCCCTCCAGTCGCGGATAAGAATACGAAAGAGAAAATACATACCCACCGCGTCGAACATCAGTCCCAGGCGATAAATGAATACGCCAATCGTTCCGTGCAGCAGCATCATGGCGATTGTGCCGCTGAATGCCCATAACAGGACAACCTTGTCCAGGGTCTGCCACGTGAAATCGCGACCCTCACCTCTGAGTATGATACGTAACCAACCGAAAAGAACGATGACTCGTATCAGCGTAAAATCAAGCGTCAGTACAACGATGCGCTGGGCCGGACTCATGAAACACACCATGATGAGAAAAGGTATCATGGCATAACGTCGTGGCAGGAGCAGCATGAGCAGGCCGAGCACGCCGATGGCCACAAGACCCAATGGATGCAACATCGTCTGATTGAACCATTCGTTCTGTACCATTCCATCTAACATCGTTCTGTACTCCGTCGAGGCGAAACGCAATCCGTTTCCGCCAAGACAATCCCGCGCATAGCAGTGAAGCTGTTCTCCGAATCAGGACAATTCAACTGAAAAAGAATCATTGGTTTGAATTCTGACATTCGTGAGGTGAATGCCGGCGCGATCGGAAGGCGATCAAGCGGCGGTGCGCCAGACTCCCTGGGCATATTGAGGCTCGACAATCTCGTCGAACGCTTCGGCAAGTCGTGCCGTGAGTTGACGACGCTCATAATTCCGAAGCCAGCTTGGGATTTGCAGACGATCCAGATCGCCCCGTTCCCATGCTTCGTAGAGAGAGGCTAGTGCATCTGCGATGGCAGCCTCATCGCATGGATCAGCGCACCACCCGTTGCCGCTTCTTTCGATGAGTTCCCGGGCATCTCCCTCCGGAAGGCACGCAAGAATCGGTCTTCGGGCGGCCAGATATTCGTAGGTTTTCCCCGGCACAATGCGACTCCGCTGTCCCGGGGGGAGACCATGCAAGGGTAGGAACAGGGCATCGGCGGTTCGCAGTTGTTCAACAGATTCCTGATGGGGCAGATAATCCACCAGCTCTACGAGATGCTGCAGTCTGGATTCTGTCACACATTGCCGGGTCGCATCGTCAATCGTTCCAATGAGCCTGAGTTGAACATGCTTCACCAGTGGATGGCCGCGTCGATTGAGGCGTTGCAGTGCTTTGAGCAGATAAAAAGGTGTCCGACCCGTCGGATCGATCCGTTCGCCTGAGTACTCAAATAACGAACGCAGCTTACCTTTGAGATTCTTCCTCGCATACAACTCACGGGAGTGCAGCGATCCGGAGTGGACGATTCGGAAAATTGACGGGTCGCGATGATTGGCCGAGTGGAAAGGATCCGTCAGGTCAGATTCATCATAGCCGTTGGGTATCACGTAGAAACGCAAGGGGTTAACTTCACGGCACTCACGCTGTATCACCTTCTTCGCCTCGGGCGTGTTGGCAATGACACCATCCGCATTCATCAACGTCGCACGCATGCAGTCGAAGTCCCTGCGCCAATGCTTGCGGGTTCGGTGCGACCGCCAGCCATCCAGCGCCCAAGGATCACGCAGGTCGTAGATCACCGGAACCCCGAGTTGGGTCTGGATCCGACGTCCCAGATGGGCAAGATCGAAAGGTGACATGGTGATGAACACCAGATCGAATTGCTCCGTCTCGAGCAGCTTCTTTGTCCGGGCAAAGGCCGCGGCATTCCAGCGCATTATGTGGGGTGAATCGAGAACGGGAAGATGAGCAGCCCATTTCAGCTCGCTGTCAGTCTCATCCACACGAATCACGCGGACAGATGACGGTATGTCGCGCATCAATGAGCAATCTTCAGGATCCCAGCGCCCCCGCGTGGCAGGTATTGTCCGCGTGAGTACGGTCGGCGACCAGCCGTAGCGCCAGAGATACTTGCAGAATTTCGCTACGCGTTGCGTTCCCGGACCTCCATCGGGCGGAAAGAAATAACTGATCACAAGCACGCGGGCTTTCATGCGGCGGATCTCCATTCACACGCCCGTTCGTCATAACGACGAATGACTCGAGCCGGTGTACCTACCGCGATGGTCCCCACGGGAATATCACGGGTCACGATACTTCCCGCTCCGATCACGGCGTGCGCACCGATGGTCACACCCTTGAGCACCATCACCCGCTCTCCCAGCCATACGTAGTCGCCTATCGACACCGGGGCGGCCAGAACCCGGGAATTTTCAATCACCGGCTCCTGTAGATTCCTGAAATCATGATCGTGGTCGGTAACATAGACCTGCGACGCCATCAACACGCCACGCCCGATGTGAACCGACTCAATCGCGCCGATGTGAACATAGGGTTGAATCACCGTACCGTCGCCGATATCGATCCGAGTGACATTTCGCGCGGTATTGAGGGCTTCGAGCCGCGCATGACGCCAGATGGTGACTTCAGCGCCAATACGGATCGCTTCACCTCCGACCACCCACGCCGGTCTCGCAATCACCGAACCCCGCCCGAATGACTGCAAGCGTCTCCGCCAGACGAACGAACGAGTCAGACGACCTCCTCTCTCACCCAGACGGTGCATCAGCGAGCGCCGAATCGGCCTGACCGAAACGGGCTTGACCAGGGATTTTTCCACCATGGGATGAATCAACAGGGAACTTGTTTCAACATCTCTCCTCCCCTCCGCCCCGCCATCCTCATTACCAGCCTGGTCAGACAGCGCTTTCTTCTCTTCCACGAGATTTGAATAGATTGAGGCGAGTCTCTCCCCCTGCACTCGGGCGTTGAATCTGGCTTCGATATCATCCCGACCCCGACGAGCAATCTTGTTCCACTGTTGGTGCTGATCAATCATGCGTCGAAAGCAATTCTCAAGACCTTCGATATCCCGTTCATCGGCAAGCCAACCCGTCTCGTCATCGCGCACGATTTCCGGGATATCGCAATGATTCGTGCCCACGATCATGAGACCAGAAGCTTTCATGTCGAGGAGGCTCACGGGTGCGCCGCCTTCGGTGTCACCATTGGATGCGGTCACACTGGGCGAGCAGAAGACATGATGATGCTTCGCTTCCTCCATCAGACGCTGATAAGACTGGAAACCGAGCATACGCAGGCAGGAGCGCAGCTCAAGACGATCTATCGTCTCGAGGATGCGTTGTTTTTCCGATCGACTCGAGTTGGAATCGCTCGCATCACCGATGATCGTGACTTCACAATCAACGTCCCGGCGAAGTCTGGCGATCGCTTCCAGTGCGTAGAGAATCCCCTTCTTCTCCCGGAAGGACGCGGCGATCAGGATTCGCAGCGGCTCGTCTTCACGCCATGCCTTTGGGGCGAACTCGATTGAATCCACATCAATCCCGAGATGATGAACGTGAACTTTCTCCGGCGAACATCCCAGACCGGCGATGCAACGGGCCATGTGCGGCCCTTCGCAGAGCACGGCATCCACCTGCTCAAACAACTCCTGATAGCGACTTTGCCAACCCACCTGGGGGAGATAGTTGACATCCAGGCCGTAAAAAGTGACAACATGCTTCACTCCCAGCTTGCGGGCCACCCGGAGGTTTTCCCAGCCCGTAGGACCGAAATGGGAGTGTAAAACCTTCGCCCCCCCCGGCTCCCCCGACTCCCGAGCGACACGCTCCAGCAAACTCGCATGGCGACGGAGTCGAAGCTGCCTTGAAAGGCTATCGACAACCCGGCGCAACCGATGTTGATCCGCTTCGGCATGGAGATTTGCAACCCCGAAGCGATCGAGATTCTGAGTCATCGGGCAAACGACATGGCTCTCAACCGTTTCGGGCAGGAAGCGAACCTGGTTGTAGAGCCAGGTCTGCGTTGACTCGATCCACGAGCCCGGCACAGAATGAATCACGCACAATCGCGCGCCTCGATCACCTTTCAATGACAAGGTCGTCAACTCATTTGCTGGCGGGTTCTGATGTTTCGTCATGGTCATGCCGCCCTTCTCGTGCTCTCTTCGCATGTGAAGGGGGAATCGAAATCTCGAAATCGCCCGGCGTACACCTGCTGGAGCCAGATCTCGAGGGTCAGGCTCCGACAGATCAGATCGGTATGATTCTCGCCGCGGAGATGTCTTTGGAGAGCATCAAGCGTTGCGTCCACCGACAGATACTCTCCGTAGAGCGCCGTTTTCGATCCAAGCGTGTCGTGAATAAATGAACTCGCGGACTCATGACGAAGCCAATTGGCATAATTGGAGTACTGCAAAGGCGAACCAATCTGCGGCCCCAGCTTCCCCAGCGAGCGATTGAGTCTGTGAGTCAATCGGCGGAGGAATCTTGCCCGCCAGCGTCCGCCTGTTGACGCGGAAATCGGCACCCCCCAGGCCTGATAGGGAATATGCTCGAAATACTCCGGCAGAAATCGTAGAAGCATGGCGTGATAAAGGTTTCCCCCCCGTCGAAGATCATCCGGCAGGCCATAAGCGAAGTCGATCACATCGTTGTCATAGAACGGCTTGCGGAGGGCAAATGAATTCAGGCAATGCTGCGTGCCGTAATAGGTGAACCGCCGAACGCGATGCTGGAGAAAATAGATGTCCGTGCTCGGATGTCCCTGCACCTGATCCCATCCCTCAAGCGCGGACTCGTCGCAGCCCATGAACCTGGCGGTGAAGGCTTTTTGCTGCGATGCTTCTACTGGCTGTTCAGGCAGATAGCTGCCGCCCAGTATGAGATCACCGGCGTAGCCATTGAGGCTGATGTCGAGATGGCGCCGCATGTGGTGGCGGGCTTCGATGCCGTGCATGTGCTGAAGGTCGAGATGCCCATCGGTCCACCAGACCCCGGCGATACGATCTTGGAGCCAGTTGTCACCACCGATATCAACGACATGATGATGCGCTCCACGCTGAGCAGCAGCCAGGCGGGCAATCCGAGCATCCTGACAATTCGCTTCACCGAAGGTAATCGCGGGGATCGGATCAAATTCCTCGGGGATGGTGGCGAGAATCGCCCGCGAATCCAGTCCGCCGCTCAGGGTAAGACCAATCCGCTCGGCTGGATGACAACGACGCTCCACGGCCCGGCGAAACAAATGACCAAGTTCATCGATCAGGTCATCCGTGATTTCGTGCTCAGAACGTTGAGGTATGCAGCCCCAACTCCAGTACTGATGTTGCTTGACGAATTCGCCCCGAAAGAGATTCCATTCAAGCACCGTACCGGAATCGAGTAGATGGACATCTCGGAACCAGGTACGGTCATTCAGCAGGCATCCGATGCTCATGAACTGCTTCAGAGCGGTTTGATCGATTACCGGTGTCATAGCCGGATGTTCGAGAAACGCCTTGACCTCGCTGCTCCAGGTGAGTTGTCCGTTAATGACCGTCCAGTAGAGGTGACGCAACCCGTAACGATCAGAGATCATCCGCAAACGCTGTCTTCGCGCATCGAGGATGACTGCGGCATAAAAACCGTCAATCTCGCCCAGAGATGCATACGAGTCGTCCTGGGCGATGAGGGCGAGAAGCAGCTCAGCGTCCGAACTCACGTTGAGTTTCTTGCGCCGGGCAAGTTCATCGCGATTATTGAACTCGCCGTCAATCCAGACGGATACCCCGCCGCTGATGCAGGGCTGGGGCTGCTTTTGAATGACGTCAAGATGGACCCGCGTCGCCGCGACCCGTTCCGCGATGACAAGCTCATCGAGAACACTCTCTTCTCGATGCACGATCGAATCGCGCATTCGCCTCAGCACCACTTGCGATTCGTGTGCTTCCGAGGCTTCCGGGCAATTCTGGGGATCAAATGTGAATCCGACAAGACCGGGCATGACTAAATCTCTGATTGCCTCCCGACTTGCCGGCGAATCAGGAGATTCCTGAGTTCACTGAGATAGGTAGACTCCATCACCAGGGCCAGCGTCGCGTAGGTCAAAATCCCGGTGGCCACCAGGCACACCAGCTTGGTGACGTTCTGGAACGCGAGGGGCATGATCACCACGTAACCCGTCCCGACGATCAGACCCATGATCACGCTCAGCAGCGCGGGCCGGGAGATCGACGCGAGATATGCGCCCAGGCGAAGACCGATCACCGCCTTGAGGACAAAGCGATGGAAAATAACGAAGTAAATCAGGGACAGAATCATGTACGCCCAAGCTACCGCCTGAAGACCGAAATCCACCACGGCCAGAAAGACCACCGTGTTGATAATGGCGATGATGAAGTTCCAGATGAAACCGATGTCGGGGCGCCCCTTCGCCAGAAGGATCGAGCCGGAAGGATTCCCGAGCGCCTTGATCAGACCCAGCATGCTGAGAATCTGAAGCAAAACGATCGACGGCGTCCAGGCTTCTCCCACCAGGACCGGGATGAGCAGCGGAGCGGTGATCGCGAGGCCGATGATCGCCGGACACAGAATAAACGCGAGGAGACGGGTCATTTCCGTATAGCCGCGACGCAGCGCGGCATCATCGTCCTGCCGGAGTGAAAAGAGGGGAAATGCCACCCGGGTCAGGACCGGATTGAGTTTCGATAACGGAACGACCACAAGCTGATACGCCAGGGTGTAGAAACCCAGCGCCTCCGCTCCCAGAAAGCGCCCGATGATGAGATAGTCAACATATGCCGCAAATGAATTGACGATCCGTTCGCCGGTTTGAAACAAGCCAAAGGAAAGATAGCCATCAAGATCGCCAACGCGGAACCGCAGTTGAGGCCGCCAGGTTCTCCATCCGATTGCCACATACCATCCCGCCCTGATCACATGTCCGGCCAGCGCTCCCCAGATAAGTGAATAGACACCATAGCCGAGGAGGGCGGTAGTAATGGCGGTGCCCGCTCCGCCTGCCGCGCCGATCATGTCGATCCGCGCCAGCCGGTTGAACTGAAGTTCCTTTTCCAAAAGTACGCGAAACTGCTGGCCGAGTGGAGCGATAAGAAAGACGATGGCGGCAAGCGTCAGCAGCCGGGCAACCTCCGGCTCGTTGAAGAACTTCGCGATCAGGGGACTCAGCCCCGCCACCAGAAGAAACACCACCACGCCGAGGACGATGTTGAGCCAATACAAGCTGGAGAGCTGGCGGCGGGTGGCGTCCCTACGATGGATAATCGCACTACTGACGCCCATGTCTGTAAAGGCATCGGCCATGCCGATCACAATCATCGCCATGCTCATCAGGCCAAAATCTTCAGGCGCCAACAGACGAGCGAGAACCGCCCACTGAATGAACTGCAAGGTGGTTGTGACGGCAGAGCCTGTCCCGGTCCAGAGCACCCCGCGCGCGGCCTGTCGTCGAAGCGAGGTCATACCTTGATCGCTTTCACCACATACCCGATTGCATCCTGCGGATGCGGGTCGATGCGATCAAGCAAGACGGACACCATCTGTCCGAATATCCAAAGCATCGCCAGCGCGTACTTGAACGGGCCTCGCGCGAAACGCATCGTGTGATAGTTGAATTTCAACACCCACATCTGCCAGAAACAGGCATATTCGGTGATATCGATTTCGTCGAACCCCGCGTGCTTCAACAAGTAGTCCAGGCCGTGGCGCGTGAACCGATAGTAATCGTACGGCGCCTCGTGGACTTGCCACATGAAGGGCACGGTGATGAAGATTCGCCCGCCCGGCTTCAGCAGCCGGTGACATTCCGAAAGGAAAAACTTCGTATCGGGAAGATGCTCCATCACCTGGAACGACACCAAGGTGTCGGCGCACTCGCTGTCCAGAGGCACGCCTTTCATGAGATCGGCAAGAACATCGACGTTGCTTTGGTCGTGCAGGCTGTGTTTCCAATCCACTCCCACATATTCATCAGCCTGCTCGAGAATAATATCCTTGTACGGCGCGGAACCGCACCCCAGATCGATGACACGACCTTTATAGGTGAGCGAACGCGCTATCCGGTCCGTCACGCTGTGCAGCGAGTAATTGACGGCCCGCATGATGCCTTTGCGTTCCTGAGTCGGCGAATCAAACATTGATTTCATTTTTTTCGGTTGCCATCCCAGTTAACCTGTCGCCAGTCGGTGCATTCGCGACAGAAATCATGACAGAAAGTACCACGCACGTGCGACTCACGCAGATTTCGATAGGCTTCGCCATGCCAGATCTCCTTGAGGGTCTGGCGGCTGATATCACCGATCGCATGATCGGCCTTCCAGTCGAATTCACAGAACCTGACTCGCCCGTCATGGAAGACGATGATGCGATCCCAGAGGAACGGACACGGGTGGCGATCCGGGTTGCCATGATTCTTGAACAGCCCGTGATCATCCATGTAGTTGTTGTGCTGGTGGTACTCTCGGATATAAACCTTGTCCACCTTGTCCTCCCAGAACGACTTGAACGCCTCTACTTCATGACGATTGTCAGTCTGGAGCACGAAACTGACCGTGACCCGATTCTTGGGATTGAATGCTTTCGATTCTTCAACGTAGGCAAGGGTGTTCTCCACTACGCGGTCGAACAGCGGAGACTCCCTGATCTTGAGAAACGTCTCGGGGGTGGTCGCGTCGAGGCTGACTTCTATATGCTGCAGACCCGCCTCGATGATCTCCATTCGACGCTTCTTGACCAGCATTGTGCCGTTGGTGTTGATCGAGACGGTGCGAATGCCGCGCTCCGTCGCGAAACGGATCAATTTGTGAATGTCCTTGCGGACCAGCGGCTCGCCGCCATCGAATAACCGGGTAAGTGTGTTCGGGGCCTCGCGGGCGATCTCATCCAGCACCTTGTGGGCAATCTCATCAGACATGTCGCCAAGAAAACCCGCATCCTTGGAAAGCACGCTGTTGGGGCAATGCCCGCAGGTCAGGTTGCAGCGGGTGGTCGTGTCCAGCATGACCATCGGCGGAAAGTCCGCCAGTGGCGGCGTGAAGCGGATGCCATCCAGCACGAACAGCTCAAGGTCTTTCTGCAGCCTCGTGCGCGGCTTCAGTTTCCGCAGCGTATCCTTCACGCTGGCGGGAACCATGGATTTCACTGACTTCGAGATGATGTGTTCAATCGAACCTGACATTCAGTGCTCTCTACTTGGATTGAATTCGCAATCACAATTCTGCAGCCTGCTCAGGCCGCTTTCCGGCCCGGCTTCGCAACTACAGCAGCCCCCCGGACTGGTCGTCCCGATCGACTTTGAATCGTCTTCCACAATCGGGTCATCATGTCATGATGCAGATGCACGGGACTCGGCGTCTCGATGGCTCCGAAACCCCGTTTGAAGCGGGCGACGCCTTCAAGTCGTCCGCTGGGATTGAAGTCGAACCAGTGTTTTTGTTCCGCTTCGGAATGCCGGATGACTTCAAAAAAAAGCAGATTCACGGGACGCAAATGGAAAAAAGATTCTAAGGCCGCGCCGTGCCAGTACACCACGTGATGCTTTGCTGAGAAGCACACCGCCCCGGCGACGATTCTCCTTTGCACCCGGGCGACCCACAAACGGACGTTCTGCCCCGATCGCTGGAACAGCGATTCAAACATACGCCAGTGATAATTCGAGGTCGTCCGCGATCCCCATCGCCTCAGCGAATCGACATACACCTCGTAATACTCATACCAGTCGTCGATGGTCTCCGCCTGACCGATCTCGACGCCTTCCCGGGTCGCCTTTTTGATGGACGAGCGGTGTCCTCTGCTCATGCTGCGCAAGAGGCGCTCAGGCCCGACTTCAAGATCGAGGATATGGGTCGTTTCATCCAGGTACCATTCGAGATCGATCTGCCCCGCCGACGGATCAATCGGACTCAGACGCCAGGTCAGATTGCCGCATTGTTTGAGGATCATTTCCGTAAGCGATCGAATTGTCTTGGCATCAGGCGTTGTTTCCCCAAGCCATCCCCCGTAGGTGCTGCCCGGACACATAAAGTAGTTTCTATTGAGACCCTTAATGCTCTTACTCGCGGTTAGCGGGAGCACGAGACTCGTCCCATTCGCAAGTGTTATGTGGCAGGGCTCCGGTTGCATCGCACCCTCGGTATATTCCCGCCAGACCTCGGACCACTGCCTTGACTGGAAATACGTCGCGTGAGGACACGCATTCCAATGGCAGTCCCATTCCTCGGGTGTGGCCGGTCGAATTGTCAAGTGAGCAGGGGGCAAGTCGTTCTTCATGCTGTTGCCCGCATCGCGCCGGGCAATCGTTGTGCTCTTGCCTGTGACATCAGGTTGACTTCAATCGATGACGTACAGTTTGTCGTAGCCGAATCGTCCGACCGGCGGCAGGACCAAGGCGATCTTCGCCAGCCGGGGATGAACCACCTTGACAAGGAACATGTAGGTCGAACTGAAATGGATGATCTTCGCCCCGTAGCACCGGACCATTCTTCCGTCGAGAAAGAACCGGTTGTGCCAGGGCTGGATATTCCCGATGGTCTCGCGGCCCAACGCGAGACGGACCTTGTTCAATTGTCGCACCCCGTTCTTGGAGCATTCCATCAACAGCAGTTTTCCGGGTGAGGAGAGGAGTTTTCGCAGGTTTTCGATGGCCTGCTTTTGCAGGGAATAATCGGGAATGTTTTGCAGGCAGCGCTGGGTGATGATGAGGTCAAACGTCCCCTTGGGAAGGGTTTGGGGCTTCAGGACATCAGCCACCATAAAGCGACAATTGTCCGGCCCGTCATCCCCGGCATGGCGAATCATCTCTTCGCTGTAATCGACGCCGAAAAACTCGATCTCCGGAAAACGAGCAGCGAATTGCTTGGTGGAAAAGCCGTTGCCGCACCCGACATCCAGCACCCGCCGGGGCCTGCAGGCTGCGATCTGCCCGATCATGGTGCGTATCTCCAGACGGCGTAGAGGGCTCTCGTTGAGCGTCGCTCTCGCCTTGCTACCGAACTGTCGAGCCCGATCATCCCAAAACGACCGGATGTCATTTATCGTTGCGGTCATGCCGCCCTCCGCATGGTAGGGCGCTCACGCTCAGCGCTGAGCGAGCATCGAATCGCCGCCACGACCCGGGCCGCATCCTGCTCATTCAGCTTTGGCGAGAAGGGTAGGCTTACCGTTTGTCGTCCGATCCGCATCGCGTGGGGCCATGCCTCCAGACGCCAGCCGAAACGCTGCTGGTAATACGGATGTTCCGGCATGCTGAGGTAATGCACGCCCGTGCCGATGCACTGCTCGTACATCGCCTCGAGAAACTCGTCGCGGGAGATCCCCGACCGCGGTTCGTCGATGAGCAGGGTGAAGAGGTGATAGCCGTGTTTCGTGTCGGCTTCCGGCTCGGCGGGCAGTGTCACGGGCAAATCGATCAGTTCCCGCTGGTAGAAATCCCACAACGCCTTGCGTTTTTGCCAGTTCGTCTCCACCCGGGCAAGCTGGTGGATGCCCAAGGCGGCCTGAATGTCCATCATGTTGTATTTGAAGCCTGCTTCACTGACGTAGTAATGTTTATATCCCTCATCGCTGTAGCGTTTCCAGGCGTCGCGCGAGAGGCCGTGCAGGGCGAGTATCTTGATGCGGTTCGCCCATTCTTCATTGTCGGTAATCACCATGCCTCCCTCGCCGGTGGAGATGTTCTTGGTGACATAGAAGCTGAAGCAGCCGAGATCGCCAAGTGTTCCGGCCTTTTCACCCCGGTATTCCGTCTCGATCGCGTGGGCACAGTCCTCAATGATGAGCAGGTCGTTCTTTGTCGCGACCTGCCGAATGGCCGTCATATCACAGGGCCGACCGGCAAAGTGAACTGGTATGATCGCCCGGGTGCGTTGCGTGATGCGACGCTCAACCTCGACGGGATCGATGTTCATTGTCACCGGATCGACATCTGCAAGGACGGGAATCGCTCCCGCATGAATGATCGCATTAATCGTTGCGCAGAATGTCAGCGGCGTCGTGATAACTTCGTCGCCCGGTTCGATGTCGATCGTGAGCAGGCTCAGATGCAGCGCCGCGGTGCAAGAGTTAACCGCAAGCGCATGGTTCACGCCCTTGTAATCACGGAAGCACTCCTCGAATCGCGTGACCCGCGGGCCGGTACCGAGCCAGCCGCTTTTGAGGCAGGCCACGACCTCGTCGATTTCATCCTGCTCAATCACCGGCGCTCCGAAAACAAGAAAATCCTCCTTCCCGCGAGGTATCGTGAATGCATCCGACGGACTTTCATGAGGCTTGAGTATCATGTTACCTTTCCCTGCGTCTCCCCTTCGTACCCCTTGTACACCATCCAGGATTTGACCAGTCCTGCAAACCTCTCCGACACAATGGTCGCCCCGGGAAATAAAGCTTCAAGTTCATCCCTCGTCATCAGGCGAACCTCATCCACCAGTTCTGTCGCCTTCACTATGTCACGACAGGGCCCCCGCCATCCGCAGCGGACACGTCGCAGAAGCTCGATCCGGGTCCAGCGGGGCAGCCATTGCCATCCCGGTACATGGAAATGGGGCTCGATCGGAAACCAGTAGTTGGGTGTCTGGACAAAGTAATTCGGGGCGATTCGCTGGATTTCACGGGCCATCGCCATTTGGTTGTCCAACGTAAACACATGCTCGATGACGGAATTGCAGAATGCGATATCAAAGCTGTTGTCGTCGAATTCACTGAGATCTATCGCATTGCCCTGGCGGGTTTCGATATTGGGGTGATGGGAGATCTGCGGAATGTGATTGACCAATGTGATTCTCACATCGTGTCGTTCGTGCCATCCCTGGAGCTCCCAGAAAATCGGGGTGCCACCGATATCGATGATGCGAAGCGGTCGAGGCAGGGCTGCCGCCAGTCGTTCAAAGATTTCAAAGCGACGGCCTCTCATTCGGGCGGAGAGTGAATTTGCACGCTGTGGATCAGCGGAATGTTTGAACGTCAGCATGATCGATACCAATCCCGCGCCCCTGGTCCTCCCCCGGACCCCCCCGAATTCCCCGGATTCTCCGGATTCTCCGGATTCTCCGACCCCCGAAAATCGGTTGCTTCAGGATGATAATGCAAAATGGGCGGACTTCGTCTGCGTCGCGCGCACCGGAAGGTTCCGGTATCGACGTAACCATGATCTATTCAGTGGATTTCGCGCAGGCTTACCCGCGAGGTCGCTAATCCACTAATTCCAGCAAGCTGGCATCAATCTCCAGGCTTGCCGCCCGACCGAGCGTATCTATCTGGAGAATCAGACGGTCGGGTCGATGATGATTCTCGATGAGCCCCTCGATATCCCGAAAGGGACCGGATGTCACACGAACGCGCAGGCCGATTTCAAGATAACGATAGGGACTCAGGTCAGCTCCGCCCGAGAGCGCCCGACGGATTTGTTCAAGATCAGAGGCAAAGCCCGTCTGATCGAGAACGAGGATGACATTGGCTACCCTCTGGGTCGAGGTTGCGAAATACACCACCTCCAGAGGACCATTCACAAAAAGATAGTTGCTAAACAGCGGCACGGTGACGGTTCGCTTTCGATGTCCGTAAAACCGGACTCGATCGACGAGGGGCAGGTAGTACTCGATGCCCGCGGCATGGAGCACTCGGGCCAGGGATTTTTCCTGGCGGCTCCTGGTATGCAGGACATGCCAGAGCGAAGCGCTCTTTGCGTTACCGGACGTCACGGGACGTTCCGTAACTGATATCTCTGTTAGCCGACCCAAGGGCAGCACCCTTTGCGTGCTTCGTTGTCCCTGCCTGCATTGCTTCATGGGTATGAGCGTCATCACGGACTCCTCATCGCTTCCGCCCTCTACGGAGCGAATGGCCGCCTTCCAGCTTCGTTCTCTGCGAAGCGGCTGAACAATCTGTTTCATCGAAGGTGCTATCGGAACAATCAGAAGGTCGGATTATTCCGGTTGTTCCATTCCCAACAGAAGAATCACCTGCAACGTCCAGTTCGATTATCACGAACATGTCGGGTATGACAATTCCCTGACGATGTCGTTGTCCGGGAACGATGATTTCCTTTTCCATCAACCCAAATCCGGAGTATGTTGATACTGGACCTCGATCTCTGATCGTGATCTCCCACCGGAAAAGCGAAGAACTGCTCTTTTGACTGCCGATCGATTTGCCGGTGGGTGGAAGCGATTCTCGCTGATTGCCTCACGAATGTGAGACAGATTGCACCCGAGACATATCAAGATAAGCAACACTTCATGCAAAACCTCCTGGCGGTCATGACAAATAATGGATGGCAAGCGGGTATTAATGACCCGGGATTCACGGGCTGGATAACAGTCGGATGCTATTTTCTGACTTCCGTGCTGTGCTTCCGCCAGCTTTGGCGACTGAAAGCCCATCGCCGACAGGCCATCCGACAACCCGCCATTATCCTCTGGTCCGGCCTGTCGCTTCTGTTCTGCGCCTTGGGGGTAAGCAAGCAACTTGACCTTCTAAGTCTGTTGACGGGTCTGGGAAGATCGTGGGCGTATACCCAGGGCTGGTACGACCAACGTCGCACCGTTCAGGTTGTCTTCATCGCATTGATGGCTCTGGCGTTCGTTTCAAGTGTCAAGATGATTGTCACTCATTTCCCCCGAACCTCACGACGTCACCGGTTGGCCTTACTTGGCGCTGTGTTTCTGACCTCCTTGATCATCACCCGTGCCGCATCGTTTCACCACCTGGATACCCTGCTTCACTGGCATCTGGGAAGCATGACCGTCAACTGGATTCTGGAACTGGGTGGAATATCCCTGGTCGCCATCGCTGCCGGCTGGAATGTGCGTTGGCGGTTCGCTGAGCCGATAATGGCGAACTGCGGGATCAGGTGATCGTAACCGCCTGACGCTTCAGAGTACCCGAAAAGATCGTCACGGCGACATGCTGAAATCAGATCTGACCCTGGAAATGGAAGAGGCGTACGTCATTTGATTCAGAACAGAATCGTGGCGAGGACATGCAGGCGATTGGATCCTGAATTCACACTGGCCGTCGTAACATCCTCCAATGCGAATCCCCAGTCCAGACGCACGTTGAAATTGCGTTTGAAAATGAACTCCGCCCCCACGCCCACCCCGATCAGGGTTTCGTTTTTCTCGAATGACAGTCGATCGTTGAGCGATACCCGAGCGACGTCGAAGAATCCCTTGAGGATCAAATCCCAATCCGGTCGACCGTAAACATATTGCGGCGCGGAGCGAAATGGCTCTCCAAACAACTCTTCCGGTTCGGGATCAATATCAAAGGCGCGAGGTACGTGATATCGATATTCAAATCGCGCGATGATGATGTCGTCGCCCGCCACCGCGGATTCCGGATAGCCGCGCACCGTATACAGGCCTCCCGCCACCGCCTCGGCCTGAGGCACAAGACGCTTTCCAAAGGCGAATTGCCAGCGTAAATCAGCTGATAACTCATGCGCCAAGGTCGAGCTTTTGGGAGTCGTGGGATCTTCCCAGGCCTTGCGATTGAATGCTGGTTCGAGATAGAACGAATGCGATAAATTTCCTTGCAGCACCACCCAGTCATCGTCGGTGCCCGTTCTTCCCAACTTCACCACTTCGACGGGATCGAGGTTCGTAATGTTGAATTCCAGTTTCAAACTCCCGCGCGTGCTGAACCATTCGGTGGTTTGATCGACGCGCAGCCCGAGGGAGGGAAGAACAAAAGCCTCATCGCCCAGCGTTCCGCCTCCATTATCCACATGAACGTCGAGGTAGCGCAAGGCTGCGACAAAATCGACAAACATCTCGCGCTGCTGGTAGATATTAACGATCACCTCACCCCCCACCGACCAACTCTCTCCCGTAAAATTCTGGCCAAAGAAGCCGACTTGATCGGCGGTAAATTCACTCCAATTGCCAAACACACGCCAACGAATCCGACCTTCGTCATCCCATGGAGCCTCATAGGATCCGACCAGGGCGTTGGCGTCGTCATCGAAACCCGCGGTGATGTAATCAAAGCTCAGGATGTCGTCGTTATTCGTGAGTTGGCTGTGAATGAACCCGATACGCTCACGCACCCGGTCGGTCTGTCGCGTTCCGGTATTGGAGATCTGGAAATACGTCACGAGGGGTCGATTCTCAGTGATGAGATAGTCCAGAGCGACTCCTCCCGGCTCGAGTGCTGCAGCAATCGAGACATCAACGCGTCGCCCCGGATGGCGACTGAGGTGATAGATATAACGATCCAACTCGTCCTTGCGCAGGAGAGCCAGATCTTCGATCTCTTCGCCGGCTTCGACTGGTTGGATCGGAGACTGACGGCGAATCTGTTCGTGGAGAGGATGATTAATGCGTTCAAACGCTTTGATCCGCTCCCCCGAAGCCAGCGTCCGCAACTCAGTGACGATTCCGGTAGTCATAAGCAGTCGCAGGGAATCATCTCCCTCGACGCGAAGATCCTCACCCAAATCGCTGATGTCTTCGGGATAAGGAGCGACGAAGACCCCCATCAGTTCCCCGGCCACCAGTGTATCCCGGACTGCCTCAAGTACCTGCTGCACCGCACTGGCGTAAAAAATCACCACTGGCCTCTCGGCGAGATCGCCCAGACGCAATAACACGACCGGCATGTCCACACGCGGAGCGACATAACCCTCAGCAGTCAGACCGAGCCTGACATGGGTCTCAAGGACATCTTCGATGGACGGCAGGCCTTCATGCTGACGTACGAACAGCGGGATAAATTCGCTGACTGGATAAGCCGGGCCATCTTCAGGCAGAGGCATCGGGGCAGGGACGGTTTCCTGAGTGGTATCCTCAGTCTGATCTTCAGTCTGATCATTCTGATCCTGCGCGAAAACCGTGCCGGTTAACAGGACACAGAAAGCGATCACCGCGAAACGTGGATAGACGCGTTTCCAATCACGGAAACCCAGCGATACCTGCTCTTGGGACATTTTCTATCCACCGCCTTATTTCTCGTCAGTGCCTAGGAAAAGGAGTCTTTCAACAGTTATCGTTTTGCCAGCCTCTGCGAATTAGACAATCGGCCTGCTATTGAATCCGTGACTCGTTATCCAATCGACAGGATCCGCATAATCGTTACAGAAGCAAGGCCGCGGAAGACAGAGAATATGCGCCGGTTCCGTGGATTACAGAGAGATTTCTGGAAGTGCTGGCATCTCCTCCATGTCTTCCGCTCAGACGTGACTCACGCTTCACTGTTCCGTTAGCCATGTCGATGAGCATTGAGATTCGGGCAGATCGTCCGAACCAGCAAAGGAGCGTAACTCCATGAGATCACTGAAGTTAGTTGCAGGATGCGTGGTAGCCTTTTTCGCCGGTTGTTCATCCACGCCGACAATCCCGGGCCAGGCTCAGGACAAAATCGCACTCGCCCAATTCAGCCCAAATGATGGATCTGAATACCGCGAAATTGGTGTTTTCCACCTCGGTGCCGGGGACGAGCTTGGACGCAAGATTTTTGTTCAATACCTGACCTATCTCGAAAACAACGCTGGTGAGTACTACACCACCGGTCAGGATCCCTCGCCGAATAACGAGTAAGCGTCTTTCCTGAGGTCGAGTCTTCGGACATTGGCCCGACCGCCAAAAACACGACCACTACACGCTGCTTCCCCTTTCACGGATACTGTTTGAGAAGCCGATTGAGCGCACGCTCAACGTCGGCTTGAGGTGACCGCTCAAGTTCACGGGTAATGAGTTCCTGAACGCTGCGGCGACCAAAAATCCGGTCCACATAGGGCGCAAGTCGTTTCACATCTTCATGGGGCATCGAACGACGCAGGGCGAGGAGCAATATCTCCAGCAGATCCGCCTTGATACCCGGAGTTACTCGACTCTCCATCAGATGCCATAGCATGTCTCGCTCCCGCTCTTGAGGTTCGCTCACGTGCTTCCAGGCTTCGAGGAAGTCATCTGACAATCCGGCACGAAAAAGACTTCCGAGCACCGCTTCCGCGGCGTGATCTCCAACCTCCTGTTGTGCCGCCATACGCCAGAGCTGAATGGCCAGATCATCGCGTCCGAGAAGTACCAGTGATTTGACCGCTTCCCTGTACACATCCCCAGATGGTTTGGCTTGAATCAATCCCATAAGCGTGCGGGTATGATCGGCCAGCTTCGTTCCGTATGCCGCCGGCTGCTGGATGCGTTGCCTTTTTACTATTTTCGGCGATGGGAAAGTCATCAGGGGATCGCCAAATGTGTTGACGCGCCACGGTCGGGCGAGAATGCCGTCTTCCACCCACCACCGACACGCCACCAGCAGGGGCGCCATCCCGATCAGCCGGCCAGCCAGCCTTTCCGGCGGCACAAAGGCCGATAACAGGGGTTCATGGACGGAGCCGACAAAGGCGTAGGCGCCATGATCGAGCCACCTGCCCGCCACGGTGGCGGAGTTGGCCGGCGCGCGCATTGCCCAACTGTGCGTGAAATGCACGACCGTGGGAACAGCGCAAAGAGGCACGTCAATCGCCATCGCCACCGTGTCTGAAAGATGAAAATCTCCGGCATTTCCCTTGGAATTCATGATCAACACATCACGTCCGAATCCCCCGGCAAGCGATTCCATCCACGCGACTCTACTCGCGGCTGTGCCTTGCGTGTGCAGTACGTCGAATCCCTGCTCATGCAGGGATTCGGCGGCCTTCCCCATGGCGTATGCTTTCCAGTTACCTTGATCCGGATAGGTGTTGATGAGGGCGATGGATTCCCGGGGGAGAAACAGCGAACACATGGCGACATATGCGCAGCGGACTTCGGAGCCGAATATCCATCCTGTAAAGGCATAGCGACTCCAGTCCTCGCGCCGGGAGAGATAATCCGTCAGGGCAACCGGGCCTTCGCGGTATTTTTCCGGCGCGGGAACACGCTGATCGTTCGGAAGCTGAAGCCCGACCTTTCCCGCCATCGAGCGACAGATCGTAAGCGTGTCAATCGCATCGCCGATGTCCTGATAGGGCAGCCCGGTTTCAATAATGAGATCTTCTACCTTTTTTCTCAGTTGTCGGGCTCTCTCATCACCCAGGGTGGCGTTGGGGGTTCCGTATTGCCCATCCAGCCAGAGCAGCAGCTGCCCTCTGCCCGCCGCCAGGGCGACCGCCGCGGTCCAGGCAGGATCATGCACCGAGGTCACAATCACCCCCGGAGATGAATATCCCAGCGCCGCAAGGGTTTCCGTCGTTGATTGTGAATCCGGATCACCCCCCCAGGCTCCAATTACAATTGCTTCAAGCACGGCCCTTTTCCCGGTTACATTACCTTTCCATTCCCCCACGGAATCCCTCAGAATAATCTCCGCCGGTCGAAAACGCCGCAGAAACATCGGCGTCAGGAAATCATCCTCGATCAACACCGGCCATCGTCCGTCAAGTGACCATTTCGACAGTTCATCGAGATAGGTCGCCCCGTCAGGAACCAGAACCACCCGATCAGTCAGGGGGCATGAAAGTTCGGCTTGAAGCGCACGCAATCCGAGTTTCGTCGCCCAGTGAACCGGAGCCTGTTCCTCGGGAGGTGCCAGAGCCTGCTCCTGTACGGCCTGCGCACCCTGAGCCCATGACAAAAACCCGGAGATGAGAATCAACAGGAAACGGCTGTTCACGAATTGATTGTATGGGTATTGACAGGCAGGGTTGGGTTGGATTCGCTTGTTTCAGGCAGGTCAATCCGCCCGGCCATCAATCAGAGAAAATGACGCAGGGGGTTCAGCAGAATGTTGTCCCGCCCGGGGACAATGACATCGGCGATCTCAATCGCCTCACGAAATGATTCCTGAGCTTGCTCGATCGAGACGCAATTCGGAAGCACCTTGCCCTGTTCGAGATGCTCGGACGTCGCCACCGCATCGCCACAAATCAGCGTGGTCATGTTTGGTTGCGCCAGCAGCAGGCCGCAGGTTCCCGGGGTCACCCCCGGCAGGGGAAAGAGATCCACTCCGGGAGCAAGCGAGTCCGGAGCAACTTCGCAGCGAGTCAATAGCTCGCTTTCCGCTTCGATCAGAGCGACCAGTTCCTCATCGTCCCCATCCTCCGCCTCGGCGATTTGCGTCTGAAACGTTTCTTCCATTGACTGGCGTTCCGCTTCGTAAAGAAGCCAGATGGCCATATCGAACGCTCGTAGCGCCCGTCTCTGGTCCGCCTGAAAAGATGTCAGAAAGATATGCGTGATATCTTCCGGTTGAAGGCTTGTGCGCTCGGAAATCCTCGCCAGCAACGCGGGGGCGGGAAGCGAAGGATTGACGAGAATATGCGTATCCCCCGCCGAAATAAGCATCGTCGTCGCGTGTCCGGTGCGTACCTGGCCTTTTTCATTCCAAAGCGGATGGGCCGCGAGAGTACCGATGGAGATGAGGCGAGAATCAATGCTCATAACGTCGCCATCAGTCTATGTGCTGATCATGCGCCATACGAGTGAGGGGGCTGTCCGGATCCTGCTGCTTGATCTTCAGTTGCTCCAACACCAAGGGAGGCAGAATATACGACAATCGCTCAAGCGGGCCACCCATGGCCGCAATCTGGCGGATCAGACTGGAGCTGGTAAATGCGTATTGCTCGGCAGTGAAGATGAAAATCGTCTCAATGTCCGCCACATGGCGATTCGTCACGGCAAGCTGGCATTCATCGGCAAGGTCAGTGATATTCCGGATGCCACGGAGTATTGCCGACGCCCCGCGGGCTGTGGCGAAATCCACGGTCAGGCCATGATAGTGTTCAACCGTGACCGGTGCCTGGTCGGGATCCTTACGAACTATCTCCTCGACCAGCGTACGAGCCATGGTGACGCGTTCCTCCAGACTGAACATGGGCGATTTCTCAGGGTTAATGCCTATCCCCAGCACAATGGAATCGAAGAGGCACCTGGCCCGGGCAAGCACATCAAGATGTCCATAGGTTATCGGATCGAACGATCCGGCATAGATCGCGATGTGTTTTTGACCCATATTCTGAGCGGAGGGGGACATGGCCGCGATTGTAGTCTCTCATCCCGGGAATGTGCTGATTATCGGGGCAGTGCAAGCAATCTAACCCCGACAAACCAAGAAAGGCGGTCTCTACTCAAACAAGCAGCTACCGCTTCCCGCCCCCGAATTCAATACTTCACACGGTCAATGTGTCTTTGGTCTTTTCAGCCCCTGGATCGGCCCCGTCTGGTTTGCCTCCCCGGTCGGGGCCATTTTTCTGCGCTTATCAGATGTCAAAAAAGAATCGCTCACCATGGGCCGGGGCCAAGTTGGGGCCGGACCTGATGAGCGATTCCTCACGAAAACGTCGATTCTCGCCGACGACTCACACCGTGGCAACCACGGGAAAATCGATCTCGGTTTCGTGGACGTGATTGAAAAAATTCGTGAAGGTGTTGACCGTGATGCCGCCAATCACTTCGACGATCGCGGCATCGTCGTAACCAGCCTTCTTGAACTCTTCAAGCTGCTGATCTGACACGAAGCCATTCGTGTCCAGAATGGCTGAGACGAAATCGATCAGAGACTGATGCTTCTCGTTGTCGGTGGATCCCCGGCGTATGGTCAGCACCGTCTCCTCGTCGAAACCCGCACCTTGAGCGATCTGGGTATGCGCGGCAAGGCAGTATTCACAATTTCGTTTCTGTGCCGTGGTCAAGGCGATGATCTCATGCTCCTGAGCGGACAACGCTCCGGTCTTGACACCACCGGCGAAGCCCAGAAACGCCTCAAGCACTCCGGGATTCGCGGCCATGCCCTTGAAAATATTGATCTGCTTATCCTTGAGCGGGCCATTGAGAATATCAGCACCGGGTCCGGAATCTGTGGTTGGGTCAACTGCTTTCAAACGTGGCATGGCAATCACCTTTCAAAAAGAACATTGCTTGGTTCAATGAATTTCAACACATAACACCTGATGTGTGAATTCGCATGAATATCTGCCGGCACTGCCGATGATTGAATCAGGCATTCACTCATCCACCAGTTCTAAAAGTCCCGCCGTACGCAAGATGGTACGGAAATTCTCGGAGAAGACAAAGTTCTCCTCGGGAAATTTGATCCCGGACATATTCTGATCGATATGGCTGAACATGAGTTCGACCTGCCCGATCTCCTGCCATTCCAAGGCGGGGTGCGTCAGGCACAGAATCACGCCTTTCGTCAGGGCACCCGCAGGATCAAAGCGTTCGAGATGTGCTTCATAGCGAATCGTCTGACCGGGAAAGACATCCCGCTCGAAGCGGGCCGCACCCACCTTGGCCAGGATCACTTTCTCACGAAATCGACTGACCGTTCCCACGAGAATGCCCGCCGTCTGGGCCATGCCTTCGATCATGAGCGAGGCGGGCATGAGCGGCAGGGCTTCATCCGAACCGCAGGCGGGAAAATGGTCGTGAAGATGTTCTTCGGCGAGGGAAACATTCTTGATCGCTGCCATGAACCGCTCGGGCTCATACTCCACGATCCTGTCGATCCACATCCAACGCATGGCAATTCACATCGCTCATCGAAAGGAATGCACCCGTCTCAGGCGGCGAGCTTTCGCTCGACGAATTCGACGATCGAATTGACGGTGATGAGTTCGGCAACTTTACTGACTTCCCGGTCGCTCTCAAACTGCGAAAAATCGACATGGGGCATGCGTTCCTTCAACATGCTCATCCCGACGTCAGTGAGTTTGCCATCCTGCACCCATTCGGGATTTTCCATCAGGTTTTCCGGGAACAGTTCACCCTGGCCAACCTTGAAGGGCTTGTCGGAGGTGGAAAAAGTCTTCTCCAGGCGAAAGACAATGTCGAGAAAATCGATGGATTCGGCTTCGAGGTCGCGGGTCAGGCTTGTTTCGAGCGTGATCTCATCTTCATCAGCCCCCAGGGCCTCTTCCAGCACTTCCTGAACCTTCTTGAATAACTCATCCCGCGTCATGGTCATCGTTTCCTGCATCTGTTGAACTCCGTTTCATGCCGAATGGCCGGATCAGAGAACGCATCCGTCTATCCCTTGCGGATGGGCCTCATGGTAAACCGCCCGGAGACGGCTGTCTCGCCCGTCGGCAAAGAAGTCTCATTCTCTTCACTTCTGATCCGCCGTACTCTGCCGATTCCCTTGCAGGCATACGAGCCGTCCTCAAGCGATTTCAACAGGGTTACCTCTACCTCAAGCGTCTCTCCGGGTCGAACCATTGATCCGAATTTCAGCGCCTTAACTTCCCCCAGCACCAGCCTGGCGTCTCCCCGATCTCCCAACATGCGCCGGGCGGCCTGAACCATCGTTTCGATCATCAAGACTCCAGGCATAACCGGGAACGTCGGAAAATGATCAGCCAGATATTCCTCGGCGAGGCTGACCTGCTTCAACACGACAATACGATCTGGCGTCTGTTCGAGAATGTCATCCAGGAGGATAAATTTCATGGCAACATTGGCTCTGGCAACCAATTTCTGATCGGGTTGAGAACGATTCGTCCTGTCCACCAAGAGAAGCGGCAGAGACTAGAAAGTACGGACGCTTTTGGCAATTGCCCTCGTCGGCCTTCAGCGGGATTGGAGCATTTTGTCGATCGCATCCAGTCGGCGTTGATGCTGGGGACGATCGGGCTCGATGATCGTTAAGGCCCAGATATGACGTCGGGCAAGGTCAAAATCGCTGTTTTCAATGGCGATGGCTGCCACCAGCTCACGGCTGGGAGCGTGGTAGGGATCGAAATGCAAAGCCCGGCGGGCCTTGACCAGGGCTCGTTGCTTTTCTCCGTTCTGGCGATAGAGCATCGCCAGCCGGGTCGTGAAAACCGGGTTCTTCTCCTGGCTGATATCCAGTATTTCCAGGTGGGGAATCGCCTTCTCCGGCATGTCGCTGCTCAGCCAGTATTGGGCAAGCTTTCGATGCGGGAAAGGATCAACCGGCCGGAGCTTCACATAACGCTCCAACATAGGCAGGATGTCGTCGCTCACGGTGTTCGTCGCCTTCAATCGACGTCGCAACCTGATCTCAAGTAGATCGGGATGATCCGGATACTCCGCCAGCCAGACATCAAGCTGCTCGTCGGTAATTTCAATCTTCGGTCGGGCCAGTTCCGGCCAGTCATTACCCGTCAGAGAACGAGAACGCTGGCGAGAAGGTTCGCCAATTTGATCCGTCATGCGACGCACGATCACTTCGAGCCGGGCCAGTCGGCTTTTTTGCATTTGCTCGGCAAGCTTGGGATCACCCATACGAAGCTCATCAAGCAAAACCTGCATGGACGGCTCCGCGGCCAGTCCCCAGGACGCAACCTGAGTCGCCGCCCAATCGACAAATTCTTCAAAAAACTGCTTGCGGCTGACACCCAGGGCGTTGGGAATCGCCTCCTGCTCGCGCTCACCCTCAAAATATCGTCCCAGCAATCTGATCAGGGCCGATGTGCCGAACCGCTCGTCCATGAATTCCACCATCCAATGGGATTGAGCGTATGCCTTGCCTCGATCGCTTGGTTTTTTCGGACGTACGAAGGCCCACTTTATCTCGTCAAGATCAAACAACGTGCTTCTGGCATAGGCATCGGCAAGAATGCGGCATGTTTCATACTTGCGGGGCGAGAGTTCCATGCTCACCGCCGCCGCCTCGGTCAGCCAGTGGGGTATGCGATAATGCGACTGGGCGAGGGTGATAGTATGGGTGTATTCATGTTGAATGACGCGCCGCCAGTCAAACCGCCCCTGATGCTTTTTCGGCGGCCCCTCCCGGGGTACCTCAATCGCGATCACCGGTCCCGTACACGCCGCGATAGTATGGATGAACGGCATTCCCGTGATGCGCACAGCGAATCGCTCGTGGTCCGGCATCAGTTCGATAACCGTCTTGCGTTCAGGCTCGAACTGAAAGCGATTCGAGACAATGGCGTGGATGCGCTCCAATTGCTCAAGCATGAGATCGGCCATCACTTCATCTTCCCCCGGCTTGAAACGCACGATGAAATGCTCCGATTCAATCCGCTGGTATTCAGCAAGTTCCTTCAGCAGAAACAGGCTGTTGGCGGCACGCTTGTTGAACGGATCGAGCTGAACGACTGACTGCAGGGCAGCGAGGGCATGATCGTCACGGCCGGCCTGAAGCTCCATAAGGCCCAACTCGATCTGCGGGGCCGGCCAGGCGGGCTGGCGACGGATCGCCTCTTCCAGGACGCTCGCCGCCGCTACGTACTGGCGATTCAGCGTCAGATGCCTGCCGACCACATAATGGGCCATCGCACTACCCGGAGAGAGCGCTTCAAAACGATCCAGTGCCTCCTTGAGAGCCTCCTCGTCGTAAGACAGCGCCCGGGCTGCGGCAATGTAAGCATGAGCAAGACGCAGTTTCGGCCAGCGGACGACCACCGGTTCGAGCAGTTCCATAGCCCCATCCGGATCATCCTGAATAAGCCGCGATTCGGCGATGAGAATGGCCGCCAGCGGGTGTTCAGGATTGAACCTCGATAACGCTGCCGACGCCACTAATGCCGAATCAAAGTCGAATCGACGCAGCGCGACACGCCCCAGTTCGTACCATGCCTCCGCACAACGCGGGTTCAGTTCCAAGGTTTCATGCAGGGCCGCGACCGCGTCTTTGGTCTTGTCCTTGTCCAGAAGCAGTTTCGCCTCCTCCAGACGCGCCGGCCAGTACAGTCGATCGATGAACTGGTGCGCCCTTGCCAGCAGGGTCATCATGGTCTGGAAGTCCCGGGCCGGTTGACCCTGAATGCGGGCCCGAACGACCATGGCCGCCACACCGTCTGTCAATGCGTCCGCTTCTTCCTTCGTTTCCTCAAGTAGTGACTCGATCACGGGTTCCACGGCACGTTCCGCGGCGCGATGATCGCCCAGAATCTCATAAGCCTCAGCCCGAAGGCGGGCCGCAAGGATTGACTCGGTGTTGCTGAGAAGTTCCAGTGCCGCCTGAATCTCCCCCTGCTTCAGCCTTGCTTCGGCGCGGATTTCCACCGGAACCGTCGGGTCCGAGAGTGAGGGGTGGTCGAAATCCCAGGCGTTCAAGGCGACGCGGGCCCGGTCTGTTGCCGTAACCAGATCTCGTTGATCCCACACGCCATGAAAAAGGCGTCGTTCACGTCGCTCATCGTCGGTCAGCCATTCGGCGCTGATCACCTTGCTCGCCGCCTCATTGAGAACGAAGCTCTCCGGTACTAGCGGGCGCTGGCGGGATTGCGCCTGAATCTGGCTGCTGATGAGCAACATTCCCAACCCAATGGCAAGGGCGAGCAGTACGGGTTGTCGCGGATGATGCATGGTCGCTCCTCGATTGGTGCATCCGATTCTCATCCACAGTCTATGCGGACCGATCGGAAGAGATGCGTCAATTGTTATCGGTTGACAGCGACTTGCCCTTCCAAATCTTGCTTTATCTTGTCCGGAATCGGCTCTCGTTCAGGGCCGCGGATGCCAGGGCTGGATATCAATCTTCCATTCCCCCGGATCCGGATCGGTAATGTCCAGCTTCGCCAGCATGTCCTCATCAAACTCGGGATCACGCTTCACCTCGCGGAGCAATACCGTCTTGCGATTCTGGTTGTGTTGGAGAACGAGAATCCCAACCGGCAGATCCGTCTTGCGATCATAAAAAATGTCGATCCAGCTGAATTCCTGCGCTTCCGGCGTGTGCTCTTTCGGCACCAGCCGTAGCGGGTTGACTGACTCAGGATCCAGCCGGGAGAGCAGCCCCAGCTCAGGCAATGACGCTTTGGCTACGTTGAATCGTGCCAAGACATCGCTTTTGGACTGTCCGATAGGAAGCGGGATCGGCCCCTCACCGAGCTTGAGAGGATCAAATGTCTCGCCCGGCGCGACGAGTTCGCGCTTGATGAACTGTTTCGGCGTCGATTCGTGGTCAATCTCCGCCAGCCAGCGACCGTCGAAGATGAAGTGTTGCAGATGGTTGCTCTGTCGGCGATTGATAATGAGCTTGTCAAAGAGAATGGCAAATGTCTTATTGGCGGTTTCCGAATTGACACGATAGAGAAGTTCTCCGCTACGGATCTCCCGGCGACCGAGCAGATCATCGTATTTTTCATAGGTGATTTTGGCGACAAAGCCGCTCAACTCGGCGGACCGAGCCTCTAACCGATCGAGCAGGGCCTCAATCTCCCGAGGAATTTCCGGTTCACTGATCTCTTCAGCAACCTCTTGCCGCTTCACTTCCGGTTGAGTCTCCTGGCGGACCAGGGTGGTTGAATTCACCGGAAGGATCTCTGGTTCCGAGGTCGTAGTCTCCATTGCACAAAAGGCGTTGAAGACCGAACATCCCAGAAGGGCCAGAAGCATCACGCATTTTGAAAAGAGCAAAGGCATGGGGAGAATCTCACTTTCAACCATCGTATCTTTGGACACATCGGGTACTGTTTCCGTTCCCCTTTGACCGGAGATCAACTTGGGGATTTCAGCGCCAATTCCACTTTTTCCACCAGCTTTTCAACCATTGACGATGCCGGAACCAGTTCCGGGCAGCCCTCGGCAAGCGAAATCGCCCTTTTCGCCCTGACTATCATCGATCGCTTTGAACTCGCATTTTCCGCGTCGGAAAGATTGTCGTAGACATCCGCAAGCTTGATGAGCCTTGCTTGCCATGAACCGGCGGCAAGTTGAGCATCGTACGCCTTCTCCCGCTCAGGTTCGATCAACCGCATGTCCTTGGTGAGGCATGCAACGAGATCCGCCACTTGCGCGCCGAATCGCTCGTGAATATCGTCGTAATCCACATCGCAATCCTCAATGACATCATGCAAAAGCGCCGCGGTAAGAATCGCCTCATCCGTGATCCCAAACACACAAGCAATCGTCAGTGCGACCCGTACGGGATGCGAAGCGTAGGGAGTCTGTTTGTCGCGACGAAACTGATGGCGATGAGCACGGGCGGAAAATGCCGCGGCCTCCTGCCAAGGGTGTGCAGCCGTCATGATGACATCCTCCTCAGCAGAACCACGACATGAACCTCGATCGCCCGGCCCGCGCCGATCGAATCCATTTTCTCATGGGTTTTCCCCTTGACGTTGATCTGATCCGGGGCGCATTGCAGCAACCGGGCGATGTTGGCGATCATCTCCGACTTTCGGAGACCGATCTTGGGACGCTCGCAAATCACGGTGATATCCGCATTACCCACCCGATACCCCGCCTCCTCGACTCGTCGGTACGCCTCGATAAGGAAGCCAGATGAGTCCGCAGCTTCATGCCGGGGGTCGTCATCTGGAAAGAGCTGCCCGATATCCGGATGCCCGATCGCCCCGAGCAGGGCGTCGGTAAGAGCGTGATAGACCGCATCGCCATCGGAATGCCCGACGGGGCCGACCGGGTGGTCGAAGACGATCCCGGCCAGGATGAAGGGACGACCCTGACCCATCGGTGCGATCGGTTCCAGGCGATGGAGGTCATAGCCGTGACCGATCCGAACTGACTGAGGATCCGCTTCACTCATACCCACACTGTAGCGGATTCCGGTGGCCGATCGAGACGAGCCGGCCGGCGCGGATCCTCAGCGTTATTCAATCCCTGACCCGACCGGGTGACGCTCGTATCCCAACTCTTCGAGCAGCTTCCCGGCATGCTTTTCAAATCCTTCAAGCGTCTCCTCATCGAACCCCAGTTTCCAATCCCCGGTGACGCCCTTGCGAAAGAAAGAGGTAGCGTCCTCCTCGCCGCGTGCGCGACCGCCGCTGAGCTTCTCAAACGATCCACCTTCGAGACATCGGGCAATCGCTTCCCCACCCGCGTCCATCTCAAGAAATCCGAGGAGCCGCTGTACTTCCTGCGCCGGATTATCGTGAAGATTTTCATAGCGAATTTCCAGATAGCGATCCGGGAATCCCTTTCCCGCCTCTCGGGCACAGGTGATATAAGGAACCCAGTGGTACTCTGCAAAGTACTCCGCATAGGCACCAAATGATCTGAATTGCTCATTTCCCCCCTGTCGTCCTACATGCGCCCAGCCGGAGACTGCGGCATCACGCCCATCTCGGATGACGTGAACAAATTTCGCCGCCGGGTACATGTCATTGAGCAGTCTCATCGCCATCGCGTACTCCGGTGTCTTGTCGCCAAGTGCGAGGACGCGATCCGAGCCTCCCCCTTCACGCAACTATTGCGCGAGTAAACGGTCGGACAGGAGCTTGATAACGCCAGCCAGATCCTCAGACGAAAACATCACCTCAAGCCCCGGCGGGCGACGGCGTTGTCGCTCCTCATACGCTTCAAACGACTGCTTCAGAAGCGGCATGATCAGGTCGGTGATATGCCCTTCACCCGCGCATGCGATATTCGGATGGGCATCAAGTAGATGCTGCACCCACGTCGTTCCGGATTTCTGGCATCCGAGAATGAAAAAGATCGTCCGACCATTGACGTTAATGGCCTCTTCTATCCATCGGCCGTACCACGAGGGAAGGGGCATGGCATCCCTTATCGGCCCCGGAACGAGCATCCATGAAGCGGGGCCGGCCAGGCATGTTCTCGGACATGGCCTCAGGATTGTCAGATTTCACAGAATCCACAATCCAACCTGACCGATAATGCTTCCCGGATCGACTCTGTCCGATCCATAAACGCATGCAGAGGAGCCTTTTCTCATGACCAAGAGGATCTCGACCGGATTCATCGCCCTGACCATCGCGATGTTCATTACCGGCTGTCATACTCCGGCGGGCGGGATCATGCCCTACACCGGCGGCTCGAACACGTACTTCTCCTACGAAACGCGACCAGTAACGATCACGATCATCGATCTCCGCACGAACGAGAAGATCTTTTCGATGAACGTGCCTCCGGGCAAGCAGCTCACCTTCGACTTCAAGGAAGGACTCGGCGATGACCCGGTCTATAACCCCGATCTCATGCGCTACGAAGTCTTCGCCATGCGCACGAATTCGGGCAAGCTGCGCAACTCCCTTACCGTGCCCCCAGCAAACGCCCGACGGATCGACGTGAGTTATCGAGAGAACTACGAGTATCGTGACGTCATCAGCGACACGCAGCTCCGTGCTGATCAGATCATGAACCAACCCGAATGGTGGACACCGAACGGCGGCCCGATCCCCCGCCAGCGTATCACCAGGGTACCGGATTACGATAAGTAATCGCTGAAACCTGCGTAATATCAAGCCAAAATGAGCGCCGCCCGATTGAAGGCGGCGTTTTACTTTGTATGCCTGACCGAAAGATGACACGGCATTCCAGCCCGCGAGCAGATGCCTTCCATCCCTGTCCTCGCTAGGATAGACAAGCGAATAATCGCCTGTAACCCTTGAGGTCCACCATGAGCACGCTGCAACCCACCACGGCCCCCGTCACGCCTCAGCCCAAGCCCGATCCGGAGACAGTCACTATCTCAGGCTACGTGGTCAGAGAGCTATACGGGCCCCTGGAGGCCAATGCAACCTCCTCCGACAATCCCCAGACGCCTCATGAGCGTATTGGCGTGCCTGGCGAGTTCCCTTACACACGGGGCATCCACAAGACAATGTATCGCTCACGCCTCTGGACCATGCGGCAGTTTGCGGGCTTCGGCTCTGCCGACGATACCAACCGACGGTTCAAGTACCTGCTGGAGAACGCCAAAGGGACCAACGCCAATACCGGCCTCTCCACCGCTTTCGACCTGCCCACGCTCATGGGACGAGATTCCGACGATCCGCTCGCGGCGGGTGAGGTCGGACGCTGCGGAGTGGCGATCGACACGATCGAGGATATGCACCGTCTCTACGCCGACATTCCCGTCGATCAGGTCACGGTGAGCCAGACCATCAACGGCCCCGCCGCGGTGATCTGGGCGATGTACCTGGGCATGGCCAGGCAGCGGGACATGGACTGGAAAAATCTCGGGGGCACGCTTCAGAACGACATCCTCAAGGAGTTTCACTCCCAGAACGAGTTCATCTATCCGCCGGAGGCGAGCGTGAAGCTGGTGACGGACACCATTGAATTTCAGGTCCAGCACGTTCCCCGCTGGAACAGCGTGTCCATATCCGGCTATCACATCCGCGAGGCCGGCTCGACCGCGACCCAGGAACTGGCCTTCACGCTCCGCGACGGGATGGAGTACGTCGAGGCGGCGGTCGAGCGGGGGATGGATGTCGATGACTTCGCCCCGCGCTTGAGCTTCTTCTTCAACAGCCATAACGAGTTCTTCGAGGAAATCTGCAAGCTCCGGGCGGCACGTCGCATTTGGGCCACGATCATGCGCGACCGCTATGGGGCGAAGAATCCGAAATCTCTGCTCATGCGGACTCACGTGCAGACTGCCGGCTGCTCCCTCACGGAGCAGCAGCCGATCAACAACGTCGTCCGCGTGGCTTTCCAGGCCATGGCGGGCGTTCTGGGGGGGTGCCAGAGCCTGCACACCGACTCCATGGATGAGACGCTGGGGTTGCCGACCGACCAGGCCGCGCTGGTGGCCCTGCGGACCCAGCAGATCCTCGCCCACGAGACGGGCGTGCATCGCACTGTCGATCCGCTGGGCGGCTCGTGGTACGTCGAGGCCCTCACCGACCAGATTGAAAAAGACGCGATGGACATCATCACTGAGATCGACGACATGGGCGGCGTAGTGGAGGGGATTCACAAGGGCTACTTCCGCCGCGCGATCGCCGAGGCGAGCTACCGCTACGGCCAGGAGATGGAAGCGGGGGACCGGATCATCGTGGGCGTGAACGCCTACCACGAGGGTGAGGATGAGCACCAGGTCGAGATTCTCCAGATCCCGCACCAGGTCGAGACGGACCAGTGCGACGTGCTGGCGGACTTCAAGAAGCGCCGAGACGCGGGCGGCGTGAAGACCGCCCTCGACGAAATCCGCCGCGCCGCGCGGGATAACGAAAACGTCATGCCGTCTCTGGTGGAAGGTTCGCTCGCCAAC
>JADFSH010000020.1 GCA_022560875.1 Planctomycetota bacterium | reverse complement strand
CCCGCTCTTTCTCGGTTTCTATATCTCACGCAAGAAGATCAGCGATGAAGTCAATACGTGGGAATCTCGTATATTTGACTGAACAACGATGTGACAGGGGATAAACTTTTGGATGAACCCACGACAACTTCGCAGCCGCCACCTTCCGCACCCCCGGTGACGCCGGGGGCGATCGCTCCCCGACCGAGCCGGTGGCCTGCGATCATCGGCACCATCGCCCTTGTCTTCGGCATCCTCGCCACCCTGGGCGGGTGTGTCGGGTTGGTCATGATGCCGGTCATGGAAGCGTTCATGGAGGCGGTGCCCAGCCAGCAAAACCCGGCTTTGGCCGGGTTGTCTGAATGGAAGCAGTGGACAATTCCGGGATCGATGGCGGGTATGGCACTGGGGGTTTTATTGGTGGTGGGAGGCTCTGGCCTTCTGCGCCGTCGGGGTTGGGGGCGTCGGGTCTGTCTGGGCTGGGCCGGTCTGAAGATGGTTCTTGTCATTTACATGGCCACCATTCAGTACCAAATAGCGATTGATCAAGCCGAAGCGATGAAAAACGATCCCAACTTTCAGGCATTGCCGGCCCAGTTTGCCGGTTTCATGCAAAGCTTCGGCATGATTGGCGTCATCATCAGCGTCATTTGGGGCTGGGCGCTGCCGGTTTTCCTCTTGGTGTGGCTCTCCCGCCGAAAGATACGTGACGATGTAAAAACCTGGTCGGAGATCCCGCCATCAGCCAGCCAGTGACCGGTTGACGTTGACATGAGGAACATGCAGCTTCCTGTTACCCTCTCCGTTTTGTGTCAGGTTGAATCGGATTTCTGAAGAGGGTTTTCGCAGCGTCATGGGATATCTGGAAGAACTTAGCTGGCGGGATCTCCTGCATCAGATGACCGGGGAGAAGGAACTGCGCGATCACCTCGGGACTCCCGGGCGGATTGGATATTGCGGCTTCGATCCCACTGCCGACAGCCTCACCATTGGCAATCTCATCCCCATCAAGATGCTCATGCACTTCCAGCAGACCGGGCACAAGCCCATCGTGCTCATGGGGAGCGGGACCGGGCTTATCGGCGACCCGTCGGGCAAGGACGATGAACGACAACTGCTCACGCTGGAGCAGGTCGAGCATAACATCGCCTGCCAGAAGAAAATCTTCGAGCCCCTGCTGGACTTCGATCCTGCCAATCCCAATGCCGCGGTCATGGTCAACAACTACGATTGGCTCGGCAAGCTTGGATATATCGATGTCCTTCGGGATGTCGGCAAGCACTTCTCCGTCAATGTCATGATCCAAAAGGATTCCGTGCGAGAGAGGCTGCACGGGCGCGAGCAGGGCATCAGCTACACCGAGTTCAGTTATATGGTGCTCCAGGCTTACGATTTTCTTCACCTGCGTCGGGAAATGAACTGCACGCTCCAGGTCGCGGGTTCCGATCAGTACGGCAACATCGTCGCGGGCATCGACCTCATCCGACGCGAGTTCGGCCATGAGGAGGGTGAGGCGTACGGCGTGACGGCCCCCATGGTCACGAAAGCCGACGGGAAGAAGATCGGCAAGACGGAGACGGGAGCGGTCTGGCTCACCGCCGATCGCACCAGCCCCTATGCGTTTTACCAGTTCTGGATCAATGCCAGCGACCAGGATGTGATCCCTTTCCTGAAGTGGTACACCTTGCTCGGGGAAGAGGAGATCGCCGATCTGGAATCTCAGCACCAGGCGCAGCCCCATTTACGGGTCGCTCACCATACCCTCGCTTCGTATATGACCAAGATGCTTCATGGCGAGAAGGCTTTGGCGGATGTCGAAGCCGCGACAAAGGCTCTGTTCAGCGGTGATGTGCGTAGGCTCGACCAAACGATGCTGCAAGAAGTCCTCTCCGATGTGCCCAATACCACCCATGACAAGACATTGCTGGAGGCCGAGGGGGTGTCGCTGGTGGAACTGCTGCCGCTGACCTCACTTGCCCAGTCAAAGCGGGAAGCGCGGGAGTTTCTCGGCAACGGGGCGGTGATGGTCAATGGTGAGCGCATCGAGGCGGATCGACGCCTTACCGGTCGAGACCTGTTGCACGGCATGACGATCCTCCTGCGTCGGGGCAAGAAATCCTGGCACGCCACGAGATGGCAGTAGTGGGGGGAGGTGAAGCGGGTTGAGCGATGTTCGTGGTTTTGCCGGGAGACCCGGGTTATTCCGGGGTCGATTTCGGAAGGTGCGTAACTTTCAATCGAATCATGGGCATCTCATCCGAACCCGCGACCCTGGCCTCCACCTGGTGAAATACCTCATCACCGATCATGGCCAGAAAGAAGGAGATCGGCTTGGAGACCACGTCCTGTTCATTGGCGAAGCGCTCTTTTTCAATGCTTTTCAGTTGGATCACGGCGACGACGTTCGCCTCCCCGGACTCGATACGACGGATGAGGTCCGCATCGGCGATGATGGTGACATCGCGGATGCTGTCCGTCACGATCTCGACGTCGAAATCCTTCTGGTCCTGCCACGGTCCCTGGAGTTGGATGTTAACCGGAAAATCGAGGAGTAATTCCCGGGTCTGCGACAAGATTGTGAACGACATGCGAACGCTTGGCTGTGAAAGCTGGACATGATCATTGGAAGCAACAGTTTCGGGCAGAATTCGAAGCTTGACATCGAGATTTTGCATCACCCCTTCCGGAAGCAATGAGCTTCGCTCCTGACTGACAAACGCCTCGATCCGCAGATCACTGAATTGTTTCTGAAGACGTTTGGGTAGGTAGATGGTCACGACCGGGGGGTCAATGCTGGGACGGGCCTCGACCGTTTGCACGCCGGGCAGGTTCGGTTCGACGCGGACTTGGAGTCCAATCAACTCGTCAATTTTCGGTGATACGCTGGGTTTATCCACCGACACCAGTATTGCCCCGGTGCTCTGAAAATCCTGATTGCTCCGGACGGCTTCCTCGATATCGACCTGAGGATTGTCCATGCTCGGTTGGAGCTGAAAATAGAAGCCGTTTTTCGCGAGTGCTTCGACATTCTGGATGGAAAGCCGCGAACCCTCCACGACCATCGAGAAGGCATGGAATTTTGGCTCGATGATCCAGGTTTTATCATCATCCAGCAGAACAGTGAAAGTGGCCTTGGTCATGATGGATTTTTCTTCGCGGGTTTCTCCCGAGGCCCAGATCCAGATCAGACCGGTGACAATGGTGATGAGTATCCAGGAGCCTATTTCACTTCGCCAAGGCATGGTTTCTTCGGCCCTCAGGCCGCCTCCTTATCATCGTTGGGCTCATTCGATGATTCCAGGTTTTCGCCTGGTGGTTCTTCCTGGTCTGATGGCTCATCCGGATCGCTTGGTCTGACGGGAGATCTCAGTCGTTCGGCAAGGATGCGGCTGAAGTCTTCTTGTGCGATACCCGGTTCTACCCGCCCATATTCGGCAATGCTGACGGACCCGGTCTCCTCGCTGACGATAACGACGATGCAGTCTGACTCCAACGTCAAGCCGAGTCCAGCTCGATGACGCGATCCGAAGTTTGGCGGCAACATGCCTTCTTCAGCCAGCGGAAACTGAACCCCCGCAGCCAGTACCCGGTCGCCACGAATCACCACGCCGAGATCGTGAAGGGGGCTGTTCGGCCAGAAGATTGCCTCAAGCAGTCTCGCGCTGATCGTCGCATCGAGAGCCTGTCCTCCCTCCACCAGTCCGCCGAGTCGCACACTGCGTTCGATGGCGATCAGCGCACCGAATTGGTTTTTCCGCAGGAAATGAACCGCATCACTGATGGCGGTCACGACTTCTCCCACATCCTCACCGGATCCGCGGAAGATTCTCGTATGACCGAGACGAATCATGGCCTGGCGAAGCTCGGGTTGAAAGACGACGATCAGAAGAATGGCCAGAAGGCCGAGAAAACGGTCATAAATGAAATTGAGTTGGCGAAGGGCGTCGCTACCCTGTCCGAGGACGCGGATGGTGAGGGTGAGCAGCACCAGCAGCACGACAAGACCCTTGACCACACCCGCCCCCCGGGTGCCCCGAAGGAAGCGATAAATCATGTACACGCAGAGCCAGATGACCGCCAACTCGAAGAAGACTTCGAATGGGTTATAACTGTTAAGAAACTGAAAACTTGGGAACATGTTTCTGGCTGTGCCTGTGTGAAAGGCTCTCCCTGCGAAGTATATCGGCCAATGGGGATCACGCTTCGCGGTGAAGTGAATATTGCCCTAAATATGGTTTTTCTCCCCTTGATCAACACGCTCGAGTCCGGACCCGAGGTCGAGTTATTGAATGTGGATGATTCTTTCCCCGGCTTCGACTACGATCCGGGTATGTCTCGATTCGGTTCCGAATACCACATCTCCCGGCCGACCGGCCAGTGTGCCGCCACCGACCAGCTTCTCCCGCCGGGCGCCGTCTGCATCGCCACCCTTTGCGAAAATCCCGAGGATGACAGCCTTGTCCGGAGGGATTATTCGCTGGAAGCCTGGGAAGACGGCGTGCGACCCGAGGGTCTGTTCAGCTACTGGAAGGCGATTGTGCCCCAGCCGAATGACCGCCGTGGCGGACTGGTTGACGATGAGGTTCTGCGCGATCTCTTCGAGCGGTTAGCGAACGATGAACGTCCGCAGCGCATCTCGTTTCGATTCGTACTGGCACTGATTCTGATGCGAAAACGTTACTTGAAATTCGTAGGGAGACAGGCAGTCGAAGGGGATCGAGCCGAACGATGGTTGATGCGGCACAAGGGAGCCGAGCCTGACGATCCGCCGATCGAAGTGATCAATCCGCAGCTCTCGGACGATGATGTTCGTGATCTGACCGAGCAGCTCAGCGAGATACTTCAGAGCGAACTGTGAACGGGTCTTTCGCTTCATTTCGCCGGTGCAAGACGAGGCATTCTGCCATCCCGATCATTATCTGGGTACTTTTCTGGGTGGGGTGCGAGTCCACTCCGACAGTCGATCATTCCTCCCCTCCAACAGATCCGCCGACCTATGCCGAGATCGCCGAGCTGAACAATCATCGCGTGAGTCAGCTTCAGAAAACCTATTCGTACGGCGTCCTGGAGCTTCGGTGGGAGGATGGGCGGGGTGTTCACTCCGAGCCGCAGGTTGATGTGGAAATGTGGTTTGAGCTGCCCGATTTGTCGGCAATACGTGTGGATAAGCTGGGCGAAGTCTTTTTCTGGGCCGGTTCGGATGAGCGTCGGTTCTGGGTCTTTAATCTTCTGGACAAGAATAATAAGACGGCGATTATTCGTGAGCGGAAGGATGCTCGGGGGGATCAGGGGGAACGGGGAGAGGAGGCGGTGACTTTCTTTGGGATTCAGCCGGAATCGCTCCTGGAGTTGATGGGGCTGCGACCGCTGCCTGATCCCGGCCAAAGCGATCACGTCGTGGTGTTTGACCCAGAGCAAGACGGATGGTCGATCGAAGGGCTGGGTGAAAAAGGTAATACCAGAATCGTCTTTGATATCGATTCCCTGCTTCCTCAACGCATCGAATTACGCTCGTCGGACGGAGAACTCCTGATCTACAGCACCCTGAGCAAGTATGCTTCCGTGTCATTGCCCGGCATTTCACTCCTCTCGTTCCCGCGCAGTCCCATGTGGATCGACGTGGTGGATGAGGAAGGGGGCGGGTTTGCGAAGATTCATCTCAATGAAATGACCGGCCAAGTGGCAGACCAGCCCTTCGATCGTGTCTTCGACCTCGATCGCCTCATTCGGGCACTCGGGCCAGATCGGGTGGATGATGGATCGCCGAATCAGAACAGTGGTCAAGATCATTAAATCGGAGGACTGGAGTATCATCCGGCCATGTACAGACGTTCCGAAGTGAAGATAGTCTTGCTGGTCTGGCTGGCCATGATTGCCACATCGCAGCCTGCCACTGGACAATCAAAGACTGAGCAAGCCCTGCTCGCGGCATCCAGCGACACGCAACTCTGGTTCATCACCGGATCGACTCAGAAGGACGACGGGTACCAACTCTTTCATCATGCTCAGATCCTCCAGGGGCCGTACTTCCAGCGTTTCCAGAAGCTGCCGGAAGTTCCGGTCATGGTTGGCTCCTGGGATGATCATCTTTGGCTGGTGTTTCACCACCGAGCCTCCAGTGGCCGCGAGATTCGTCGCGAGGTCTACGTTATCCAGGCCCGAATGAACGATTCGGTGGGCATCTATGAGCAGTCTCCCCCCGATCATCTGACCAAAGTGCATTCCCTTCCCAGTGAGGGGCGACTGGCCGATTTCATCGGTACGCCCCGCGGGCCGATGGCCCTGTTGCTTCCCTATCAGCGGGCGGGGGTGAAAATCGAAGCTGGTCCGTCCTCCCTTGCTTCATCTCCCACCCTGCAAGCCCCGATTCTGCTACAGCTACGGGGTAATGAGTGGGTTGAGATTGATCTGCCCAACGAGTTTGACATGGAAAAGAAGAGTTTTCTCTTGTCCGGCGATCGCGATGGCAAGTCGCTTGTTCTTTTGAGTGTCAGTCAACAGCTTTTGGATCGTACCGATCTGGCAATTCGTGATTCTGATGGAAACTGGCGGGTATGGCATCCGGAGATCGATTCCCGACAGATCATCGACCTGCTTCGGGTCAAAGAACATCTGGTGGTGGTCCAGCAGAGGGATGGGACTGATGAGGTGACGATCTCCACGCTTTCAAACACGCGCATGGACACGATTGCCAGTTTTTCAATTCCCGGTGAACCCTGGGCCCTGGTTGGCATGCGTGATGGCTTGCGACGTTTGGTCCAGTCTTCCCCGGGGGAGACGAGCATGACGCGGATCTCCGTGATCTCGGGTCGGCTTGGCCGGGAAGAGACGCTTGTGATCCAACCCATTCCCCCTCGAGCGATCTGGCAGTCATTGATCACCGTGTTATTTGTCGGTCTCGTGATCTTCATCGTGGTGGTGGTGAAGCCGGGTCAGAGCAAGCCGGTGACGCTGCCCGCGAACACGATGGTGCTGCCCCTCGGGCTTCGCATGACGGCACTTCTCTTCGATTTTGCCCCCGGAGGCATTCTCACCATGCTGGTTCTGGAGAGATCACCTCTGGATCTGATCTTCCATCCACTGTTTGCGAGTGATCCGAGCCAGGTGATGGCCTTCGGGATGATGCTCGGCCTGACCATGACCCATAGCCTGCTGGGAGAATTGTGGAAGGCCACTACTCTGGGGAAGGCGATCCTCGGTGCTCGGGTGATCACCAGCGAGGGGGGACGACCGGGTGTGAAGCAGATAGTAATCCGCAATATGCTGAAACTTGTGATCCTTCTCATACCACCTCTTGGGCTGCTGATGATTCGGAATCCCTACCTGCAGGGGATACCTGAAATGAAGAGTCATACCGTGGTGGTCATCGAGAAGCAGGAGGGCGAAAAACATTAATTTTTACCTCAGAAAATAGCCTTTCTATCACATGCCGCATGGGGGAAGAATGCTGAAGTTCCGGCCAGAGCGCGACCGATAAGCTGATGCGCGGTGAATGGAGTCACCGCATTTTGGATCGTCTTTTTGATCGGGTTGATCCCCGGTCGAAGGGTTGAGAGGATCTCGTGTGCCTGACGATCAGACGACAGACCAGCACTCGCTGGAGGCGAGTGTGGAACAAGATGTAACCCCACCATTCGAGGGCGGCGCGAGCGATCGGGCTGAATGGAGATCGTGGAGCAATCTCTGGCAGGTGCCCACAATCGTTCTCTGCTCCCTGCTGATCCTCAGCGGCGTCCTGATGACGGTCCAGAAAAAGCCGAAGAACGACTTCACCGCTGCCCTGGACCGGGTCGATCAGTTGATCGCTACCAACCAGCTTCCGGCGGCGATGTCGATGTTGCGCGATGTCATCGAGCCCACGCTTGGTGAGGCATCGAAGCATCACCTTGCCAGATTTCATGCGGCGGTGGCGGACTGGGTCTATTTCGCGCAAAAGGAGCAGCGACAAGAGGATATCGCGAATTACCAGCGAATTGACGGGCAGTACGCGAAGGCCATTGATTTTGGGTTGATCATGGCGCCGGCCCGGATTGAGCGCTGGGCGGAGACGCTGTTGAAGCTTGGCAAAATCGAAGAGACCCGTGATCGACTCGCGCAGCTCGACGCCTTGGACCTCGTATCAGGGACGGACGAAACCCGCGAGCGTCGAAATCGGGTATTCAGAATGCTGATCGAATACAGCCTGATTACCCCTGGCGTTTCAGAAGATGAGATGTTGCAGATGATTACGAAGTATCAGACCGACCCGCGATTGTCGATCGTGGATCATGCCTGGGCTGTCGTGCAAAAAGCCGCTCTGCGTCTTGAGGCGGGAGATACACGCAAGGCCATCGATCATCTGCTCGTTGATATCCGGCGTCTGGAGCAGGCTGCCGGGAATGACGGCAAGGTCAACTACGGCTCTCTCTACACACTCCTTGGACGAGGCTACTACGACCTCGGTGAGTATGATACATCGAAATATCAATTACGCCAGGCACTCTCGTGGCTCGACGAACATCATCCGGCCAGAGGCGACGTTCTGACCCTGCTCGGAAAGATTGCCTTCGTGGAAACCAATTACGAAGATGCGTACGAGCACTTCGATAGGGTTGTCCGCGAATTCATCAGCACCAGGAGCTATTTGCCCGGCCTGCTGGGGCGGGCGGAAGTGCGGAGTGTGCTCGGCGATCATAAGGGAAGTCAGGCTGATTATCAGGAACTACGTAAGCAGTTGAGTCTTACCCAGCCCCGGCGCGATGTCAACAAGGCAAGGATTGCCGAAAGCCTTCGGGACCGCCATGATGCCGCCCTGGCTTCGAGGCAGTTGCCACTCGCCCTGGAGTATGCGGAGATTGCCGAGCAGTTCTTTGATGCCTTTGAGGTTCCCTCCAGCATTCTGCTTCGTGTGGCCTCAACCAGCCGGGCGCTGTCGGATGTTACCATTTCAGCGTCATTTTCCGAAGACCGTCGCGACGAGAATGGCGATCTGATCATCGATCTCAATCTCAGCCGCGAGGCCAATGATCATTTTCGTCGCTCCGGGGACTATTACATTCGCCACGCCCGCTCCGTGGCGATGCTTCCTGATGCGGATAACGAATGGTCCGAATCGCTCTGGTTAGGTGCCGACGCCTACGATCTCGGCGGATGGCAGGATTTGGCCATTCAGCATTTCAACGAGTATATCGGGGCGCGCTCCACGAGCGATCCACGTCGGGCGGAAGTGATTTTCCGACTGGCCCAGGCGCATCACGCTCAACTTGAATACGAAGCGGCCTCTCAGAATTACGAGACGGTGATTGCAAATCATCCTCGCAGCCGGTTCGCCTCTGCGAGCTTTGTTCCCCTGGCCCGCTGCTACTTTGTGCTCAAGCGATTCTCCGAAGCGGAGCAGCAGCTCCTCCAGGTGATTTCAGGACAGCGATTCCTTGATCCGAATGCGATGGAGTTCAGGGATGCTCTGTTGGAGATCAGCAATCTGTACCACGACACCGGTCGGTTTACGGAGGCGATCAAGCATCTCAATGAGATGATGCAGCGGTATCCGGATGACGACAAACGCAAGACAGTCAGGTATCTGATTGCCGACAGCTATCGGGGCAGAGCCATCCAAATCTCGAAAAAACTTGAAGAAGAGGCTCGAATTCCTCCGTCGGAACGAAATCGAATGGAGGAAAGACGACGCAGCCATTTTCAAATGGCGATCACGCATTACACGGCGCTGTGTGACGCCTTCGAGCAGATTGATCAGAAGCGCCAGAATCGACTTGAGAGGGATATGTTGCGTCGCGCCTATTTGTACCGGGGGGACTGTGCGTTTCAGATCGGCGATTTTGAACTGGCGATACAGCTTTATGATTATTCCGCGCGCAAATACAGGGTACACCATTCATCGATGTACGCCCTGGTCCAGATCGTCAACTCCTACAATGAACTGGGCATGAAGGAACGCGCGCAAACCGCCCATCGTCGGGCACTGGTCAGGCTGGAACAATTGCCCGATGAGATTTTTTCAGCGCCCGATTCGCTGATGGACCGCGAGGCGTGGGAACGCTGGTTGGAGAACAGTCCGGTCGCGCCGAAAAAGACCGTCAGCGCTCTTCCCGTAGGATCATGATAGGATTATTTCGCTTTGGAAAAAGGGACACGGATGTCCGACTCACCGCAAGAACAAACTCAAACCTGGCCCGATTCTCTGATCGAACTTCTCCTGCGCCAGGAAAAGGTTGTGGGCAAGCTCCTTGATCTGGCGAAATACCAGGGACAGTTGATCGAGTCGAAAAGCACCGATCCGCTTCTAGGCCTTCTTTCACAACGACAGAAGCTCATCGATGAGTTTACGCTCATGCAGGGTGAGTTGACCCGCCTGACCGAAGGCCGGGTGGATCAACTCCGCGAACTCGATTCCCAAACTCGAGAGCGCATCCAGTCGCTCATCGATGACATCGGCACCACCCTCAATCGGGTGATGGCCAAGGATGATGAGGATCGCAGGGCGCTTGAGGATGCCAAGGGGCAAGTGCAAGAGGAACTGGCGTCAACCGGAGTGGCGCAGAAGGCACGAAACGCATATCGCGGCGCCAGTTTTGTGGGGAGCCAATTTGCGGACACGCAAGGATAACGATGACCGTAGTAGTAACGAACCATTTTGATCGATCTGCGGAACCGCGGGCAGAAACCTCGCCAGCGGGGCCGCAAATTCTCGGCATTGACGATCTGAAGGATCTCATGCAGACCGTCACTGAAACTTCCAAGCAGCTTCAGGACACGCACCAGATACTCCAGGGCGAAGTGGCCCGACTTCAGCATGAATTGGCGGAGGCCGGTGTGCAACTGCGTCGGTCGCGATCTCTCGCCGCGCTCGGCGGCATGGCTGCGGGTATTGCCCATGAAATACGCAATCCTCTCGGATCGATCCAGTTGTATGTGCAAATGCTAGCCGAAGACGTGCGGGAAGAGCCGAAACAGTTGGAAATCTGCCGGAAGATCGACCGCGCCGTGGGCAGTCTCGATGCGATCGTCCGTGACGTACTGCTTTTCGCCCGGGATTTTACCATCAACCTTCAGCCGCTGAACACCGACGAGCTTCTCGATCGGGCTTTAGAACATTGCGAGGCGATCATTACCCGCAGCGGCGTAACGGTGATCCGGGAAACAAATGAGGTGTTTGATCTTCAAGCCGATCAGAACCTGCTGATGCAGGCGCTCGGCAACGTCCTGCGAAATGCCGTGGAGGCGATGACCGATTCGCCTTCGGAGGGTGATGATAACGAGCTGCGGCTGACGGTCGTGTGTCGCCGCGTGCGTTGTCCTGACGGCCAGCGACGAGAGCGGATCGTGTTTGGGGTCGAGGATACGGGGCCGGGTATTTCCGAAGATGTGGTGAAGAGGATGTTCAATCCTTTTTTCACCACTCGCGCCACCGGCACCGGGCTGGGGCTGGCCATCGTACATCGAATCGTCGAGGCACACGGGGGACACGTTGCGGTGTCAGCGGGCCGGTCACGCGGAACACGAATTGAACTTTGTCTCCAATCGCGCCCCACCTCCTGCGACCGGATTCCCGGGAACCTTGAGCGGGACGATTGCGAAGCATCCGAAGCGTACGTTGAAACATTCACGAGGCCGATCGAATCGGAGAACGGATCATGAGCAAGATATTGGTCGTGGACGACAAGGAAATGATGCGCGATAGTGTCGCCACCACCCTCGCCCGGAAGGGACACGCCATTGTGTCGGTAGTCAGCGCCAAAGCCGCGCTCGAGAAAATCACCCAGCGATCTTTCGATGCCGTTATCACGGATCTGCAGATGCCGGAGATGGACGGGGTGGAACTCCTCGCCGAGATCCGTGCTCGTGACGAGCAGATTCCCGTGATCCTGATGACGGCCTATGGCACAATCGAGACCGCAGTCGAGGCGATGAAGTGCGGAGCGTACGACTACATCACGAAACCCTTCAGAGGGGAGGAACTGATTGTCTCCGTGGAGCGGGCCATCGCGCACAGCAAGCTCCTGAAGGAAAATCAGATCCTTCGTGCAACCAACTCCACCGCCAAAGGAAGTGGGTTGCATTCGCATCAGTTCATCGGCGACAGTAGCTCCATGACCGGGCTCATTGAGCGGATGAATCGCATCGCGGAAAGTCACGGTACGGTACTCATCACGGGTGAATCAGGTTCCGGCAAGGAAGTGGCGGCGCGATGGATTCATGAGCATTCGCGGCGGGCCGATATGCCGTTTCTGGCCCTGAATTGTGCCGCTTTATCGACAAGTCTGCTCGAATCCGAGCTGTTCGGTCATGAGAAAGGCGCCTACACCGGGGCGGACAAAATGCGAAAAGGGCGATTCGAATTGGCCGATGGGGGGACGTTATTGCTGGATGAAATCAGCGAAATCGCGCCGCAGATCCAGGCCAAACTTCTGCGGGTGCTTCAGGAGCGGGCCTTCGAGCGGGTGGGGTCGAGTTCAAGTCGTGTGGTTGATGTGCGCATTTTGGCGACCACCAACCGAAATCTGCCGGAGGAAGTGGCCAAGGGCACGTTTCGCCAGGATTTATATTTCAGGATCAACGTGTTGCCTGTTTCCGTACCTCCGCTTCGGGATCATTGCGAGGATGTGCCCACGCTCGCGGCTTACTTCCTGAATCAAGTGGCTACCCGCGAAGGCAAGCCGGTGAAGACATACGAACCGGAAGCGATGGGACTTCTGGAGAGATATGGGTGGCCGGGAAATGTTCGCGAACTGCAGAATCTCTGTGAGCGGGCGGCAGTGCTCACTTCCGATACAACGATCCGGGTGGGGTTGATTGCCCCTTGGCTCGGTGACGGCATCATGCCGGCGAGTTCACGTGATGTCACGTCCAGGCCCGTCTCGATGATCGAAGTGCATGACACATCCATGATCACCGGCATCCCGAACATTGTCTGTGATGGCGAGAAAACACTCGAGGACATTGAGCGTGAAGTGATCATCGCCACCCTCAAGAACAATCATGGACACCGACAGAAAAGCGCCAAGGCCCTCGGCATCGGTGTCCGCACCCTCGGACTCAAACTCAGGAAATGGAAAGACTTGCAGATTGTTTCACAATCTTTGTAGCCGCCAGCGATCAGTGCGCAGGAAATGCGCGGCCGCGCTCTTTCTGCGCAGCATGGATGCGGTTCTGGCCCATCAGGATGTAAAGAACCGGCGGCTCGGTATTTGCTGATGTTTTCAAACAGGAGTTTCGCAACCCGCGAGCAAACGGCATGATTGACAGTGTGACCAATGCAGGGGCTCTACCGGTTCTCGAACGACTGTTGCAGTTCGCGGGGCAGCGTCACCGACTGATCGTGAACAACATCGCCAATATTGACACTCCCGACTTCCGCCCCGTTGACCTCTCGACGACTGATTTTCAGGAAACCCTCGGGGAAGCGATCGATTCCCGACGTGCTCGGCACGGCAATGCGGGTGGTGAACTTAGGCTTGAAGATTCTCAGCAGATCGAATTTCACCGGAACAGCATGACCATCAATCCCGAAGCGGTGGGCGAGAACATCCTGTTTCACGATCGCAATGACAGGAACATTGAACGCATCATGCAGGATCTCGTGGAAAACGCCTTAACCTTCCGGATGGCGGCTGAATTCATGCGGGGTCGTTTCGATCTGATCAATATGGCGATTCGAGAGCGGATCTAAGGATAGGCTATAACAAAGGCAGGCAATCATGTACGGCTCTCTGGACATCTCGACCTCAGGACTGATCGCCCAGCGCATGCGTCTGGAAGTCATCTCGGCGAACCTCGCCAACAAGGACTCGCTGGTCAATGCTCAAGGCGAATACGAGCCGTTTCGCAGGCGGTTTCTCCAGATTGCGTCGGGTGATCCCGTGAGCGGTTCCGAGCTGGGGGTCCACGTCAAATCGATCGAGATTGATGACGGCCCGCTTCTGCTCAAGTATGAACCCGATTCGCCGTATGCCGACGAGGAGGGGTATGTGGGATATCCGAACATCAACTCGGTGGTGGAGATGATGAACGCAATGGAAGCGACTCGCTCTTATGAGGCAAACATTACAGCCATCGAGGCGACCAAGTCGATGTTCAACGCCGCGCTGCGGCTATTGTCATGAGTCCGGACTGAGTGATTACGTGTTTTCGTACTGAGAAAAGGACTTTTCACGACTAATGGCTGATCCACTGGGACTTATCGGGAACGTCGGCGGCGCCAGCGGTCCTCTCCGACCGGTACCGCCGACCCCGCCCGGCAAATCCGGAGAACCCGGGTTCAAGGAACTCCTGCGAGAGCAGATCGAGCAGGTCAATCAGCTTCAGCGCGATGCCAAGGAAGCGATTGAGGATCTGGCGGCAGGTCGTCGCGACGATCTGGAAAGCGTGATGACCGCCACCCAGAAGGCGGACACGGCCTTTCGTATGCTCCTTCAGGTACGCAACAAGGTGATGGATGCCTACGAGGAGGTCAAGCAGATGAGGATCTGATAATATCGGGGACGGAGTGGTGCCGAGACGCAAGCCAGGAGGGCGAATCGTCGGGCGCTTGATGGGACATGAACCCTGCGGTAAGGCATGGAGGCCGATTTGATGCAGGTACTGAACCGGTTGCTTGCGACAATTCAACTTCAATTGAAGGGCCTGCCCCTCAATGCCAAGCTGCTCATCGGCTCGCTGATGATCATCCTGGTGATGTCGTTGTTTCTGGTGTCGCTTTATGCCGGTCGCATGACGATGGTGCCTCTGAATCTGCCCGCGGACATGAGCGAGGAGGCGAAAGCAAATGCGATCAGCTTTCTCCAGATCCATCAGATACCCTATGAGGAGCGAGCCGGCGATATCGTGGTGCCGGCTGAGCAGCGCACCATCGTGCTGGCGAGGATGATAGATAACAACGTCCTGAACGCCGACGAGATCAACTTCGACAAGCTGCTCTCGGATGACAGTCCCTTCCGCAGTCGCAGCCAGAACGATCGGCGCTACCTCATCGCCAAGATGAACGAATTGTCGGGCATGATCCGCCAGTTCCGCGGCATCGACAAGGCGAATGTGGTGATCGATGAATCCGAGAGTGGCATCGGGATCGGGAGGAGCCACATTCCACCCTCGGCCTCGGTGACGGTGACGACAAGCGGCAAGAGTCTGACCCAGGAGAAGGCCGAATCGATTGCGAACCTCGTTGCCAGTGCGCATGCGGGACTCAAGGTTCAGAACGTCAAGGTGACGGATACGACCACCGGAAAACATTATGTGGTGCGTAGCGAAGACGCTCTGAGATCGACGAAGAATCTTGAAGCGAAACTTGCGGCGGAAAAGCACGTGCGCAAGACGCTCAAGGACGCTCTGGCCTACATTCCGGGGGTTCGTGTCAATGTCAACGCCCAGGTGGATACTCGTGAGATCGTTCAGCAGTCCACGAACTATGAAGACCCCGTACTCGGGGTAACCGAAGAAAGCTCGCGAGCGTTCAATTCGACCCGCCAGTCATCTGTCGCCGAACCGGGTGTGCGCTCAAACACCGGGGCCTCGATAACGGGAGGCGGGGCGGGGGGTGAGAGCGTATCTGATGAGCGAGCTTCGACTTCGACGATTCCCGCCTTTAGCAAATCCACCAGCAGGATTGTCGATCCGAAGGGTCAGATTCTGATGATCAACGCGGCGATCGGGGTGCCGAGATCCTATATCGTCAACCTCTACAAGGCGTTGCATCCAAGTGATCCGGATACTGAACCAAATGAGACTGAATTCAATCAGATCGTGCTGGATGAGACGACTGCGATCCGGGAGTACATCCGGCCTCTCATCGACACCCGGGCGGTGGCGGGTGCAGTGACAGGCACGATTACCGTGCGCATGTTTCATGACATGTCGATCACAGGTGCAGGGGGAATGGGCGGACCCGGGGGTATCGGTTTGGGGGGAGAGCCGACCGATCTCCTGGCTCGCATCGGGGTCAGCGAGTCCGTGGTGAAATTCATTGGCCTCGGAGGATTGGCGATCATTAGCCTCGCCATGATGTTGCTGATGGTGCGCCGCGCCACAATGCACGAGGATCTTCCTTCGCCGGAGGAAATGATTGGCATTCCGCCGGCACTCACCGACTCGGAATCGGATCTGATCGGCGAAGCCGGGGAATCGCTTCCGGCTTTGGAGGGCGTAGAGATAGATGAAAAGTCCATTCGTCGCCAGGAAATGCTGGATCAGATTACAACGTTGGTGAACGATTCCCCGGATGAGGCGGCGCATCTGATGCAAAAATGGATGCAGGACAGTGTCAGATAAGAGCGGACGCGGAGGGGTCAGCGCAAAGTGACTCAGATACCAATGCGGATCGGAAAAAAACTTCCCGACGATGTGAAAGAGTTGGACGGTATGACCAAGGCGGCCATCCTTCTCCTGACGCTCGATTATGAAACCGCCGGGGTGTTATTGCGCGAGTTGTCTTCGGATACGATTGAAGAAGTCACGAAAATGCTGGCTCAATTGGGCGATGTTCCGGCCCCGCTGGCACAAAGTGTGATCGAGGAGTTTTATTCGCTTCGGATGGCCAGCCAGTATGTGAAAGAAGGCGGGCTGGATTATGCCCGCGCATTGCTGAAAGACTCGCTGGATCCCAAAGTCGCTGATCGAATCATTTCCCAGATCCAAACTCAGGTGCAGATGACGCCGTTCGCGTTCCTGCAGAAGGCGGAAGGCGAGACGCTGCTTACTTTCATTCAGGATGAGCATCCCCAGACCATTGCCCTGATCATCAGCCATCTCAGCCATCATAAGTCGTCGGAAATTCTTGTCGGTCTCGCTCCGCAAAAGCAGATCGAAGTCGTCCGACGCGTCGCAACCATGGATCAGACCAACCCTGATGTCATTCGTGAGGTTGAAAAGGGACTCGAATCCCGTCTCTCGAACATGCTTCAGAGTTCGATGGAGAAGGTGGGGGGCGTGGAGACGGTTGCGGAAATGCTCAACCTCTGCGATCGCGCGACGGAGAAATCAATTCTGGAAGGTATTGAAGTGGAAGATCCCGAACTCGTCGATGACATTCGCCGGTTGATGTTCGTCTTCGAGGATGTCCTCATGGTGGATGAAAAGGGAATTCAGGCGGTGCTCAAGGAAGTTGACAATGACGAACTCTGCCTGGCCCTCAAGACGGCGAGTGATCAACTGAAGGAGAAGATCTTTAACAACATGTCCAGCCGCGCATCGGAGCTCATCAAGGAGGACATGCAATACATGGGACCCGTCCGGCTCAGCGACGTCGAGGCCGCGCAGCAGCGCATCGTCGATGTGGTGCGCCGTCTCGAGGATGCCGGCGAGATCATTATCAGCGGACGGGGCGGCGATGCGGATCTCATTGTCTGATGGTTGTTTACCCTGACGTTTGGCCCGGGAAGTAGGCGGCAATGGCGGTCATTAAAAACTTACAATCGGATCGAATACTCAAAACGGCCGTGGTTCTCGATCTGGGTGACCTGAAAAATCAAGGTGAAAGCCTGCTCAACCAGGCTCGCGCCGAGGCGGAGCGGATGATCAGCGAAGCCCAATCGGAGTCGCAGCGTCTGATCGGCGAGGCCGCGGGCAAGGGGCATGAGGAAGGTGTACAAAGCGGCATCGAAGAAGGATATCGTCGGGGAGCGGAAGAAGCTCGAGGGCAGGTACTGGAAGAATACACCAGTGTTCTCCAGGCACTTCAGGAACGCTGGATTGAGGCGATGAATCGTTGGGAAAGCGAGCGGAGTGAAATGCTGCTCAGCGCGCGGGAAGAAATCCTGACCTTCGCTTTCGTGCTTGCGGAAAAAATCGTGCATCGCGCCATCGAATTCGATCCCGATGTCGTCAAGGATCAGGTTGTCGCGGCGCTGAGACTCATCACTAACCCGACCTCGGTTCGTATCGTCGTCAACCCACAGGATCGTGAGTTGTTGGAATACGCCTTGCCCGAGATCATCAAGCGTATTCACGTGCTGGAGCACATCGAGCTTCTTGAGGATGAATCCCTGTTGAGAGGTGGATGCCGCGTGATTACCAAGGGTGGTGAGATTGATGCCACCATCGATACGCAGTTTACTCGCATCGTCGAGACGCTCCTTCCAGACTCGAGGCGACATGATTCCGGATCAACTCAGGATACCGGGGCATGACCGTTCTCGGCACACAAATCGACACCCTGCGACGTTTGGAACCGAAGCAGATTGTGGGAACGATCGCTTCAGTACGGGGACTGAGCATCCAAGTCGATGATCTTCCCCTGCCGACCGGCTCACTTGTGCGGCTGGAGTCCCGGGGAACATCCGGCATGGGAGAGACACATGCTTCCCGCGGAGAGGTGATCGGATTCAACGGCCCGCAGAGCATCGTCATGCTGCTCGACGCGCCACACGGCATCGCGCCCGGAATGAGAGTCTTCGGAGAACAGTCCGCGCAGACAGTTCAGGTCAGTTGCAGCCTGCTGGGCCGGATCATCAACGGACTCGGACACCCGATCGACGGCAAGGACCGACCGATGGATTCCGTCGCCCGGCCGCTCATTCCCCCGCTGACCAGCGCCCTGCAACGAAGGCATATTTGTGAACCGCTCTTGACGGGCATTCGGGCAATCGATGGCATGTTAACCCTTGGCAAGGGACAGAGGGTGGGCATATTTTCCGGTCCGGGCGTGGGCAAGTCCACCCTGCTCTCGGTCATCGCCCGCAACACGTCCGCTGATGTCAATGTCATCGCCCTGGTCGGGGAGCGCGGGCGCGAGGTACGTGAATTCATCGAGAACGCCTTGGGCGAGGATGGGCTGGCACGTTCGGTGCTTGTGGTCGCCACCAGTGACGAATCACCGCTCATGCGAGTGCGGGCAGCGATGGTGGCTTGCACTGTTGCCGAGCATTTTCGCGATCTCGGAAAGGACGTCCTGCTGATAATGGACTCCATCACTCGTTTCGCTCAAGCCCAACGTCAGATAGGCCTGACCGTCGGGGAGCCGCCTGCGACGAAGGGATATACCCCGTCCGTTTTCTCTCAATTACCGGTCTTGCTCGAACGAGCCGGTGCGGTCGAGGGCGCCGGTTCGATCACCGGCCTGTATTCTGTTCTGGTCGAGGGAGATGACCTGACGGAACCGATCTCGGATGCGGCGCGGAGTACGCTGGATGGTCATATCATCCTCTCCCGGAAAATCGCGGCCCGAGGCCACTATCCAGCCATTCATCTGCTGGATTCCATCTCGCGGGTCGCGGATGACGTCTGCGATGAGCAACATATTGCCGCACGGAAAGAGCTTATAAAGCTTATTGCGGCGTACGAGGATGCGGAAGAATTGATCAATATCGGAGCGTACGCCAAGGGGTCCAACCCGGTTTGCGATGTGGCGATTGAATTGAAATCGGCAATCGATGGCTTTCTGCAACAACCGACCGTGGAAAAGGCGGAGTATCCCAATACTTGTCGCCGATTAATCGAGTTGGCCGAATCGTCGCGCCAGCTTTTCGCGCAAATGAAGCCGGCCTGATAACAGTTCAGTATCTCTCTGATGCCTGAGGTATTGCATCACGATGTCCAAATTCATCTTTGCTCTGGAACCACTACTTCGAGTCCGACGGGCTGAGGAGGAATCCTCGCAACGTATAGTTGCCGATATCCAGCGGGAGCGATATGCGCTGGAGGATCGAATACGGCGAAAGCAGCAGGCCATCACGATCGGGAAAAGTGAACAGCAGAATTGTTTGTCGGGAGTGCTGGACATGTCCATGCTGCGGAGTCATGCCGGGAGTACATTGCGGCTGATGCGCGACGCTCAGCGCATTGTGCTGGAGCTGGCCGGTCTCCACAAACGGCAGGAAGTGGCGCGGGACAAACTGCTGGAAGACACTCGCCGGCGACGCGTGGTCGAACTGCTCCGCGAAAATCGGTTTAGGCGGTGGAAATGGACGCAGGAAAAAATCGAGCGCGATGTCTTGGACGAACTTGCCGTCAATGCGGCGGCGCGTAAGGAGAAAACGCGATGAAGTCACTCTGGTCGGTTGTGAGCTTTCTTGCCGTGGTCCATCTGCTGGCACTGCTTGGGTTTCTGGGCTGGATGTATGGCTCGGATCGATTGAGTCTTGAACGAGTGCGAACAGTGCGCGAGCTGTTCGCGATGACCATGACTGATGAAAAGATGCAGAAAGAGGAGCAGGAACGGGAGACAACGGTGAATCCGGAGCGTGACTCAAGTATGTTCCAGATGTCGAGTACCCGGCAGATCGAATTGATGACTGATGTTCAGAGACAGGAATTGCTGGCCACTCAGCGCATGAAAGACGAGAGTGAAATGCATGCCCGGCAATTTTCGTTGCTCAATCAGAAAATCGCCTCGGAACGCGAGGAATTTGAGAAGGAACGGAGGCGGTGGGAGGAGGCAACCGGGGCTGATCGCGAAAGAAAAACCAACGAGCAGTTCACCCAGACGGTCATACAGTATGAAAGCCTGCCCGCCAAACAAGGCAAGCAAGTGCTCATCGAACTGATCAACAGTGGGAATCGGGAGCAGGCCGTCGCTTATCTCGACGCCATGAAGCCCAGAGCGACGAGCAAGATACTCAAGGAATTTAAATCACCGGAAGAAATCATTTTGGCAGCGGAATTGCTGGAGGAATTGAGGATCTTCGGTCTCGGGACCGTTGATTCACAGGAATCCAGTAATGCCGACGTCCTTGCCAATGCTGATAACCCGGCCCCCTGAGAGCTTTGCTCGCGCCCAGATCAGCAAATCTGCGCCATCACGACTCGATACCCCGAAGTCGTCATTTCGTGAGACACTTGCGAAGGCCGGATTATCCGAAAAAAACAATTTCAAGGCAAAAAACAACGGTATCAAGCCTGATTTCAAGGTCAGGCCTGCTCTTGATGATGATCGAAAAGTGACCTCACACGAGGTGGCTCAGCAGGATTCCGCAGCCCTGATTGACTCGCGGGAAACACACGTTGACGATGATAATCAGAGCGATGTCGGGGAGCGAGTGGAGAGTAACTCCGAACGATCGGCTAACAGGCAATCCGCAGAAACCGCCGATGCCCGAGCGCAAGGTAACCAGGATGGGGCGCAAAATTCGCCTTCAAGTGCCAACAATCTTGTCGGAACCCACGCAAGTGCAATCTCATCCGGGCTTTTATCTTTTCAGTCGTCTCAAGCTGGGCAGCTTCCGGCAGATCTGATTCCAGCGAATAATGTCATTACCGGAAACCCCGGCAATCTCGATCCGGGAATCGTCGTCGCTCAGGATTATGCCATCAATCGTGGAGTCGGTGAGGCGGGGATGGAATCCATCACGACAAACATCCGGAGCCTTCGGTCCGCACAGGTTCCAGTGGCAACTGAGGAAAATCCAAATGGCTCGCCTCGGGGGCAAATGGCCGGCTTCTCGTCATTTTCAGAGCCGACCACTGTGGCGCCGTATCTCGACCGAGTTCCCATTGAGCAGAACACGACACTCCTGCAGGCCGCAGCTGTCAAGAGCTCCTCGGACCAGACCGGTCAGGGATCCGGCGATCGAGTGCAGAATGCCGATGCGCAGGCGCGCGGCGCATCCCCGGCCACAGCCCACAATCCGGTTTCGGATCTGGCAGGAAAGCTGTATGACGCGGGTGAACAGTCGCGACAGAACTCCGATCGATCAGATTCGCAATCAAAGACGAATCCCGCTCAGAGTCGGGCGCTACAGGTCGATGCCGCGGTGCGACTGGAGAATGCCACCGGCCAGTCAGCGAATCTGGTTGCATCAACGCAAACGAATATGAACAAGGCTTCCACGAGCACGATCGATTCCGGGGGATTGCAAAACACTCAAGGAGCCGATGGTTCCTCCTCGCTTACGAATCGCATGGGAGGGGTGGAGGACAGTGGCATGATGAGCCGTGTCATGCGGAGCCTCACCGCCATGATGAACCAGCGGGGCGGGGTGATGAACATGCGACTCGACCCCCCGGAACTTGGTGAGCTAAGAATCCAGATGGTGCTGGGCAGGGGTTCGGTCAGCGCGACCTTTGAAGCGACCAATGAGCAGACTCAGGCAATGCTCAACAAGAACCTGAGCGCCCTCAGGACCGCCCTGGAAAGCCAGGGACTGACGGTGGAACGTCTGCATGTGCACATCAACCAGGGTTCGGGCGCTCAGGCCCAGCCCGAGGATGCATCCGACGATCAGTCCCGTCAGGGTGGGAGCGGACAAGGGGAGAATCAGCAGTCTGATCAACAAGGCAGCGAATCCGGCGATCGACACCGGGGGCAATCCGAGTTCTCTTCGCTCATCGACGGACTCGAAAATTTCTCCCTTGAGCAACTGGCAGGGAACACCGCGAAAGGAGACCAAGCGTCATGAGTCAGATCTCAGGTATCAATACGATCACTCCCGGGCTACAGCGTTCACCGAGCAACGGGTTTGGTGAAATGACCTCCGAGGATTTCATCCGAATCATGTTCACCGAATTGGCAAACCAGGATCCATTCCAGCCGAATGATTCCTCCGCTCTTTTGGACCAGCTCAATTCGATTCGCTCGATCGAATCTGACATCAAGCTAACCGCCCAGCTTGAATCACTGGTGTTTGGAAACAAGATGGCGACGGCGGGTAATCTTCTGGGCCGGATTGTGGGCGGTCTTTCGCAGACCAACGATCGCGTCCTGGGATTTGTCATCTCCGTCAACCGGCAGGGGGATGAGGTCTTCCTCGAACTCGATACGGGCGACTTTATTCCGTTTGATAATGTGGAGACGGTGGTCGATCCCATTGTTTTTCAGGATCTTCAACAAGATCCAACACCGGGCGGCGACATCCCTTGAAACCAACTGTGATGCCATCCCCCATGGTAACACCCCACCCGATACAGGATCACCGGCGTGATGATAGATAAACCAACGCAACTTCTCAGGCGACTCGAACCGCCCGTCCGACCGGCCTATGCCGGTGAGGGGCTGAAGCGTCGTCGCCTTCCCTTGGAGGAGAATTCCTTCGATGAGCTGTTGGCGCTGGTATCGGACGGTCGGGTGCGCAGTGATCGGGTTGTGACCTTGGAGTTTGAAGCCGATCTTGAAATAACGGATGAGCAGATGTCGAGGTTGGCCAGCGCGGCGGATGTCGCCGAGGAATCAGGCGCAAGACGCGCCCTCATGTTGATTGATGGCCGGGGGCTTGTGCTTGAAGTGAGCGACCGCCGCCTGGTTTCCGAGCTTACCGATGACCAGGACTCGCAACTGGCTCAGCTCGACGCGGCAGTCTACGTCGCCGAGGGATCAGGCGAGCTGAAGTTGCCGGGTAACGGACTGATTCCGCCCGTGGTGGCCCGACAGATAGAGCAGGCGTATCTCGCCCGGCAATTGCCGGCGAAAGTATCCAGCCAACAGGAAAACACCGGGATTCGCCGGGCTGCCGGCTGATTGAACAGGAGACTGACCCATGGCTTCTACCACTGCGTTGTATACAGGACTTTCCGGACTGCTCGTCAACTCGCGGTCCCTGGACGTAATCGGTAACAACATTGCCAATGTGAATACGACCGGGTTCAAGTCCAATCGTATTCTCTTCACCCCGATCTTCAGTCGCAATTTCTCGCTGGGCACGACCCCGAATTCAAACACGGGCGGCACTAATCCCACGCAGATTGGTCTCGGGGCCTCCATCGCGGGCACGCAGCGTAACTTCAATACGGGCTCCATTACCGCGACCGGAGTGGCCACCGATGTTGCCATCGAGGGCGACGGTTTGTTCATCGTCACTTTTGGTGGTGAGCGATTTTACACCCGGGTTGGATCGTTTCAGCGAAATTCCTCGGACGATCTGGTGTCCATCGGGGGAGCGAGGCTGATGGGCTACGATGTGGACTCCAATTTCAAGATCGTGCCCGGCACGCTCGTTGAATTGAACATCCCCGTCGGATCACTGACCCTCGCTGAAGCCACTCGCAACGTGACTTTCAATGGCAACCTGAATGCATCAGGGACGGTCGCAACGACCGGATCGGTGCATGACAGCCGGGCGTTTTATACCGACGCCGCGCTGACTACACTTGCCACCAGCACCCTCGACCTGACGGTGGTGGGAAACGACCTGTACATAGACGATGGGGCGGGCGGATCGTTGAAGGCCTTTGAGGGAGGCGCAGGAACGATCATCACCATAGATGGCATTCAGAAAGGGGGTAAGGATCTGGGTATCCACAAATTCGCCTTCTCCTCGACGGCAGTGGCTGGCACGGAAGACTTCGGGACCACGTTCAATGATTACTTGGTATTTCTCAACGATGTCCTCGGTCTGGATTCATCCACGATTGGGGCGAGTTCACTGGGCGGCATTGCGTCGTTTGCCAGCGGCATACTCTCCATCAAGGGCAACGAAGGTGAAGCTCAGGCACTCACGATAGATTCCGCAAACATCGTCGCCTCCAACACCGGCACCGCCATCAGCCAACCTTTCATCATGAGCAAATCGACCGCTGCCGATGGTGAATCGGTGCTGACATCCTATGTCGTGTTTGATTCGCTGGGTTCGCCGCTGACGGTTGACATCACTTTCGTGCTGCAGAAAACCATCGTCGGGCAGGGAACAGTGTGGGAATTCATCGTTGAATCATCGGATAACGATGCGCTGGATCGTGTCATCGGGCTGGGGGAAGTCACCTTCGACGGAAACGGTGCGTTTGTTTCCGCCACCAACCAGGCTTTCACTCTGACGCGAACCAACGGTGCGATCAGTCCCCTGATCGTGCAGATGGAATTCAATTCTCCCACGAACAAGGTATCGGCCCTGACGAATTCGTCCAGCAATCTGGCCTCAATTTTTCAGGATGGATCGCCCATCGGCACGTTGAGCGCCTTCTCAATCGGAGAAACCGGAGTGATCTCCGGATCGTTCACCAACGGCCTGACCAGGACCATCGGCCAGGTCGCCATCGCCAAATTCTCCAATCCCGAAGGACTGGTCGACACGGGTAACAATCTCTTCCGGGCCGGCCCGAACTCCGGCTCCCCCATCATCACCGAGCCTTTGTCGTTCGGCACGGGCCGAATGATCGGTGGTGCTCTTGAACTGTCCAATGTTGATCTCTCCCAGGAATTCATCAACATGATCCTGGCTTCGACGGGATATTCCGCCGCGGCCCGGGTCATCACCACCACCGACGAACTGCTCGACCAGCTTCTCATCCTCGGTCGATAGCGTTTCCGACATCGTGATATGAGATCTGAGCCATGATCACAACCACTCGACTGAATGGAAAACCCCTCGTGGTGAACGCGGATCTTATCCGCACCGTGGAGGAGAACCCCGACACCACGATCACGCTGATTAATGGTGACCGCATCATCGTGAAGGACTCGATGTCGGAGATTGTGAGCAAGACGATCGAGTTCGGTCGTCATTTGCGGAGAATGATCCCTCCCAGCTAGAGCAGATGACATTCAATCTCGTGAGAAGGTGATCCGCATCATCATCACTTCGAGCGTCTGGCAGACGAGATCGATTTCCCGGTCCGTCAGGCGGGTGAACATCGGCAGGGCGATGGTGCGTTCACTGATGGATTCACAGACGGGAAAATCGCCCGGCTTGTAGCCGAACATCGATCGGTAAGGCGGTTGCAGATGGATGGGAGGGAAGTAGTTCGACGCCCCCACGTCATGACGGCGCAGCCCATCGATGATGGTGTCCCGATCGAAAAAGGTGAATCGATCGCTCAGTCGGATGACGTATACGAACCAGCTCATGAACACATCGGGCTCGATGGTGGGGATGATGATATCGGGGTTGGCGAGCAATCTTCGCGTATAAGAAGCGGCGACACGCTGGCGTTGCTCGATGATCTCGTCCAGACGATTCATCTGTGAGCAACCGAGAGCGGCGTGGCATTCGCTCAGCCGGTAGTTGTAACCGATATGATCATGCGAGAGCCAGGTGCCGAGTTCGTTGCTGGTGCCATTTTCTGATTTCGAGGAATGATCAACCCGCCCGTGATTGCGAAGAGAGCGACAGAGATCGGCAAGACGGTCGTCGTCGGTTACGATCATGCCTCCCTCTCCGGTGGTGATCTGTTTATTGGGGTAGAAGCCAAAGACGGCGAGTCGGCCGAAAGAACCGATCTGATCGTTTCCTGAGCGCCCGCCCAGCCCTTCGCAGGCATCCTCGACAAGGGGGATTTCATAACGACGCGAGAGTTGAGCGAGTTCGTTCATGTGCGCGGGATTGCCGAACACCTCCACGCCGATGATGGCTTTGGTCTTTTCCGTAATTTTGCTTTCAACATCCTTGATTCGCATATTGAGGCTGCGCGGATCACAGTCAACAAAGACGGGGGTCGCCCCCACATAGACGATGCAATTGGCGGATGCGATGAAGCTGAAAGCGGGGGTGATAACCTCGTCGCCCGGTCCCACCCCAAGTGCCAGCAGCGCGAGATGAAGTCCCGCCGTGCCTGAGTTGACCCCGATGCCATAGGTGCGCCCGGCGTGGAGGGCGACAAGCCGCTCGAATTCCTCCAGTTGCGGGCCGATACTGAGTCTACCGCTACGGAGAGATCGTGTGACCGCGCGGATATCGTCTTCGGTGATGTCGGGATAACTGAGGGGGATTTCGTTGTTCACTGGACGATGTCGCTTACGCGCAAACGGTTATTGGATTGAATCAGTTTCAGTTCAGCAATTGCGGCAGAGCGCTCGGGATTGCTCCGGAGTGTCTGAGATAGAGCCAGGCGGCCTGGGTTTGAAGTGATTCTGATACTCGGCCTCCTCCGGAGGCGATGGTACCCAGAATGTCCCGGTCTCGCGTCTCAAGCATCTGAATATGTTTGGCCATGAGGATCAGGGCCAGCGAGTCGGCGCGATCGAAGCCAATACGGGTGAGAGCTGCTGCGGCTTGTCCCGCCGCGGGATTGTCGGTTCCAAACAACCCCAGGAGAAGAGCCTGCTGCGTGATGCTGTTGTCTTTGGCTCGCGCGAGTCGTTCGAGCACGAGCTGGGGTCGGATTTCCATGAGAGCGGAAACGGCGCGTATGGCCAGTGCGGTACGTTGTGGTTGTTCCCTTTGATCGTCATCCAGTCGATCGATGAGATGCAGATACACCACCGACGCCTGCTCGGCTTCAAGTTCCTCCAGCGCCATGAAGGCCCATATGGTAGACTTGCGATGCCTGAGCTCGAGAAGGTCGATAAAGGCCTCGGATTGATCCTCCTTCCGGGCGGCGACTTTACCGAGTTGCACCATGATCTGGATCAGTTCTTCGTCGCTTTGCAATTTGTCATAGGCGGAGGCTGGAATATCAGCTTTACTGGCAAGTAGAACCAGGCCGTACCGGACGAGTTGGCGATGCGTGGGGTTTTCACCGAGAAACTCATTCCATGCCGTCAAACCTGCCTGGATATCAAGTTCCAGCAGTGTCAATGTTCCCCGGTAGGCGACTTCCGTGTGGACACCATCCTGGGCAAGCAGATCGACGATCCAGTTTGTCGCCGCCCGGGCGTCGTACTGTCGGATCATCTCCAGGATGAGAATCAGATTCTGGTTTCGTATTTCACTGGCAATCCCGGTCAATTGGTTGGCAAACGCAGTCAGGGCCGATGGATTGCCGTGTCGCGCCAGAAGGCTTGACGCCAAGGCGGAGATCCGCAGATCGGTACTGGATGCCGAATGACGCAGGAGCTCAATATCCACCGGTTCATTGAGTAGTATCAACTCGGCCAGGAGCAGCAGACGGGACATCTCCCCAAGCCTTTCGTCATCGAGCAGAACGGCAAACTGATCCGGGGCAATGAGTTGCATGTCAATGGCGTTGGCGATGATTGTTTCCTGGGGGAGCGAACCAAGTCGTAAGAGGTGATCCGGGGAGATTCGACTTGGTTCGGTGATTTCGGCCATACCGAGGATAGCGTGTACTTGCACTTGCCATTCCGGACTCGTCGCCAGATGCTCAAAAACCGGCATGAGGGTTGGGTCATCCAGTTGTCTCAGGGAAGCGAGCCGGGGCAGGTGACTGCCATCTCTCTGGCGAAGGATGGCTTTTCGAAGCTGGCGGATGGCCGCATCGACTGAATCGCCGACCGCGGTGAATGACATTGCGGGCAGAACAAGAGCCAATGCGAGTAGTCGGGGCAGGAACCACTGAGGCATCGGGGCAGTGTACTCGATCACCGTGTCGTGTATGAAATGCTCCGCGGGAAATGGTCAGGATTTACCCGTGGCTTTCAAAATTTCATGACGGAGTTGATCAACGAGTTCTCTTAGAGGTACGGGCTTTTCCGAACCCCCAAGATCGATATTCGCATTTTCATGCATCTGCTTTTTTAACCGCTGTGCAGCGGTATGTACCGTGGAGTGGTAGGAACGACCGAGTTCCCGGGCGATTTCCGGATAGCTTTGCGTTGTCAGATCCCGACCGAGATAGGCGACGAGGGCTCGGGCAAGGACGACCCTGCGATGCCGGCCCGAACTCAACAGATCCGCCCGGCTGATGGCCAACCGGTCGCATACATGATCGAGGATCGTGCCCATTCGGATCGGGGTGGTGGGCTGCCAACCCTGATCCTTGAAAAGCTGTTCGGCGATGACCAGTCCAATCTCGTCGGAGGGCGATCCGCCGCCATCCGCGAGTTCGTCGCCGGATGGATTGATGAGCGTCTTGAGCGCGTAGAGCTTGGTGATCGCCCCTTCGAGTTCACGTATTGATCCGACGCAATGAGCGGCAATTTCCTCCACTGCCACCTGGCTGACGCGAAGACCGCGCACGACGGACATCTGCCGGATCAGCTCAATTCTGGTTGCGCGGTCCGGGCGCTCGATTTTGACGACCATTCCGGAAAGGAAACGGCTGATAAGAGCCTGGCTGAATTTTCGGATCTTCCTCGGGTGTTCGTCGGAGGCGAGGACGACGCGTGAACCGCTGAGATCGATCTCGTCGAGCGTGTGCAGAAATTCGCTCTGGGTTCGAACTTTATTGGAAAAAAAGTGAACGTCATCGATGGCGAGAAGATCGAGCTTGCGAACCTTGGCGCGAAAACGGTCGAGGGTGTTGCCGCGTATGGCGGTGATGTAATCATTGGTGAACTGCTCGGCGGTGATATAGCGCACCTTGTGGGGGCGACCGGTGGTTTCGGCAAAGCTGTGACAAATGCCCTGAAGCAGGTGGGTCTTTCCCAGACCGCATTCAGCGTGAATGAAGAGTGGGGAGATGGGCGAGGCTTCCGTATCCTGAACCAGTCGAATCGCCGCGGAATGCGCCAGCCGATTGCTTTCGCCGACGATGAATTTGGAGAACTGCTTCAACGCGGGGCTGCGAGAGGAGGATCGCTGGCCGAAACGGTCGGTCTTGCGGTTTTTTTCGCGTCGGGAGTCTGGTTTTGCGACCGGGGAGGCGTCGTCGTGTTCGGAGGGTTTTCGATCGTCCTCCTCGCGACCAAAAAGGTTCGGTGCGACATGGACGTTGATGCTGGCATTTTTGCCAAGCGTTTCTTCTGCGACCCCGCGCAGGTCACTTGCGAAGTGAGTGCCGATCCAGTTCGCGACAAACTCGCTGTCGGTGGCGATGTCGAGTTGATCCCCCTGAATCGCCATCCGGGCGTGACCGAACCACATGTCGTACTTGTGTTCCCCGATTCGCTTGGAGAGTTTCCGGGAAATGGCCTGTGACGACTTGGTTGTCCTGGTGGCGGGCCGGTTTCCGGTTTTCTTTGTTTTTGCGGGCACGGAACACTCCTCTTTTCACAACACTCGTGGTTCTTTTTCTCGAGAGTGAACGCTCCGGGTTCTCTCGAGTGCAATCGGTGTGCGACATCGGCGCACGGACAGCGTCACGCAGTCCGGGCGACAGATCGTCAGCTTGAATTGTGCGGGATCCATCCACGCCGGGTGATGCAGGAAACCGCCGCTGTCGTTCGCGTTGGCTTTCTCCTCACGCAGAAGACTTGCTCTTGGCATGACCGCTACGTTGAATCATTCATCCTTGAATGATGTTTGAAGCGTAGGGCTCACGAGCAACTCTCACAAGTCCTTTTTTCGGTGCGCGCGGGTCAGGTCGGGCTGATATCGCGTAGCGGTGGGCAAAAAGATTTCCTGAAAAAGTTTCATCCACCGGCTCTACCCCCGTATGTCAATGCATCGTGGAAAACTGTCATTCCGACTGCGCTGACGAGTTATCAATCAGTGACATCAGTGATTTGAATTGACCTGACCATCGCACGACGGCGCAGCGTGCGACGAAATCCGGCACTGCGATACATTGCGAGCGCAGGCGCATTAAGTTCATCGACTGCGAGCGTGATGTTGTACTCCGAGCGACCCGCCAGTAAGCAGAGTCCGTGATTGAGAAGCTGAGTCCCGAGACCTTTTCCCCGCGCCTTCAAGGCCAATCCCATATACACCAACTCAACACTGCGACTGGCCGGTGCTGAGTTTAACAATAACAAGCCGCTTGCGATTCCTTCGATGCGCAAGATTGTCCACAAGGAAGGATCAAACCTTCCGGACGACCGATGTCCGGTCAGGATATCTACGGTCTTTCGCAAGCCGAACAGACCCGGACAGTCGAGCGTTTCTTCGTAGGTCGTGTCGAGTACATCCATCAGTTCATCCCAATTCGATTCCTGATACGATTCAACGGTAATGCCTTCGGGCCATTGCACTTCAGGTTTATGCCTTGGGGAGGGTAACGGCCTCTCCAGATAGCTCAGCATCGCCAGCTCGGTGAAGGCCGCGTGCAGATAGGCATCACGAAGAAGGGTCTCCCCCGGCTCGAGCAGAGCCTGTGCGAGGTCAATCCCGCTTTCTGTCAATTCAAGACATGCATGGTCGATGATGCCGGCGATCGAGCGCATCTCAGACGCTCCCGTCGGGTTGCTGGAGAAGACCATACACGTCCGACCCGGGCTGGGAACACACAAAACGGAGTGTATCATGCGACCCCGGGAGTTCAGGCGGGCCCAAAAGGCATCAAGATCAATCTTGTTTTCCTGGGCAAATCGAATGAATTGGTGGGTATGATCGGGGTCAGATTCCGCCCCGCTGGCCGTGAGACGCTCTACCGCCTCTCTCAGGCGGTCAGGTTTCACGCGGACTATCGGACCTGGCCCCTCTTCTCCAGGGGAAAGCAACTGATCGTGGTTGGAATGCGAAATAGTCATTACACGAAAAGCCATTGACCGACCGGCTCAGCAGGTTACATTATGGTGAACGCAGGTAATGGAGTCATCCCATGTCTATGATTCGGTGTAACCCACGGGTGATCCCTCAATTTTCTGTCAGTCTGCTGGCTCTTCTGGCTGTGGCATGCCTGGCCAGTGCCTATCCTGTGCCTGCCGGCACGCCATTTCGATGGGAATTCGAGTTCAGGGCCGGCGATTTTCGATTATACGTGGATCAGGAAACCAATGAAGCCTATTGGTGGATGCACTACACGGTCACGAATCGCACGAAACGCGATCGCATCTGGGCCCCCAAATTCACACTTTTCACCGATGTCGGTGAAATCCTCGAATCCGGCAAGGGCGTACCCTCCACTATTACCGCCATGCTCAAGGATCTTCTGGGCAATGAGATGATCGAGACCCAGAATGAGATCATTGGTGATCTGCTTCAGGGCCCCGAAAACGCTCGTGACGGACTTGTCATCTGGCCTGCCCGTGTCCTGCAGGTCAACGAGATCACCATGTTCATCTCCGGGATCAGTGGCGAGACGATCCGCGTCCGAAATCCCATCACCAGCGAACAGGTCATACTCTACAAGACCATCCAGCGTAATTACCTTATTCCCGGCGATGCCTTAGCTCGCGGATCACGTCCGATCGAACTCAGTTCAAAGAAGTGGATCCTCAGATAACCCCCCCGGGACCCCCCGGAACCTGGTCCTCCCGGAACTTAGGTTCCCCCGACCCCCGGCTCCCGGCCACCGGATCCCCAGTAACCCTTCCCGGCATCCAATCGGATTGTATTCATCCCCGTAATTGGACTTGAAGCGTCGAAAGTGCTACGCTCCACGACCTGATTTTGAGGTCGGGGAAGGCCTTATGACCGCAATAATCACGAGACTAGGGTTCTGGAGCATGAGCGATGGCACATAAAAAGGGACAAGGTTCGACTCGCAACGGGCGCGATTCCAATCCGCAGTACCGCGGCATCAAACTCTATGGTGGACAGGTTGCCAAACCGGGTGCCATTATTGTCCGTCAGTGCGGCACGAAATTCAAAGCCGGATATCTGGTCCGGCGGGGACGCGACGACACCCTGTTCTCCATCGCCGATGGCAATGTCCGTTTCCGGGGTCGATTCGTGGATGTGGTGCCCAGCGACCCGAGTATCCCCCAGTACGCCGCCGTGGAAAAGACCCTCAGCATCGCCTGAGCGGCCCCCGATCATGTGACTTCCCAGCTCGGGGCGTTTTTGGACGCCCCGTTTCGATTATCTCCCTGCGATGATGCTTCAAACCTCAATGCCTTCGTAACCCATGCTTGTCGATCGCACTACAATCTTCGTCCGCTCCGGGAAAGGCGGATCAGGTTGCCTCAGTTTTCGTCGTGAGAAATTCATTCCCAAGGGCGGACCGGATGGCGGCGATGGGGGAAAAGGTGGCGATGTCATTCTCGTCGGCGACTCCAGTGAATCCACCCTCTTCGCCTTGAGTCGGCATCCTCATCGCCGTGCCAAAAACGGCCAGCACGGCATGGGAAAATCCATGCACGGGGCCGACGGGGTTGATCTGCTGGTTCCCGTTCCTCTGGGCACTCTGGTTTATGAGCATGAAACTCAGGCGTTGCTTGCCGATATCTGCGAGCACGACCAGCGATTTATCGTCGCCCCGGGCGGCAACGGCGGTCTCGGCAACGAGCATTTCAAGTCTTCCACCAACCAGACGCCGCGTGAGTGCACACCCGGCGAGCCGTGGGTGGAAATGACCCTGCGTCTGGAACTCAAGCTCATCGCCGATGTCGGCTTCGTAGGCAAACCCAATGCGGGCAAATCCACCATGCTTGCGGCGATCAGCAAGGCCACGCCGAAAATTGCCGAATATCCCTTCACCACGCTATCCCCGAACCTCGGCATTGCGGAGCTGAGCGACAATCGTCGCTTTGTCATCGCTGACATCCCCGGTCTTATCGAAGGTGCCGCGGGCGGGGCGGGACTTGGTCATGAATTTCTCCGCCACATCGAGCGTACCACCGTGATCGTCCATTTGCTGGACATCGCCCCGATTGATGGCGGCGACCCGGTCGCGGCACATGATGCCATCCGTGCGGAGCTGCGCGACTATTCCCCGGCCCTGGCCGAAAAGCCCGAGATCATCGTGCTCAACAAGATCGACCTCCTGCCCGAGGATCAGCGCGAAGACACAATCGAAGAGATCGCCGGAAGACTCGGCATGAAAAAGGGCGAACGACCGCTGGTCACCAGCGGCGTAACCGGCGAAGGCCGCAATGCCTTGCTGGAGGCCTGCTGGAAAGCACTGGGTCGTGAAGACCCCCGGGGCTGGACTACAGCAAGAGTGGGGGAGAACTCAGCGTAAGGGGGGCCAGGGGGGCGGGCGGGCCGCGCCGGGGAGTGAAGTCAGGATCGCATCCCTCACCGCACCTGAAACGCTCTGGGAGAAGGTCCGGGACGAAAAGTGTGAACCAATTCTGCCTCAACCTGCTCATTCAGATGCCGGCTGGGGATTCAAAGCTCACCCGCAAGTTACGGCGGGATTTCACCCTGCCCCCTGCGCAGTTCGACGATCTGATCAGCATCAAAGTCGCCGAATGATTCTTTCGTGCCGTCGAGCCAGGTGATGGTGACGTTGGACACCTTTTGCGTGTTGCCCAGCCCGAAGTGGACGCGGGGATCGTTGCTGGCGAGGTAGCTGTAGGCGGCCCGGACGTCTCCCCTCACCTTCCGCTCCCCGACCTGCATGGAGACGATGGCGTTCAGGGCATCTGAGCCGTGCCGGTTGAGCACGCGAAACATGATCCAGTTACCCTGCTTGGGAGCTTCGTTGATGAGCAGGTAGACATGGTCATCTCGATTGAGAACCAGAATGTCAATGTCGCCATCATTGTCGATGTCGCCGAACGCCGCCCCGCGACTGGTTCCGTACAGCATTTCGGCGGTCCCTCCCCGGGGGAGTTGCTCTGTGAATTTTGCCGGGGCGATTCCGCGAAACAGCAGGTTGGGTTCGGCGTAGGGGTCATCGGAAAACGACTTTGCCTTCCTCTCGACCCGGCCATTGGCCTGATAAAGATCAAGCAGTCCGTCGTGGTTGAAGTCGTGCCACGCCATGCCGAAACGCGTGAATATCCGACTGACTGCCCCGAGTCCGGCCTGGGAGGTGATATCGGTGAAGTATCCGCCGTCGTTGCGATAAAGGGAGTCGGATTCGTGATTGAGATTGCATACGAGCAGGTCAAGATCGCCGTCATCGTCGATGTCGGCGATCGTGACGCCCATTCCCGCTTTCTCGATGCCATCCTGATCGACGGCACAACCCGCCAGCAGGGCGTCATTGACAAAACTGCCGTCCTTCTGATTGATCCAGAGGTGGTCTTTCATCTGGTCGTTGGCGATGAACACGTCGAGCCAGCCGTCGTTGTTGAAGTCTCCGGCGACAAAACCCAGTCCGGTGCCAAGACTCGTCCCCAGACGCGCTTCTGCGGAAACATCCGTGAAGGTGCCATCGCCGTTGTTGCGATAGATCAGATCGGGAGCGGGGGTCTTGTAGTTTTTGGGGCTGCAGTAATCCAGAACCCCCAGGCTGTTGTAACAGTCGATTTCGGTGCTCACGCTCCAGAAGAGATATTGACAGACAAAGAGGTCCAGATCGCCATCCAGGTCGTAATCGAAGAATCCCGCACCGGTGTTCCAGCCCTCATGGCCGACGCCGGCGGCGGCGGTGACATCGGTGAAATGGCCCGTGCCGTCATTTTGATACAGGACATTGCGTCCGAAGTTGGTGATGTAGAGATCAATATCACCGTCCTGATCGTAGTCTCCGCAGGCGACGCCCATGCCGAATCCGCGGTCCCCGGTGCCGCTTGATTCGGTGACGTTCTCGAAGGTGCCATCCCCGCGATTGCGATAGAGCTGATTGGGGGGGCGTTGACCCGGCTCCGCTGAGATGTATCCATTCTGGATCAGGTATGCGTCGAGGTCGCCGTCGTTGTCCATGTCGAACAACGCCACGCCGCCGCAGGCCATCTCGGGCATGAGATGACGTTCGATATGACCGGAGTCGTGAACGAAGTCGATGCCATTGTTGTCGTCATGTCGAACGAACCAGGGTGCTTCGGCAGGGGATGGTTCCATGACGGGACTGGGGGCGGGATCGGGTTCCGGCGATTCGGGGGTGTTCTTTGAACAGCCGCCCGCAAGGCAGATCACGCAGATGAGGGTGTGACAAATAAGAAATCGCATGAGTCTCATTTCGTTCAGGGAGAGGATGACGGCAAGGAGAGCGAATTTTTCATATCGATAAACTGTCGATTGCCAGGATACAGATCCATCGCCCGGTTGATGATGGCGCGGGCCTCCTCGATTCGTCCGAGTTCACGATAGAGGCTGGCCAGCATGGCGTGAGGGTCAGGTGTTCCGGGGAAGAAGTTGATCATCTGCTTGAGGGTTTCTTCCAGTTCACCGAACCGATTCAATCGCGTGAGGGTGACCACCAGCAGGGAATAGGCGGGCTGGTTTTTCGTGTCGTATTCAATCGTGGTTTTCAGAGAGTCGGCGGCATCCGCCAGTCTCCCAATCATGAACAGGATCTGGGCTCTCTGAAAATGGGAGTTGAACAGGGTTGGATGCAGGCGGATGGCCTCGTTGGTGTGCTTCAACGCAGGTTCCAATTGATTAAGACGTTGATAGACCGATCCCAGGTTGAGATGCAGGGCAAAGTGATCGGGGGCAATTTCGAGACCTCTCTGAAGAATAACCACTGCCTCTTCAAACCGATTCATACCTGAGTGCGCGCCGGCGAGGCTGATGATGACGGGAAGATTATCGGGGAATTCTTGCGTCATTTTCCGGAGAAGGGGAATCGCCTCGGAGGGCTTTCCCGCGGTGAGGTACTTCTTCGCGAGGTCATAATCCGCACGAAAGCTGGTTTGAAATGACAGCATCTCTTCGGTCCAGGGATCAAGCCTGCTCCAACTCATTACCCCCCCTACGCCCACCGCAAGTTCGGCTCGGGCCAGGTCAATCTGCCCGTTTTGTCGGTATGCCATGCCCAGCAGATACTGGATGTACCGATCTGTCGGGTGTTTCCGACGTAGCGTTACCAATGTTTCCAGCGCGTCAGAAGAATCGTCCCTCTGCAGCGCGATCCGCGCCAAGCCAATACGGCCATTTCTGTTGTCAGTCTCTAGCGCCACGGCTCGGGTAAACGATGCTTCCGCTTCATCGATGAGGCCCTGTTCGAGAAGCCAGAAGCCCTGTCGAACCTGGGCCGGGGTGTAGCTTTCATCAAGGGCCAGGACACGATTCAGGGAGGCATGGGCCGCCTCCAACTCGCCATTTTGCTTCTGAATCCGCCCCAGCAGATACCACCACTTCGCATTGTCGGGATCGAGGCTGCTGGCCTGGCGATAGGTCTGAGCGGCCTCGTCAAGGATGGCATTGGCGTGATAGGCCATGGCCAGTTCGCTGCGGGCGACCACATCATGGGGCTGATCCCGGGCCGTCTTATGCTTGGCCTGGATGAGAGCGGCAGCCTCGGCGTTGAGTCCGCTCAGATCCGCCAGCACCGGGGGATCGGGCAAACGCCGGTCGGCATTTCCGAAGATAGTGGAGAGGGCAAAAACGACCACCGCCCCGATGATCAACATCGTTCCCAGGCTCATCAAAATGGCGTTTCGAGACATAACCTGATTGTATATCGAGATCTACGAGGTGTTGGGCCGGGTTGAATGCATTGCCGATATTGCTGCTCCGCGTCTGCCCATCCCCGCTCTCCTGTCCATCTTGAAGGCCGATATTCCTTATTTTTGCTGCATTATATGTCAATGTGCAGATAGTATGAGTGCCATCACTCAGCTGCCGGGGATGTTGATTCTATCCTGACCAGTTCAATACAAGGAACGCTCAATGACTGACGATTCACATGAGAACCAGGAACTTCTCAATCAACTGGTTGCGGGAGCACTTGGGGGGTTTGGCGAGTCGGTCGCCAACAACAAGATCTCGCCTGAGAAAGCCGCTCACAAAGCCGTGTTGATGGCAGAGGGAGCCATCCTTGAAATGAAGGGGGAAAGCATACTCGGTTCCATGGATAGACAGAAGATGGTGGTTTTTGAAAAGCCGGATCGGTGAGCGACGTTAGCGCGAAGCATTCAGGCACTCATGTGAGGCTGCTCTTGCCGGCCAGCTACCGACACAGCGCCAGATAGGCCTGAAAGAACTCCCGGAATTCTTCTTCAAACATATCGCCAAGGGTCAGCCCCGCGATGCGGTGGCCGGTCGTGACCTCGCCGTCCTTCACCATCACGTCTAGGTCATAGAACGTCCCGTCACTGTCGGCGCTAATCTGGCGCACGAACCAGTCACCATCGCTATCCACCTCGACCAGGGCTGCACCGTAGCAGTGATGGAACTCGGCCTTGAGCCCGGCCCCCTTCTGGATGTAGTTGCGCATCGTGATCGTGCCGGTGGTGTAGTTGAACTTGGCGGGCTCGTGCTTCGACGTGGGTACACTCTCCATGCACAACTTTACGTGCGGGAAGATCGCAGACTTCTGACCGGTGTAGACCTGGAACCCGGACAGCGGGTTGACCGTCGTCGGGCTGCGCTGCCACTCACCGCACCACACGAGACCGGGAGCCAGCTCCAGCCGGTCATCGGAAATGTAGCCATCGTAGATTTCGGGGAACCAGACGTAGCGGTCGGAGCCGTAGAGCATTTCCTTTTTGGGGTCCGTCAAACGCTCGTCAAACTTCTTGGTCCAGATCGCCTTGTCGCCGCCACGGTTAAGACCGCTGCGCTGGTAGGCGAACCGGCTCACCAGAATTTCCGCGTCCGCATACTCCGCGAAAGCCAGGAGATTTTCCCACAGCCCCTCGTGGAGGTGGGTGTTATTCTGTGCCGAGGTGCAGAGATACCGCTTGACCTGACCCTTCTTCGGCAGCTTGGTCGTGGGTGTCTTC
>JADFSH010000126.1 GCA_022560875.1 Planctomycetota bacterium | reverse complement strand
TGTCCGCGGCGATGCCGATCGTGCCGGCCTGAACCCTGCGTCCAGTGAAAAGCTGGGCGACATCGCGGGGGATTGCCGTCTGGTTATTGGTCCACTCGGTGATGAACTCGCACAGCAGGTCGTCGGGCTTGTTGGTGGTGTAGGGGTCGGAGTTCCGGTTGCCGGTGCGCACGATGATCGTCGTGATCTGGTGGGTGAGGTCCACATCACGTTCGTACTGCACATTGACATTATTGATGATCGTACTGATCCAGGCCTCAACCGCCGGCACACTCGATCCCTGGTCGATGTAGTACTCCACGTCGGCATCGCAGGCCAGTTCGGCAATGCAGGGAACCCCCGTCACGCTCTTTGCGATCGGGGGTGCGGCGAGAAGCTCCGCGAACCGGTGATCGGCCAGCATCATTTCGGGCATGCCGCACGTGCCGCCGTTTGGGAGTACGTCTTTCGCGTCGTAAATCACGTGATCGGCGGACGCGGCTTCAGGAAGATTGCGCGACAGCGGCTCTATCCAGAAACGACGACCATCTGCCCGCGTGATGTTCGCGTGAAGTCCATCCTCCAACAGTGAAGCGGCGACATGACTGCCGGGTTCTCCGGCAATCGATCCTCGCATGGTGCGCACGGGCCCGGGATCGACTTCAATGATCGAGCCGTCATCGAGCTGGGTCAGCAGTTGATAGCCCGGCGCTCGAATCGAATGGACATAGAGGTTGAGGGTTATCTCCGATTGGTCAAAGGGGATCCGCACGTTCATGGGACTGGCAGGTGCAGCGGGGACCGCAAGCTTTACGATGCGGCTTGCCCGCAAGCCAAGAGCGGCGTTGGCCTTTTCTTCGAGAGATGCGCGGCCGCTCGGGGATTGGGCATGCACGAAGGTGGGCGTGACCACCAAAAAAAACAATAGGGCAACAGCCAGTTTCATACGACGTGTTAATTTTTTAACCGACATTTCCCATTTGACCTTCGTCCGGCACCGTCGCCGACCTGTTTTGCACCAGTATAACGCATCTCGTGAAATTGAAGCGAAATCTGCTGGTCGGGCCGCCCCCCCAAAATTGACCCTCTCGTGACTTGTTCCGGGCAGACTGACGAACCGGCTCGCGCTACGGACACACCCCCCACGCCGCGAGGAGGGTGAGGAGATCGGTGACGTTTACTGTGCCGTCGGGACAGACCCCCGAACCGCTGATGTCGGCGGGGCTGTCGGGATTGCCCCATTCGGCGAGCAGGAGAAGCAGGTCCGTCACGTTGATGACATTGTCCCCGCCGGCAATGTCGGCAGCGCAGATTCCGGGATCGGGGATCATCACCGGCACCAGCACACTGGTAATGGGACCGGGTTTGAACATCCCGAGAGTCAGGCTTCCAAGGCCGGGGGGCGCATCCGCATCGAAGCGGAAGTTGTACAGGGTATTCCAGCGGAGAGCGTTGGCGTTGGGATCGGTGGCGAAGGTATCCGTACTCCAGGTCAGGAGATCTCCTGCGACTACTCCGGTCCAGTCGGCTCCTGAATAAGGCTCGCCGGAATGATACGCCACATCATGAAAGCCGATATTGGTCATGCTCAAGCAAGACGGTGCAGCCAGTGAAACACTCCGGGCGCTGAGATCGGAATTCAGGTTGTAGATGCCGTATTCGTAATGCCAGGTGTCATCGCCATTGTCGGTGATCCGGTAGCCGACGATGAATCGTCCATCCCCCGGCACATCGACTTCGACCAGCGTGACACTGGGATCAATGTCCTGCCAGGCATGGATGGCGGTCTTCTGAGGCTGAGTTGGTGGCGCACCGTAGGTGAGGTTATAGCCGCTCGTGGTGAACGTGCCGACGAAGCACTCCCGGTAGGCGGCGTTGTTGTATTGATTGCCCCAGGCTGGTTCATCCGTAGTGAGATAATTCACCTCCAGAAAATACCGCGCCCCGGCGTTGGGAGTGGGGTCCAGATCAGAAATATCTATTTGCAGTCGTTTGAAGATTGAGTTGCCGGACTGGTTCCAGTTGAGGACATACGGATAGGGATAGACGCCGGTGGATGAATTGACCTCTGATCTGGGACCGAGACTGGTCTGAGAGGCGTTGTGAGCGGTGGTGTATGTATCTGAGCAACCGATGCCGAGTGTATCGCAAGATCCACTCGTCTGACAGACGGCGCAGTTGGTTAGATCGTTTTGATCAAAGGCACAAAAGGCATGCTTCAGCCAGCTCATGCCGATGTGCTCCATCCTGCCGTTCAGATAGCGATAGATATTCTGCCCGATGAGCGGATGCTTGTTTGCGTTGGGCCCGGTATCAAACCATTCCGCTTCCATATCGCCGAGATTGCAGCACGTTGTGCTGGCGGCATAGCCGGTAATCGATCCGATCGTGCCATACTTTGTGATGGAGTCCAGGCGGCTGACAATGATGTCGGGGCCGGACAGGCCGAGTTTTTTTCCCAAAGGCGAGGCCGGGGGGCGTTTAGCCGGAGCGGAGATTCGATGTGAGATTGAATTGACAGCAAGGCTGCGATTTTGGCGATCAAATCCAGCCCGCAATTGGCCGATGAGGATCGCACCCAAAAGCACCGCCATGACGCCCATCGTCAGCCTGACCTTCATCGTCTCCAGCCTCCTTCATGGTGCATCGTCGCACGATGATGCCACCGGGAGTGAGAAACAGTCGTCTGCGGATTCCATTTTCTGGTCAGCACCGGATGCCGGCTCCCGCAAATGGCGATATTCCTGAATTTATAGTGCGGTCTTTCCAGCGGAAGTCAAGGAAATCTCCACGAATCCGCCGCTCGCCGCGAGAACCGACTCGCCTCAATCACTCATAGCGTCGAAGCGAGTCCAGATCAAGATTCAATGAGTATGAGACGCTCATTCAGCCTGGATCAGATCCGAGTGATGAGCCTGAATCCGCCTCAGGTGAAGTCTTCACCTTCAAGAAAATTATCGTTGTTACCGCGGTTATCGTTATTGCCCTTGGAACTGTCATCGCGATTTGACTGTTCGATCAGCCTCCGCAGATAGGCATTCTCACGACGAGTCGCCTCAAGATCGAAAACGAGGTATTTCACGCTCAACCGGAGGTAATCAAGCGACTCCTGCAATTCACTTACCGACTGTTGTATTCGGTCTCTTCGATGCCGTGTCTCCTCGGCGAGTTTTTCCAGATGAATTCTCTGATCGCCGGGAAGCTCACGAATGAGATTCATCAATTCGGTGAATTTATCCTGAAACGTTTTGTCATCCATATCTGATTATTCTCCCTGGTCGTCGTGGTCATCTGGATCTGTTTTTGTCGTTGGGACATATGAAACAATCCCCGTGCCCACATCTCGTGCCAGAAAGCAGATACCGGCGAAGATACCCTTCGCACACCTCTGTATGAGTTCTTTTCGGACGTTCAACGACCCCGGCCCCGAATGGTCACACTGGATGTTGCCAAAATGCAACACCCAACGATGTCTCAACGCACTTGCGACAAGCGGTTGAAAGCCTCCCGAGCAGCTGGCAGAATATCGACCAGAACCGTTTTGAGCAGGTCAGGTTGCCTGCGAGCCTCCTTGAGCAATTTTCCCAGACAGATATCTCTCTCCCTGGCCCAACGGTCAAAAAGCCCTTCCAGGACATGACGATTGAACCGGCTCAGGGGGTCATCCAACTCGCTCTGGGCAACCGCCCAATCGATAAGTCCTCGTCCCGAGCGATCGAATCGATACAAATTCAGGGTGAATTCCAGACGATAACGAAGGCTGTTGAATACATCCTGAATTTCCGGAGGCATGCTCACCATGATCTCTTCAATCTTCTTCTGGGCGAGCGGGGCCAGCCATTCGGATTCACTCATCCGATCCAGCTCCCGAATGGAATTACGCTGAGTACCGGATGAAATGTCGTTCTTGCCATCGACGATTTCAAGATGCGCCATTTCGGCATCGAGCTTTTTCAGTCCCGCATTGGAAAAACGTATGCTCAGACGTTGTGAAGCTTTGCCGTTGGTCGCCATATCCTCCACTTTCACGATGGAGCCAATTCCCCACTCGGGACGACGGGCGTGTCGGACGGAATCACCGAATTCAAACTTGATCTGAGTCATGCTCTTATTCCAAGCCCACAACCCCCCGGATGGGCCTCAGGTACCAACCACAAGAGGTCGAATGAACCGATCCTTACACCATAATATCACAAGCAAATGCCGACTGGAGTTCCGATTCAGTAAGGAAGGACGGCATCGTTCGAAAAGTCATTCTCAGATTTCCGAACCGTATCGATCCTTCAAGTATATCGAACTGCCCCGGTTTGAAAAACACATTTCCTGAATTGTGGAAACTTGCCCTCCGTGACCTCATACGCCAGACTCCTCGCATGAGCGAAATCACCATAGCTTTTCTTGGCGACATCTTCGGCACCCCCGGTCGGAATGTGGTCAAGCAGCAACTTCCGGCATTGCGAGCTGACCATCAGCCGGAGCTTGTGATCGCCAATGCGGAAAACGTAAAATCCGGACTGGGCCTCTCCCCAGCCCTGTATCACAAGCTGCGAAACTACGGAATCGACGCCATGACGCTGGGGGATCACGTCTATCGCGACCAGTCGATCACCTCTATTCTGGAGGATCCCAACGAACCGCTTTCGCGACCGGCCAACCTCTCCGAAAAAGCGTGCGGCAAAACCTACATTCGCCTCCCCCCCACGGAAAACCGGACCAAGAGCGTGTTTGTCATCACCGTCTTGGGTCGAATTTTTCTTTCTATGCCCGCCGATGATCCTTTTGTGGCGGTGGATCGGATTCTGGAAAAGCTTCCGGAAAAGGATCCGATCGTCATTGTTGAGGCCCACATGGAAGCGACCAGCGAGAAAGCCGCCCTCGCACATTATCTCGATGGCAGGGTCGCTCTCGTGGTGGGGACTCATACGCACGTCCCCACGGCCGACGCCCGGATCCTGCCCAAGGGGACGGGATTTATTACCGATCTCGGCATGTGCGGACCGTACCGTTCAATCATCGGCAGAGATATCGAGTCTGTGATTCATCGCATGACGACCGGTATGTTCATTCCCTACGGTATGGGAAAGGGCGAGGAAGCGATGTGTGGTGTGTTGACCCGGATTGATGAGACAACAGGCCGGACCACCCAGATTGATTTGATCCGGTACGAGGCTGATGACTCCCAGCCTCCCTTTGACTAGTTTCTCTTGCCGACCGGTTTCGAGGCGTCTTTCAATACTCACAAGCAAAAGTGTGTCTTTTTAGCTGAAAATGTGTCTGACCTTCGAAATCAGGCCCATGAGATCACCTTTTTGCATGATTTTAAAATTCTTGTCTTGACGAGCAATCCCTTTTCCAGTCGGATACATGGAGAGAGAGTTTGTCAGATGTCGGAAAAGAGAGTGAGAGAGAAAAGAAAGTAGAAAAATCCACCATTGATGGAAGCCATCTCTGCCCGAGATGCTTCCGATGCATTTATATTGGTCAATGCAGGATTCTTTCCCTCCTCTATCTTTTTTTCATCACATCGACAGTTGCGGTTGTCAAATGATCGTTCCACAACGTGGGACGAGTGAGTGTTTACGACCGGAGAGAAGAGAGTAGGTATGGGACATCGGTCCACACTATCCTCCGATCCATCGTCAGATGGATCGAGGTCACAATCTGCACGCCTGTTCGAAGACGGACCACCAGCACAGCTTGATCGAAAGCTGTGTCTGAGAGCCGCTCAATCGTCCTGCACCCTCCTTTTGACCGGTGAAACCGGCGTAGGCAAGGGTCACCTGGCAATGTGGTTACATCGTTGTAGCCAGCGTGCGAATGGACCGTTTATACCCGTCAACTGCGGGGCCATTCCGGAAGACCTCATCGACAGCCAGCTTTTTGGTCATGCCAAAGGCTCATTTACGGGAGCAAGCTCTGACCATCTCGGACTGGTACGGGCGGCGGAAAAGGGAACCCTGCTCCTGGATGAAGTCAGTGAACTTCCCTCCTCTGCGCAAAATCGTCTGCTTCGTCTGCTTCAGGATCGCGAAGTGCAGCCTGTCGGATACTCCGCGCCCGTTATTGTGGATGTTCGGGTCATCGCCGCGACCAATGTCGATTTGAAGCAGTTCGTCAAAGAGCGAAAATTCCGGGAGGATCTGTTCTATCGCCTGGATGTGATTCAGCTCCAAGTCAAACCGCTTCGCGAGCGACCGGAAGAACTTCAGAATCTCCTGCACGTATTCAATGCGGAATTCGCCGAGCTCTATCAGCAGCAACCGCTCAAATTTGAGGCCTCAGCGCGGGAAAATCTCATGCACTACCGATGGCCGGGTAACGTGCGTGAACTGCGTACTCTGGTGGAACGATTGCACGTGCTCTGCCCCAATGAATGCATCAGCCCCTCGCTCCTCATCGATGTTGGTCAGCTCAGTGACTTGCTCGATCCGGAAGACGCCCGACAAGGCCTGAAGGATGTCCATCTTGAGGAGATCCGAAGGGTTGTGGTTCGCTCCGGTGGCTCCGTGGCGCGAGCTGCCGAAGTGTTCGGGGTGCATCGCAGCACAATTTACCGCTGGTTGAGCCGATCCTAGCTTTCGCCGTGCTTTCGGGAAGTCACTGAATATTTTATTATTGTTGGCGCCGAAATCGGCGAAAAATCGACCGCACACTCAGGTGCCGCATCTTTGCGACAATCTTGTCGCAATAATCAACCAGGACGAAAATGTCCCGACATGACGGCACTTACCGGTCGCAATTCTGCGGCGCGGGCTTCCCGATTCGCTGCGCCGGAAGACTAACACTCCGCATGACCCTCATTTTTCTGACCGCCAGGCCCACTGCCACATGTTTCATCTGGCATGAATTTTGTATTGAATGTCATCGTCATGATGCATCGATTTGAAAACCTGTCCGTGATCATTGGCACGTCGTCTCGTGCGGAAGGACTTCGACGGCATCTGCGCAAGAGCGGTTTTGTCAACCTCGGGGTGGCGATGAGCGTTGCCGGCCTGCGAAGGGAGATGATCATGGGCGAAAATCATCTCACGATCGCCTGCTTGCTTCTGGATGAGCAGACGCTTCAGTCACGAGGAGAGGCGTTAAAGCAATTGATTGCGGACTCGAACAATTTCAACTCCGATTTTCGCTGTATCGGGCTGGTGATTGACCCCTCTCTCCTGCCGATTTCGCTTCAACTTGGTTGCCACTGTTACGTGAGCGATCAGCGTGGCGTGGCGTCAACCATTCGCCGCCTGACCACCCACTGGCGACAAACTGAACTTCGCCAGGGGGGGGATATTGGTTCCTCCCGTCCCTTCGCAATCGGATCAGACGGGCAGGTTGATCGATTTTCACGTTTCATTGATACCCCTATTGATGGCGGGCATCATCGCCCGCTTGACCGAAGGCGACATTTTTCGCCACCCTCGGACGCCTTTCTCCCGATCCGACGATTCGACTTTCCAGTCGATCAACAGGATCTCCTCGAGCCCGACTCCTGACCGCGACGATTCGAAAGAATCGTTCGGAAATTGATGAGGACCACGATGTCCTCCCTTCAACACTCTCTGCGTCGTGCTGAAAAGCGCTTCGTGAATTCGGGATTAAGAGATCCCGTAAAGCTCTCTCTCTTCTCTCCGCGTTGTGCCGAAAGGTGCAACGTGGATTCGGGATCGCAAGATCTCGTGAAACTCTCTCTCTTCTCTCCGCGTCGTGCCGAAAGGTGCGACGTGGGTTTTTACATGAGACCGTGCCAGACCACAAGCGTCTCCCCCGATGTGGTTTCTCGACGATTTTGAACACCGCGAATGAGTTAATTCTGGAGCTTACAATCAGCGGTCCGCCGGGGGCTTCGCCTCACACCAGACCCTGATCGAGCATCGCATCGGCAACTTTGGAAAAGCCCGCGATGTTGGCGCCATTGACATAGTTGCCCGGCGTGCCGTACGTGTCCGCCGCGTCGGCACAAGTATCGTGAATGGAACGCATGATCTGCTGGAGGCGACGGTCCACCTCCTCGCGAGGCCAATGGAATCTTGCGCTGTTCTGTGCCATTTCCAGGGCGGATACCGCCACCCCCCCGGCATTGGCCGCCTTGCCGGGACCGTAAATCATTCGATGTTCGAGGAACAGATCGACCGACTCGGGGTTGCTGGGCATGTTCGCCCCCTCACAAACGAGCTTGACCCCGTTCGTGAGCAGGTGCTGAGCGTCCTTGTCGTTGATCTCGTTCTGGGTGGCGCAGGGAAAGGCGCAATCGGCGGGAATGTCCCACATCGGGTTGAAACGCAACGTCGGATCAGAAGATGTAAATGACACACCGGGAAACTGATCGGCATATTCCTCAAGCCGGCCTCGACGGACGTTCTTGAGATCGCAGATCCAATCAAGCTTGCCGCGATCGATGCCGTCCGGGTCGTGAATGAATCCGCCGGAGTCGGACATGGTGATGACTTTCGCCCCGAGTTCAATGAGCTTTTCGATTAGGAACTGGGCGACATTGCCCGCCCCGGAGACGAGGCACGTCTTTTCCTCAAATGACTGCCCATGAACATCCAGCATCGCGGCAGCGAAATACACAACGCCATAACCCGTGGCTTCGGGGCGTATGTAGCTTCCTCCCCAATTGAATCCCTTGCCGGTGAGCACGCCCGTGAACTGATTGGTGATGCGTTTGTACTGACCGAACATGTAGCCGATCTCGCGCCCCCCCACTCCGATATCGCCCGCCGGAATATCGGTGTTGTGGCCGATATGGCGATACAGCTCGCTCATGAAGCTCTGGCAGAAACGCATGACCTCATTCGTGCTTTTTCCCTTGGGATCAAAATTGCTGCCGCCCTTGCCCCCCCCGATGGGAAGCGTGGTGAGGCTGTTCTTGAAAACCTGCTCGAAACCGAGAAACTTGAGAATGCTCAGGTTCACACTCGGATGAAAACGAAGCCCGCCCTTGTACGGCCCCAGCGAACTGGAGAACTCCACTCGATAGCCCCGATGGATCTGTATTTCGTTGTGATCATCCAGCCAGGGCACGCGAAAAGAGATAATCCGTTCCGGCTCGACCATACGTTCAAGTATCTTAGACTTCTGGTATTCCGGGTGCTTCTTCAGGACCACCACCAGCGAAGACACCACTTCGCGTACCGCCTGATGGAATTCGCCCTGTCCCGGATTGCGTTCTTCCAGTTGGGCCATGAAATCGTTGACGAAACTTGAGGACAGGTTCTTCATCACTAGGTTCCTCATATCTGGGGCTTTCAATTCTCCGTCGAGGGCGTCTCTCCACAAGACGGGTGCGGTCGGTCAAACGAGTCGCATAAGATAGCGAAGACTTGCCGTCTCTGCCTTGAGAATCCGTTCCGGAGCGTTCCGACAGATCATCTCGACTGGGATACTTCCCAATATCGACGTATTTGGCATTCGGCTGATGCTATCCTGAGACCAGTCAAAGCACCCCTGGAGAGCCCGAAAGATGGATTCAGAATCAAACCCGGATCAGAGACCTGTCGCCCGCCCGCTCGCAGTTCTGAGGGCCATGATCGACTCGGTCGATCATGAAATCCTTCATCTTCTCTCCCGCCGTAACGGCCTCGTGACCGAAATTGCCGCTTTCAAGCGGGAAAATCGAGTGAGCATCCGAGACCTCAAACGAGAATCGGAACTGCTCGCCGACCGACGCCAGCGGGCCGTCCCCCTTGGCCTTCGTCCCGATGTGATCGAGAGCATATTTCGATTGATGCTCTGGGCCAGTCGTGATCGTCAGGCCGCGCTCCGGGCGGAGGTGCCGCTCGACGTCGAGCCCCGCACCATCGCCATCATCGGTGGGCGGGGCGGGATGGGCAGCCTTTTCGCTTCACTTTTCGGCGATCTTGGACACGCGGTCATGATCGCCGATCTCGATACCGACTTGTCATCCGCAGAAGCGGCCTCCATCGCCGACGTCGTTCTCATCAGCGTGCCCATCGCCTCGACAATCGAGGTCATCGAAAAACTCGGTCCGCTCGTGCGCAAGGACGCCCTGCTCATGGACATCACCTCCATCAAGACCGAGCCGATGCAGGCGATGCTTGACAACTCGCAAGCGAGTGTGATCGGCACGCACCCTCTGTTCGGCCCGTCCATCCACACCGTCCAGGGACAAAGAATGGTTTTGACCCCCGGAAGAATCAACGATGCTTCAGACTGGCTGTCGTGGCTCTCGACCATGCTCCGTGCCCGCGGGCTCATCCTGCACCAGACCACCCCCGAGGAACACGACCGGGCCATGGG
>JADFSH010000125.1 GCA_022560875.1 Planctomycetota bacterium | reverse complement strand
CGAAGTTCCTGATTCCCATGGCGATTTCCATTGCCTTCGGACTGATGAGCGCGACGGTTCTGATCTTGATGGTCCTGCCCTGTTTCCTGGTGATTGTGGATGACATCAAAGCCGCTGCATATTTCCTTTGGAACGGACAGTCTCGGAATGGTGCCACGATGGTCGATCAGGATCTCATCGAACTGGATCTCGACAAGGCTTGAGCAAGTGATTCCGGCGTAACCGAAAGTCCAGATAGCCTATTTTCACACTCCCGGATGTGTGATCGGCTATACTCAGATTGTTTCTTTTGCTGTGGGTTTGGGTTTTGGTCGGTTGAAAGAGGGTTGACAGAAAGGCGAGTTGAGCGTCGATGGATGTGATAAAGGGAATCCCGGTATCGCCTGGAGTGGTTATCGGACATGCATTTGTACTGGACGAGGTATATATGCATGTGCCGCAGCATCGGATTCGAGAAGCTGAGGTGGCGAGTGAGTTGAGTCGCCTTGAGAACGCCATCAGCAAGGCCCGGACGGATCTCGAAGCGGATCGTGATCGAGTCGCCGAAAAGCTGGGCCCCGAACCCGCGAAGATATTTGAATTTCACTTGGGATTGCTTCATGACTCATCGCTGCTGGATCCCATTCAGGAGCGGGTCAGCACCGAACGGGTGACCGCCTCATATGCCGTTTCCGAGGCTTTCCGGGGGATGGCTGATCAGTTTCGGGCCATGGGCAGCGAGGTCTTCCGCCTGAAGGCCAGTGATGTACTCGATCTTGACCGGCGACTGCTGGCTCAGCTCAGCGGCCAGAGTCGCGACCGCCTGGCCCGGGTCACCGAACCGGTCATTCTGATCGCCCACGAATTGACACCGACGGAAGCAGCCTCCCTGGATGTCACGAAAGTCATCGGATTTGCGACTGATGCGGGGGGTCGTACGGGGCATACCTCCATCGTTGCCGCCGCCCTGGGGATTCCGGTCATCGTCGGCAGCAAGACGATCACGCTCCATGTCGATGATGGCGATCGGGTCATCATCGACGGTAATACCGGCACGATCATCGTCGATCCGGACGATGAGACGATCGCACAGTATGAGCTGGATATTGAGCGTCTGAAGGGATTTCGGGCCGGGTTGCGAGAGTTGGCATCCCTGGAATCGGAGACGAGTGACGGAACTCACATACATCTGCTGGGGAATATCGAATTTGAATCGGAGATTCCCGCCCTGCTTGAAAAAGGCGGCGAGGGGGTGGGTTTGTTCCGAACCGAATTTCTCTACCTGACCAGCCTCAGCGATCCCACGGAGGACGAATTATACGAGTCGTACAAGATTGCCCTGGAGATGCTCAACGGGGCGCCCATGACCCTGCGTACGCTCGATCTCGGCGCTGACAAGCACACCCAGCAACAGGCTGAGGAGCCGGAACGAAACCCGTTTCTTGGTCTGCGGAGCATTCGCTATTGCCTGCAGAATCTGCCGATCTTTCGCACACAATTGCGGGCGATCCTCCGGGCTTCGGCCCACGGAACGATGAAAGTGATGTTTCCGCTCATCTCCACGGCGATGGAATTGCGTCAGGCCAAGATGATCTTCACTGACGTGATGGAGGAGTGCGAGGATGAAAATATCGAGTTTGATCACAATATCGAGATCGGCATGATGATCGAGGTGCCGAGTGCGGCCCTGCTGGCCTCCACGTTTGCCCAGGAAGTCTCGTTTTTCTCCATCGGCACCAACGACCTGATCCAGTACACCCTGGCCGTCGATCGGGGCAATGAGCGGGTGGCAAGCCTCTATTGCCCGGCAAATCCCGCGGTAATCATGCTTATCAAGAACGTGATCAGGGTCGGCAAGCGTTTTAAAATCCAGACGAGCCTCTGCGGTGAAATCGCCGGTGAAACGCTGTATACGATGTTGCTGATAGGGTTGGGGCTGCGTACACTCTCGCTGGTACCGGCAAAAATACCCGAAGTAAAGAGGGTTATCCGGTCTGTCGATATAGCAACATGCAAGCGGTTGGCCCGAAAGGTCGGCTCGTTTGATTCCGAGCGTCAGGTGCTCAATTGCCTGCGCGATGAACTACGAAAAGCATTGCCAGATGCGGACGTCGGTTGGTCCGGCGGTTAACCGCCTCTGGTTTGAACGAAAATTAGGCCAAGGCCGGATACGGTAGCGTTCTCCGGAGCCATGAAGGCTCTCGTGCTGAAGAACCCCGAGAAAAGCCAGAGCCACCCGAACGAGTTTCTTCTGTTGTACGCATTACGCGCGTTGAACATACATACGAACGGAAATCCCCGGCTTGCATGCCGGACCGTTTGACGCGCGCCGGTCCGTGGGTGACGAGCGTATGACTGGATAACTCCATCGGGAATACTTCACGGAGTATTCCTCACGTGCCACGACAAAAGAAAAACCAGATCCAGGAAATCATGGTGGTGAATGACTCACCGGGTGAAGAATGTCGCATTGCGATTCTTCAGGACGGCCACCTGGAAGAACTGTACACCGAACGCACCCAGACCGCGTCAAGCGTCGGCAATATCTACAAGGGCCGGATTACGAATGTTGAGCCCGCCATTCAGGCCGCCTTCATCGATTTCGGTCATGCCAAAAACGGTTTCCTTCACATCTCCGATCTGCATCCCAAGTACTTTCCCGGATCGGGTCGCACCGAGCGGGTGGGCAAGAAAATTCCTCGTCGCGAGCGACCCCTCATCCAGAATGCCTTGAGACGCGGTCAGGAGGTACTCGTGCAGGTGCTCAAGGAGGGCATCGGTACCAAGGGACCAACGCTCACCAGTTACCTCTCGATCCCCGGTCGCCTGATGGTGATGATGCCCGAGATGGGGAGGGTAGGCGTCTCACGTAAAATTGAAGATGAGCAGGTCCGACGGGATATGCGAAAGCTCCTTGATACGCTGAATCTGCCCGAAGGCTTTGGTTTCATTCTCCGCACCGCCGGCATCGGACAGACCAAGACCGAACTCAAACGCGATGTCAGTTACCTCATGCGTCTCTGGAAGGTCATGGACGAACGCATCAGGAAACCGGGTGCGCCCCGGGAGTTGTACACGGAATCCGACCTGTTGATACGGACAATCCGGGATATCCTGCGGCCCACCATCTCCGCGATCATCGTCGATTCGGAGTCTGCCTTCGATCGCGTCTCGGCATTTCTCCAGGTCATCGCTCCCCGCTCGGCCCCGAAAATACTGCGTTACAGAAAATCAGTGCCGATCTTTCATGCTTTCGACGTCGAGCGACAGATTGAAATGATTCACAGCCGTTCGGTGCCGCTGCCCTCCGGGGGACAAATCGTGATCGATCAAACCGAGGCGCTGGTGGCGATCGACGTGAACTCGAGCAAGAGTCGCAGCGCGAGGGACAGTGAGACGAACGCCTTTCAGACCAACAGTGAAGCGACAGATGAAATTTGCCGTCAGCTTCGGCTGCGTGATCTGGGCGGTCTGATTATCAATGACCTGATCGACATGCACATCCCCAGAAACCGACGCGCTATCGAGGAGCGGTTCCGCGATAATCTCAAGCGAGATCGCGCCAAGACCACGGCCTTGCGTCTGAGTCAGTTCGGTATTCTCGAATTGACGAGACAGCGTATGCGACCGAGTCTGCGCATGAGCCACTACATGGCATGTTCCCACTGCAATGGTCACGGCGAGGTACGCTCGCCGGAGTTCGTCGGTGCGGATGCCTCCCGGCAACTCAGCTACCTGCTGCAACAAAATCGCATATTCCGGGTCGAGATGGTTTGCTCGCCCCGGGTGGCGACGGTCCTGCTCAACAAGCGACGGGGCGAACTTGTGAGACTTGAGGAGTCCACCAGGAAGAAAATCGAAGTCAGGGTCAGTGAGACGTTCGCCGCCGATCGGGTGGATTTTTACGCCTTCGACGATCGCAACGTGACGGTTGACATCTCCGAGATTCCGGTTCTTTCACCGCCGAGCATCAAGGAACTCGAGGCGATGACCAAAGAACCATCGCCCGAGCCCGTCACCGATGGAAAAACGCCGAAGAAGAAGAGAACTCGCCGGCGAAGAAAACGCAGATCCGGACCGGCCGACGCCGCGGCAATCGCTCTCGCCGGAGATTTTCTGGATGATGTGAAAGATGAGGTGAGTGACGCCGGGCAAAGGAAATCTCAAACCGAGAAAAAGAAGAGCCGGAATTCCGGTCGTGGGGAGCAAACCGCCAAGCCCCAGACCCAGAAAGAAATCGTATCCTCCGATTCAACGATGCGCGTTCATAAACTGGCGAAGGAGATAGGGACGACCTCGCGTGACATTCTTCTGAGGTGCAAAAAAGAGAATTCGATCACCATTCGCAATCACATGTCCACGGTCAGCGCCAAAGATGCGGACCAGATCCGTCAGTGGTTTGAAGGTGCCAAGGACTCAACGGATGTGAAAACCGGGGGAAAGCGTCGTCGTCAGAGTCGCCGGGGGGGGCGGCATCATGGTCAGCGCGGATCAGAAACCGCATCGGCAGAGTCGATTGGAGTGGTCCCGGTCATGACTGAGAATTCCTCGGCCCCCCCGGCCCCCCCGGATACCCAGGCGAAACGGAGAAAGCTCGCTTCGGAAACCGATGGGAAGAAAAAGAGTTCCTCTCGAAAATCCGGAGCCAGACGCAGGCGATCCCAGAAAAAAACGGAGGCAAAGGAACCGATCGAGATCGTCGCCACCGTGTCATCAGAGCTAGAAAAAAGCGAAGACTCATCATCCGGGAAGAAAAAAAGGCTGTATAACAGACGCGTGACCGTCTCCCAGGCTGCGCGCGAACAGGCAGACAAGAGCTACTGATTCATGGATCAGAAAATCTCCGCAAAATCAAGACGACTGATCCTGCTCGGATCGTCTGGTTCGATCGGCACCAACACCCTGTCCGTGATCGAGCATCTGCGCCGGATAGGTTCGGTGAATTTCGATGTGGTGGGTCTTGCCGTGGGTTCAAATGCGAGCCTCGTCAGCGAGCAGGCCCGGGCGTTTGACGTCAGTCACATCGCCATTGCAGACACGACGCGATCTGAGGAGATAATAGGCGTCCAGCATGTCTTTGCCGGGGAGGAATCGGCGGTTCAGTTGATCAACGCCGTTGCCCGGGAAGGTGATCTCGTTGTGGGAGCGATGGTGGGATCGGCGGGCGTTCCCGCGACGCTGGCGGCGATCGAGAAGGGTTGCGATATCGCGCTGGCGAACAAGGAAACGCTGGTCGCCGCGGGGGCGTTGGTGATACCGAAAATCAGGAAAAAGGGCGTCACGTTGTTGCCGATCGACTCGGAACACAGTGCGATCTTTCAGTGTCTTTTTGCCGGGCGATCACTCGATGAAGTCAGGCGGCTTGTCATCACCGCGTCCGGGGGGCCGTTTCGAACCTGGTCAAAGAAGGACATCGAGAACGCCACGCCGGTTCAGGCATTGGATCATCCCATCTGGAACATGGGGCCGAAGGTGACCATCGACTCGGCGTCGCTCATGAACAAGGCTCTGGAAGTCATCGAGGCGCACTGGCTGTTTGGGCTTCCCGCCGAAAAAATCAAGACCATCATTCATCCCCAGTCGATCATCCATAGCTTTGTGGAGTTCGTGGATGGCTCGGTGATCTCTCAACTCGGTCCCCCCGACATGCGGACTCCAATTCAATATGCCCTCACCTGGCCTGACCGGGCTCCCGGTTGCTCTGAGGTCATGGATTGGGAGAACCTGCGTCAGATGGATTTCGAGCCGGTCGATCATGAGAAATTCGGCTCTCTCAAACTCGCCTATCGAGTCATCGAAGCGGGGGGGACGGCAGGGGCGATTTTCAATGCCGCTAATGAAGAGGCGGTACGGGCTTTCCTGGATCTGAAAATTCCTTTCGGGCGGATTACCCGGCTCGTGGAAGAGGCTCTGGACGCCCTAAAGATCAAGCAGGTTTGTTGTATGGAAGACGTATTGACTGCCGATCAAGCGGCGAGAGACTTCGTTACCCAGCGAGTCGGTGATCATGAGGGAAAGCCGTCTGTGGCGACCACGCCTGCATCGTCGGTCTCCGGCTAAAATACAATGACAGGAAAGTCGATAAAGGTTCGGGTCGTCCCGAATCAATAATGGACAACGGAACCGCAGGAACTCGGAAACGACATGGAAATACTCACGAATCTTGTTCACACTCTCATCGGAGTGCTCTGGATCATCCTCGGCTTCGGGTTTCTGATTTTCGTTCACGAACTCGGTCATTTTCTGGCGGCGAAGTGGGCGGGCATCCGCACCGAGGGTTTCGCCATTGGGATGGGTCCCGTCGTATTCGCCTGGCGGAAAGGAATCGGCATCGTTTTTGGTTCGACCCACCAGCGTGTCATGAAGAAAACGGGGAAAGCTGCCCACGAGTTGAATGACGAGGAACTTAGAAAATACGACCTCGGGGAAACCGAGTATTCCCTCCGCTGGCTCCCGATCGGGGGATTTGTGAAAATGCTCGGGCAGGAAGATGCGAATCCCAATTACGTTTCCGAAGATCCCCGAAGCTTCAATGTGTGTCCGATCTCCAAGCGCATGGTCGTGATCTCCGCGGGAGTGATCATGAACATCATCTTCGCCGCGATCTTTTTCATCTGGGCTTTCCTGGCGGGGGTTGACTTTCCCGCCCCGGTGATTGGCGACGTCTCGCGCTCCCAGCCCGCGGGTACGACCCGGGCGGACAACGCGGAAGCCCTGGGCGTTGATGGCAATGGATTTCTCCCCGGTGATCGGGTGATATCAATCGACGGAGCGCCGGTCAATACGTTCATGGACATCCAGATTGCCGCGGCCATGAGTCATCCCGAACGGTCAGTCGTCTTCACGGTCGAGCGGGCCGGCCTGGCAGAACCCCTGACGTTCACCATGCGTCCGCAACACGATAGAGCAAGCGGCATGCGCAGCATCGGGGTCACGCCTGCTCGCTCGACCACGATTCTTGAAAAGATCGAAGATGACATGCTCGAAGCCACCCTGAAAGCGATGGAGCTTGAGAACTCGGGGATTCAAGCGTCCATGAGGCTTCTCAGCGTCGAAGGCCGGGAGATCACCACCTATCAGCAACTTCGGCAGATCGCGAAAGAGTCTGATGGTCATCCGCTTTCGACGATCTGGACGGCGAGCGATGAGGCAGACGCTCTTGTCGGAGAGACATTTTCCGTGGATATCCCTCTCATGCCCGAGTATCAGGTTCAGCGTTATCCCGAACTGGTTGACGAGAAATTCCGTGATTTTGAATTGGGGCTGATCGGTATTTCGCCGTTGACCCGTATCACTCAGGTCGCCAAGGGAACGCCGAATGCAGGTATTCTCCGGGCCGGGGATGTGGTGTTGCGTATCGGAGAGGTGGACGGTCCGCGCCAGACCCAACTCAGGGAAGAACTGAAGCGTCATACCAGCTCTGCGGTTGAGATGGAAGTGCTTCGTGATGGGGAAACGATCACGCTCACGGCGAGCGTCAACGGAAAAAGCCAGCTTGGCATATCCATCGCTTACGCGTATGGCATTCCCCTGATTGCGGAAACGTTTAATCGTATGGCGCTCCCTTCCGAACAGAATCAATCGAGTGAAATCGTATCGACGCCGGTGGCGGATCTGCGTCTGCTGCCCCGCACTCGGATCGATTCGGTGGACGATATGCCGATTACGGACTGGCGCTCGTTGTGGGTTGCGCTGCGCGAGCGAACCCGAAACGCCTACGAAATGCAGGAGGATGCTTTTCTTCACTTGACGGTGACGCATCCCACTTTGAACAAAGAGCCGGAGACCCTGGAGCTCGCCCTCAGCGCAGAGGATGTTCGCGCGCTTCATGACCTGACCTGGATCAGCAAACTTCCCGATTATCTGTTTGAGCCAATCTTGATCACCCGCTCCGCGGAGGGAGACCCGTTCAAAGCGCTGACCATGGGGGTGCAGGAGACGAAAAAACTCATCATTATGACCTACCTGACCATCGATCGACTCTTCCGTCGCACGATCGGGGTTGAGCAGCTTCGTGGACCGGTCGGCATCATTCACATCGGGGTGCGCATCGCCGATCGCGGGTTTATTTACATGCTCTTTTTCCTGGGAATGATCAGCGTGAACCTGGCGGTGATCAACTTCCTGCCCCTGCCCATCGTGGATGGCGGGTTGTTCCTTTTTCTCATCTATGAAAAACTCAAGGGTCGTCCCCCTTCGATCGCCTTCCAGAATGCCACGACGATCCTGGGCTTGTTCTTCATTGGCACCATCTTCCTCGTGACCTTCTACAACGACGTGATGCGCCTCTTTCCCTGAATCATGTCGGTGGCGACAGAAAAACCCGTCTTTCGTTAGTATGACGGAATCATGACGTTAGAGAATTCTCCCGTCGCCCTCATCACCGGAGCGGGATCCGGCATCGGGCGTGCCATCAGCCTTCAGCTTGCCGGTGAAAACCATCGGCTCGCCCTCGTCGGTCGCACGGAATCGAAGCTCCGGGAAACCCGCGATCTCATCAATGACAATCACAATCCGGCTCCGGAGATCCTGATTGTCACCTCGGATCTTGGGGCTTCGGATCAACCGGCCAGGATCGTCGAGCAGATCATGCGCAGGTTCGGTCGGGTCGATGTGCTGATCAACAATGCCGCTTCGGGTCCACTCGCTCCGGTTGAGAAGCTGGATGAGCATGCGCTTCATCAGGCGTTTGAGGTCAACCTGTTTGGCCCCATGCGTCTCATTTCCTGCTTGTGGCCGGTGTTTCTTGATCAGGGAGCGGGATGTGTGGTGAACATTTCTTCCATGGCCACGGTCAGCCCCTTTCCGGGGCTGTCGATCTATGCCGCGTCCAAGAGCGGCCTGGAAAGCATGACCCGTTCCATCCACAACGAGGGGGCTGACCAGGGCATCACCGCCTACTCCATCGCCCCGGGAGCGGTCGAGACCTCAATGTTGCGCAACCTGATCTCCAGAGAGGAGTTGCCCACCAAGATGACGCTCTCCCCGGAGGCGGTTGCCCGGGTCGTGGTGGAGTGTGTTCTCGGACGTCGCGCCGAACCTGCGGGCAGCGTTATCGTGCTTCCCAGCCCGCAATGACCGGATAACTGTGAAGTTGGATGATCTATCCGGTCTGCACAAGAGCGTGTTGCCTAGTCGCATGCACCCTTTTGCTCCGCTTACTCCGGTATCTGAAACTTAGAGGGTTGGGCAGGCTAACAGATCGCTCTTTGAAAGGGTGTGCTTGCTCGGACATGCGAAACTGAGGCAAAGCCAGGTGTCAAACATGTCAGATCAGAACCTCATCAATCAGACCATCCAGAGGGAATTGCCCAGAGTGCTTTTCATCGATGGGGACGAATCGTCTATTCGGCGATATATCAGCGCGCTGAGTCGGGACTGCTGTCAACCTCCACCTCCGCAAGCAACCCGCGATGGCAGGGTGGTCTATTGTCACGGTCACCATTCAGATAACACGACTGATCCATGTTGTGTGGGGATATGTTCCCTTGATGGTTTGGACAGAGACGATCTCGGGGATTTTGACCTGGTGATTTGCGCGATGGCTCTCCCGGACGGCACCGCCTTTGACGCCCTCAGAGTCATCCATGAAAAGCATCCTCATCTTCCGGTCGTCCTGATCGGTGACGATCATGACATGGCCGATGCCGCCGAAGCGATTCGCGCCGGGGCGATCGATGTGCTTCATGTGCGTGAGATGCGGAAGAACTGGCTGCCTCAGATGATCGAAAAATGGCTGGCCCAGCAGGAAGTGAGAATCGAGGACTATCGCACCATCCGACAGATCCGCCGATCGTTCGCCATGAGTCAATTGCAGAATCAACGGCTGGAGTCACTGGTGAGCAAGCTGGACCTGAAAACCCGCACGGACGAACTGACCCGGTTGTTCAATCGTCGCTGGCTCAACCTGGCCCTTCAGGGATGCTGGATGGACGCGGCCCGCAACAATCTGCCCTTGGCGTTTCTCATGATCGACCTCGATGGTTTCAAGCATCACAACGACACGCGGGGTCACCAGGACGGCGACCGGATGCTGCAGCTTGCCGCGAAAGTGATTCAGGCCAACAGCCGTCAGGTTGACATCGTGGCCCGATACGGCGGCGATGAATTCTGCGTCCTCATGCCCCACACCACGGCGGCGGAAGCAAAGACCGTGGCCCAGCGCATCATTCGCGAGTTTGAATCGTCGGTCCGGATGAGCGGCGATGACAGCCCCAACCTCTCCATGTCGATCGGGCTCGCCCATATCGATCTCAGTCGCCCGATCAATTCCGAGCAGCTTGCCGTGCACGCGGACGAAGCCATGTACGCGGCGAAATCAAAAGGCAAGGGCCGGGTCATGATCCGAAGGAAAGATCACATCTTCGCGGAATAACGATCATCTATTGAATATTGAATAGTTAGTTTAATCTGCTTGAAATTGCCGATATCATTGGTCGTGTCGACCGTGTCCGGGCGTGTCCGGGGGCGTGTCGGGCGTGTTGGCCGTGTCGGTCGTGTCGGTCGTGTCGGGCGTGTCGGGCGTGTCGGGCGTGTCAGCCGTGTTGGCCGTATTGACGGG
>JADFSH010000124.1 GCA_022560875.1 Planctomycetota bacterium | reverse complement strand
CAAACGGCCCCTCGTGATCGCGCCCAAAGGAGATGTACGCCATGATGCGGGGGGCGGTGATCTCGTTTTTTTCGCTCTTGCGTTTGTGATCGAGGGACCACTCGACGCCATTGCCCGAGCCGGGGTCGCGGATGGTGGTGATGCCATGCCCCATCCAGAGCTTGAAGACATACTCGGCAGGGGTTCCCTGGGCCTTACCTCCCATGTGCCCGTGCATGTCAATGAAGCCGGGAAGGATGTACATGCCGCTGACATCGATTTCCTTGTCGCCTTCGCTGGCTTTGGGCCGCTTGTCTTCTTTGATGGGATACCCCGGATTGCCCACGGACTTGACGCGGGTGATGCGATTTTTTTCGATGACGATATCGACGGGACCGTAGGCCGGGGCCCCGGTTCCATCGATGAGTATGCCGCCTCTGAGGATGAGCCGGTCGAAGGGGCCATCGCCCTCGGGGCGGGCGGGGGCGGGGAGGACGCCGGGCTCTTTTTCATCTTCCTGGGCGAAAGTAGTCTGCGTCAGGGTTGTCGCCATGAAAGCGATAAGAAGCGAAGTGAAAATCCATCGACGAGTATGCATGCCAGAACCCTCCTGGGGTGGTATGAGACTCCCCCGAAGATAGCGGAGGGCAGGCCGGGAGGGGAGCAAAATATGGCAACCAAGTGGGTTCAGGCGAGATTCCAGTTTGCCTTGGCAGTCCCGGTTTCCTTTCGGAAGGCATAGAAAAATCGGAACAGCAGCACGATCATCCAGATCAGAAATACAAATCCGAAGCAACCGATAAGGGATGATCCTAGGGATAAGATCCAGAATCCAGGCGGAAAACTCGGCGTGCCCGAGGTCATTGAAGCCATGTAACCCGGCATAAGAAAAAGAAAGATCGTACCGAGCACCGTATTCACGATTTGCGTACTTCCATATCCCCACATCACTATTTTTGAATGGAGGGTCAGGGAGGGATTTGGAATACGGTTTCCGAGACGGGAGAGATAGAGCAACCCGGCAATGTAACCCACCAGCGTGACGACCCCGAGACCCATGCCAGTGTATTGGGCGATCTGCATGGCGGGAGAAACAGCGGATGGAACCGCGGCAAATGTATTGGTGTTCATGCCCATCATCGCGAGCGGGATCGATACCACCGTCACAAGAATGCACCAACGGGCAACATTGCGGACCGAGTTCGGCGCTTCCCGCTCCACCAGGCCGGGATCGGGGGTCGTGAGTTTCCACACGCCATAAATGATGATGAACAAGGGCAGCGTCAGGAGGCTGGAGGCGGCGATGATGAAAGGCGTGAGTGTGAATGGCATTGCGGTCACGGTCACATTTGTGGTTCCGCCGGTCCCGCTTGTTGTTGTCGCAGTCGTTGCAGCACCGGAAATCGACATAAAGATGATCCCGATAAAGTACAGGATGTAAAAGCCGAGGAACGTAAAGAAACCGATGAGAATGAACTGCACTCCCCGGGCGAGGCTGCCGACCCACGCCGGATCGCTGAAGCGCAATTCATCGCCGTGAATGGAGCGTTCGATGGGCATTGAGCATTCCGGACACTTCCCCTGCGGCGTCAACCCCTGCAGGTTGTAACCGCAGCCGCGGCAATCAACATGCTCCGCGATGCGGCCATCCTCATCGAGACGGACTTCCCGACGTCTCGCCTCGATGACGGGCGGAGGGACAATCGGAGGCGCAACAATGGGTGGAATCTTTTCGGACACCCGGGTTTCCCTTGTTCAATGAATGACCGTTGAAACCAGCGTCATCATAGCAACGATTAGCCTCGTTACGTAACCAAGATCCAAGCTGGACTCTGTGAGTCCGGACTCGACCCGGCGACTCGATGTCGCCGGATCGAGATGATGCGTGATCGATTGCTCAGCGATTGTGTGAGCGGGGCGCAACGTAACGGCTCGTTCGGCGTTGAGCCTCACTCCCCGCCCGGACTCATAGAGTCCGGCTTGGTGGGAACGGAAGCCTGCCAGATCGCGCCGGCTTCATGGGCGATATTCTTGAAGGCGGAATTGAAGCGGAACAGCAAAACGATGCCCCAGATGGTGAAGACAAACATGCTTATGGCGAAGATACAAGTCCCAAAGACAATGCCAATGACTGGGGGGAACATGGAGGCAGGGAGATTGGCGGCATTGGCGTTGGCTATTAATACCTGCATGTACATCAGAAGCGCGATTTGAAAGATGCTCATCAAGCCTATTGTAATGCCCAACCCCCACATCACGATGCGACAGTTTCTGATGAGCAATACGTGGGGTATGCGATCCGCCAGCCGCGCGAGGTATTTCAAAATCGCCACGTAACCGATAATCACGATGATTCGCATGAGCACGGCAGCGATGGACATGATCATGATCGTGGGTGTCAGGGCAGTCCCGGGATTTGGGAGATTGGACAGTCCCGGTTGGTAGCCCAGTACCTGGAGGGGTACCTGCAACAAGCTGGCGAGTATGCACCAGCGCGCGATCACCCGGGCCGAAAATTGTGATTCAGTTTCATTCTGTCCCGGGTCGGGCGAGGTCAACCACCACACTCCGATGATGGTGATCATCGACAGGCCGGCTCCAAGTATTGCTCCGACGACTTCCATGCTGGACCTGGGAATTGTGCCGACGGAGGAAAGCAAGGCCAGCAGAGTGGAGATGAACATTCCCCCGGGTATTGAGAGAAAGAGCCCGACCATGATCCAGCGGGTGCCCCGGGCCAGACGCGAGATCCAGGCGGGATCGGAGTAGCGGAGCTTGTCGCCGTGGATGGAGCGGACGATGGATGTGCCGCATTCCGGGCACATGCTTTCGGGATGCAACCCCTGCAGGTTGTAGCCGCAGCCTCGACAGGCAAGCGTCTGATTGATGCACCCATTCTCATCGAACTGAACTTCCAGATGTCCCGCGTCGATGACGGGCGGGGGAACAATCGGGGGCGGCACGATGGGCGGATTATGTTCGGGCACCCGGCAATCCCCTTGTTCAATGAATGATCGCAGAAACCAGTGTCATCATAGCGACGCAAGCCGGGCTCTGTGAGCCCGGATTCGATATCGCGACTCAAAGTCGCGATATCGAAATGATGTGCGATCGTTTGCGTGATGATTGTGTGAGTGGGGGCGCAACATTACGGCTTGTTCGGCGTTGAGCCTCGCAATCCGCCCGGACTCGCAGGGTCCGGCTTGTGGCCTTGTGCCATTACAAGTAGGACGAACTTCAATTCGCCGGTACACTTTCCCCATGAACCCCGCCTGGTGGACATTGCTTGGCTTCGCCCTGGGCGTCATCGTCATGCTGCCGGTGATGCGGGGGATGCTGCGCCGGGGTCAGTACCGGGCGCGGCTGGCGGAGCGAAGGGCGAGGGATTCGGAACGACTGGCGGAACTCGGTTCCATGACCGGCGGGCTGGCCCATGAAATCAAGAACCCGCTCTCGACCATCGGGCTCAACGCCCAGCTTCTCGGCGAATCGATCTCCGAGTCCGACCTGCCCGACGATCAACGTGAGCGGCTCCTGCGCAGGCTTGAATCGCTGTCGCGCGAGGTTGAGCGTCTCACCGACATTCTCAACGATTTTCTCCAGTTCGCGGGACGCATGAAACTCGATCCCCAGGAACACGATCTGGTGAAGATCGTCGATGAGTTGAGTGATTTCTTTCATCCCCAATGCAACCAATCCAACGTGCGTCTGAGGGTGCAGCTTGCCGAACATCCTGTCCCGGTCAACGTGGATGCCGGGCTGTTCAAGCAGGCGTTGCTGAACCTCATGATCAACGCGACCCAGGCGATGGCCCCCCCGGAAGGTGCGCAAGATGTGGGTGGCAATGATGGGGCGGCAGGGGATCTGATTCTGCATGTCGAAGGGGATGAGACGGAAGCAAGGGTGCGGATCATCGACACCGGCCCGGGTATCGAGCCGGAGAAGCTTGAGGAGATCTTCCATCCCTATGTCTCCCACAAACTGGGGGGGACAGGTCTGGGCCTGTCCACGGCACGGCGAATCGTCGAAGAGCACGGTGGGCGTCTGGCCGTACATTCCGAGGTGGGGCGGGGAAGTGAATTTGTCATTTATCTCCCTTCTGCGGATCGTCAGACGCTGTCGGATACGTGAATTTGCACCTGAAGGCCAAGCTGCTCGGCCAGTTTGCCGATGCTCAGGACATGACCAAGATGTCATCCGTACTTATCCGGGGTGCCACCCTGCAAGCGATGTTGGTGGGTGTTTTTATCGGAATGAGTGCTGCGTTGCCCTTGTACTTGTGGCAATCCAACGCCGAGATAGCGATTGCGAGTTTTATTATTGCCGCGTATGTCACGTGGATGATCGTGGCCACGCGAGTGGAGATGGCCGAAAGTATCAGCACTCGCCACTACCTCTACACGTTGCCATGTAATCGACCCTGGCAGAGATTATGGCGGATGTTCATGGATTTCGGATTCTGGTGGTCGCTGATGTTCGGCGGGGCGACCATCACCGGGGCCTTGTGGTATGCGGGGCTTCAGAACACGGTGATCCTTTCATGCATCGGGATTATCTGGGGTTGTCTGGCGTTGCTGCTGAACTTCGGCCTTACGCTGCTTCATCCATCCACGAATTGTCGGCGCTGCGGATATCAGCTTGCATCGCACCTCGATCCCAACGATTCCAAACAGATCGTGCGTTGTCCGGAGTGCGGGTCGGTCTGGGAAAAATCCCAGCTCCTCATCACAGGTACGGGGAAATTGCGGAAAACCCGCCACGCCGCATAAAAAAAAGGCGGGCTTGAGTAAAGCCCGCTCACTATTTGGGTTGAGATAACGCGTTCCGTACCGCTCAATCGTATAAGTTCTGGTTCTCGATCAGTGATTTCGCCACATCCACCAGGGTGCGGCGGTTGTTTCGGGCCTGTCGTTGCAGCAACTTCATGGCCTCGGGTTCAGAGATGGTTTTTTGCTCGACGATGAGCCACTTGGCCTGCTCAATGAGCTTTCGATCTTCGAGACGCTGCTTGAGGACGGTGATCTCGGAATTCTTCTCCGCCGCGTCGAGGTATCGCGACCAGGCCACGGAAATATTGACTCGAAGCTGATCCAGAGTCACCGGCTTGAGCATGTAGCCGAAGACGCCCACCCGCGTGCCGGCATCGACATATTCCTGATCGGAATACGCGGAGAAGATGATGACCGGGATGGCCATTTTCTGAAAAAGAACTTCGGCGGCATCCAGCCCGTCCTTCTTTGGCATCCGGATATCCAAAAGGGCGATGTCAGGTTGCATGGCCTCGGAAAGCTCGATGGCCTCATCGCCGTCCGCAGCAGGGCCGATGACGAGATAGCCAAGTTCCTTGAGATTGGACGCCAGCCCGCTGGCGACGAGATGCTCATCGTCGGCGATCAGGATCTTGGAGGGATGCTCCGGCAGACGACTATTCCTGGCCTTCTCTCTCATATTGGGTATCGGTTCGTGGATAGACGTCGTGGACATGGGCTTCTCCAATCTCGCCGTTGGACAAACTGGCACGGATTCTTCATTTTCGTCGGTTTGACAAAAGTTTAGCCAGTAATAGTAACTATTAACAACAACTAATCGAGAAAATCTCGGTCTGCCAGACGTTCCGGCACATATACCTCAGTCACGTAGGAAATATCCTTGGTAATGAGGGATTCCACTTCCATTTTAAAGCCGTTGGCAAGCATTCGCTTTATTTCCTTCTGCCAAGGTCGCTTTTCCGCAAACCAGGGGTAAGCCATGATCTGCTTGGCCCGGGCGATATCCCGTTCAGTCAGGTCGATTTTCACATCGTCGCTCAGTTCACACCGCTCAAAATCGCCGGATCGAATCCCGATGAATTTGGCGTCGGGAATTGCCATCCGCTTGCTCTCGAAGGCCAGATTGATTGAGCCTTGCTTGATCACGGAATAGATGTAGTGTCCCCAAGGATCGCAGTCGAGCAGGCAGTAGATGGGCAGGCCGAGTTCCTTGTTGAGTCGATGCAGCAATCGTCGCACACCGCGCGGCGGCTGGCCGGAGCCTTCGGTCAGAATGCAGTTGTACGTCTCCCAGAATCTGTCTTCATTGAAACGGCTCCAGACGGTGTCCTTCTCGACGTGGAGAACGAAATCGGCTTCGCAATCCTTGAACTGGATGACACTCGGCTCACAGATGCTCGGAATGGCGTAGCCTCCGGTCCCCATCCGCCGGCAGTCAATCTCATCGCCATTGTCGATGATGGTGATGTTGCCGATCATGGTGCCGCGCTTCTTGGCGAAGACATGAAGCTCCTCACGAAGGCTGTCGAGCCCGACTTCGAGGTCTTCGAGGATCGTGTCGGACTCGCCCTGTTCGGCGAAGGTTTTTTCCTTGGTCCCTGCGATGGTGTGCAGGCTCATGTAGTACATGCCGCGCAGGCTGAGGGTCTTCTCCGCTTCCACGAGATCCTTGCAGCCCTTGGCGAGGAGAATCGTCTGCATGAATTTCTTGGCCTGGCCGAGATTGAAGAGGTTGCGACGCTGGGTGCTGGCCCCCATCTCCAGGAGGCGTTTGGACTTGTTCCACTTGGTGTTGGAAGTGGTGCGGAGCGGGATGTCCAGGTAGGGATCACGCTGGGCCAGCGAGGATTTCGTCACATCGACGGCCAGCGATTCGATCTTGTCCAGGGTTTCCCGGTCGCGCTTCTTGCTCACCACGGAGCGATCACGCTTCGGGGATTTTTTTCGCGTCATCGGGGGGCGGGGGCGGGACCGGGACCGGGGAGGTGGAGATTTCTTCTTCGTCGTGGTTTTCTTTTTCTTGGCCATGATGGGGAATCATTTGCGGCGCAGGATGCGCTTTTTCTTTTTTCGGAGTACCTTTTTCTTCCGTTGGACCGGCGCGGAAGAGTCGTCAAACAGCGTGGCCCCGGGGGCCTCATCCAACTCGCCGATCTGCATCTGGCGCTCTTCGAGAATCACCACGTCTTCGTCATCGGAAAGCCGCCCGCCATCGTCGATGACCTTGCCCTCATCGTCGAGTTCTAAATCCGCCTCCTCGGTCTTGCGTTTGGCCTGCTTGAAGAGGGCCTGGTACAGTTTTTCCGCGTCGGTGCCGGTGATGGCGTGGCAGGCCTGGGATATCTCTCCGATGTAACGCTCAAAGACGCTCCGTCGCTCTGATTCGCGTTGCATCTTTTTACGTCGGTTGAGATAGGTGCCGAGCTTTCTGCCGCACTCCTTCAACGCCAGCTTGATCTCCTTGCGGATCTCGTCGTAGTCGGCAATGGCCTCCTTGGATTCACTGGTGAAGGGAACCCACACGCTGGCCATGTGGATCATGATCACGAGGGGGCCGGACGGCAGCGCGCCCCGCGACTGGCTGAGGTTGTAGTTTCGCCAGCCCGTCTCCGTCACTGCCTTGAAGCAGCAGCAACCCGACTGTTGATACAACAGGGGAACGCGATTGGCGAAACGCAACACCCGGGCCAGATCGTCGGCGGGAAGATTGCCGCCATATGCGATCGCCACTTCCATCTGGAATGGATTGCCCCGATAGACCGCCGGGGGGCGGGTTGAGGCCGCGAAGAACTCCGCCTTGACTTCCTTGAGCAGCCCTGCCAGCAACGCCCGCGAGCCGATCGGCACCAGGCAGTCGGTGGGGGGAGCGGTAATGCGAACATCCTGAATCGCCTGGTAGAGACTCTCCGCCTCGTTGTGGCCGATCTTCGTCAGCCATGTTCGCCCCGTCATCCCCGCCTTTTCCGCGATCTCCTTGGCCTTGCCCGGCCCCACCCGGCAGAAGTCGCTCCGCAAAAAACCACTCAACTGGTTTTCCTCGGAGCGTTTGAGCATCTGCATCAGCGTTCCCAGTTCGATCCCCTTGGGGTGGGGCTTGATCTCCAGGGGCTCTTCGGGAAGCACATCGACCGCGCGGGGAAACACGACCGTTTCATTGCCGGGGGTGATGTAGGTGATCCGGGCATGAGGATTGGCGATCGCACACTGCTCAAGGTATTCATCAATCGACTGGCGGCCCTTCTGGTACTTGCCTTCGAGTTCGATGGCGACCTGCGTGCCGTGCCCGTCGGGAAAGAGTTTGTCATCCTCGGGATGCTCGGTGTCCTCGACGACCTCGGCCCGGTTCTTGGCGGTGTCCATTTTCAGGAGCACTTCGTGGGCGGGTTTTTTCTTCGAGGTCTTGGAGATGATCAGGACCGGCTTGCCCGTGGTCATGAGGCCGTACATGCCCGCGGCGGCGATGCCGATGCCTTGCTGCCCCCGCGACATTTTCAGGCGATGGAATTTTGAGCCGTAGAGGAGCTTGCCGAAGATGTTTTCGATCTGCTTGCGAACGATGCCGGGGCCGTTGTCCAGGGTGGTGATCCTGAAACGCGTTTCGGAGATCTGAAAAACCTCGATGCGGATATCAGGGAGGATGTTGGCCTCCTCGCAGGCGTCCAGGGCGTTGTCCACGGCCTCCTTGACGGTGGTCAGCATCGCCTTGCGGGTATTGTCGAACCCGAGCAGATGGCGGTTCTTGGCGAAGAACTCGCTGACGGAAATCTCCCGTTGTTTTTCCGCCAGTGACTCGGCGGAGACGCGGGAGCGGGGAGTAGTGCGTTTTTTTGCGTTTGCGGCTTGGCCGTTCTTCGAGGTTTTTCCCGAGGCTGGTCTGGACCTGGGCTTAGTCTTGGATTTGGACTTTGACTTGGGCATGTCGTGTCTGATGGTGTCGTGGGTGGTTGCCGGTGGAGGTCGCCGGTTGAGTATAGTGATCTCGGCTTCCGATCCGCCGAGTTCGGAGACGTTGTCCACTCCATCGACCGGGACGATGAAAATGCCCGAAAGATGGGATTTTGCCATCGGGAGTGTATTGCATGGTTTTGTGCAGATTCCCGTTTTCTGTGCCGTGGGTGGGACGGACAGCAATCAGAGGGAGTCGTCCGTAAGTTCTGCAAATTTGGTGTCCGTGGTCTAAGGCGAAATCGCAGGCCATGTGGCCTACGCCATTCGGCTCAGATCACGGCATCAATGCGCAAGTCGTTGTCAAGGGGGTGGATTTATGCAATACAGCTGACTCCCGAACAATTCTATATTCGTGACTCGGACTCAAGCCTGATCTGGAAGGATCGAGACAACTGATGGATCAACATTCTCATAAGGCTCCCAGGCTGAAGTCGGCAAGCCTGTGGTATATATGGCTGATGGTTATTGCCGCAGTGGGCGTTATCTTCACCCAACTGTTTTTTCCTGATTCAATCCATACTCTCGTTTCCCGGTTGAAACTGACATCCGAGCCTGAGATCGTACGAAACCATTCCGACCGCATCCTGGTACGCACCTTCGAGCGGGACGGGAAACGCTTTCTGTTTGGAGGCGAATCGTTCGACGAACATTTCGACATCACCGAATTGAGCCTCGATGTCAGGCAGTTCATGTACGGGCTGGGGCGAGAGACGATAAACACGCTTCTTGAGCCCGAGTTTGAATCAGTGGAAGAGGCCGACCATGCCTACCGTGACGCGACTCGCGTACTCGTGGCGAAGATCGGCCAGGACGTTCATGTCTATCCACTGGTGACGCTCAAGTTCTATGAACTCGTCAATGATCGACTTGGAAACGTGCCGATCTTCGCGGCGTACCACTCCATCGCCGAGTTCGGGGCAGTCTATGACCGGCGTTTCGGCGAACATGAATTGACCTTTGCCGTGAGCGGATACACTCATCACGATGAAAAGGTCTGGGATGGAGGCCATGTTTTTGTCCTGTGGGACCGCGACACCGAAAGCCTCTGGTGGCCGCCGATTGGCAAGGCGGTCTCTGGGCCGATGCTCGATCAACCTCTGAAATTGCTCGACGAGTCCATGTGGGCGCAGACGAATTGGGGCGAGGTCAAGCGAAAATATCCATCAGCGCAGGTGCTCAAGCCCGGGCAGCCCCACACGCCGCCGGTTGCCTGGCCGAGACTTGATCTGTCATTGGGCTCTCATTTGGCAGATGCGAAGACACAATCGGAGGTTGGGGACTTCAAAACGATTGCGCCCCGATGGGGAGTGCAAGCTACTCTCCCCGAATAATGGAATCAGATTTCGATCAGGGTCTTTCTCCCGAGAGGGGGGAGAATCATTCCACCCCGGCCACGATCTTGAGTAAAACGATGCACAGCAGGCCTGCATAAGTCCCCAGCACGTATCCCGCCACCGCCAGCAGCACGCCCACGGGGGCGAGGGTGGGGTGAAACGCACTGGCGACGATCGGCGCACTCGCCGCCCCCCCGATGTTCGCCTGGGAACCCACGGCAATGAAGAAGATCGGGGCCTTGATGAGCTTGCCGACCCCCAGCATGATCACGATGTGAAACAGCATCCACACCGCCCCGAGGGCCACCAGCACCGGCGCGCCCAGGATCGCCTTGAAATTGGCGTGGGCCCCGATGCTCGCCACCAGAATAAAAAGCATCAACGAGCCGATCTTCGAGGCTCCCGCCCCATCCAGCTTGCGGGCCGGGGTGAAGGACAGGATCAGGCCGATGGTGGTCACCAGAATGAACTTCCACGTCGTCGCGGAGAGGAATGGTTTGAAGATTGCCTCGGCCT
>JADFSH010000123.1 GCA_022560875.1 Planctomycetota bacterium | reverse complement strand
CCCTTTGGCCGAGCATACCAACTCATTGAAGCCTTGGCAGCGCGCGCTGCATGAGATCATCTTTGAGGCCGACACCGCCGCAGGCAAGGCCTTCGATATCGCCCTGCTCATCGCGATCGTGCTGAGCGTGATTGCGGTGTGCCTGGAAAGCGTCACATCCTTTCGCGAACGATACGGCGCCATCCTGTGGTTCATGGAATGGGGATTCACCATCCTCTTCACCATCGAGTACATCCTGCGTCTCGTCAGCGTCAGTCGTCCCCTGCGTTATGCCGTGAGCTTCTTCGGGATCGTCGATCTGCTCGCCATCCTCCCCACCTACCTGAGCCTGATCTTTGCCGGCACGCAATCGTTGCTGGTCATCCGGGCCCTGCGTCTGCTGAGGATCTTCCGCATCTTCAAGCTGGCGCAGTTCGTGGGGGAGGCGGCCGTGTTGCGAGCGGCGGTCATCAATTCAGTGCGCAAGATCATCATTTTCCAGGTGGTGGTGCTCACCATGACGCTGATCCTGGGGGCGATGATGTTTCTCATCGAACCGGCGGAAGCGGGTTTCACCTCCATTCCCCAGAGTGTGTACTGGGCGATCGTGACCATGACCACCGTCGGCTATGGCGACATCGCCCCGGTTACGGTTGCCGGCAAGTTCCTGGCCTCGGTGGTGATGATGTTGGGCTACGCGATCATTGCCGTGCCCACCGGCATCGTCACCGTGGAGATGAGCCTCGCGAGCGGGAAGCGGGTTTCCACCCAGGCCTGCCTGAGCTGCTCGAAAGAGGGACACGACCCGGACGCCAAGCACTGCAAGTACTGCGGCGAGCCTTTATAAAGAACATCCAAGACTGCCCGACTTGTTCGGCCGAAGATCACGATGCCCACGCGACCACTGCACATTCTGCGGGGCGAAGCCGTAAAATAGTCGAATGGCTTGAAGGCCGGGCGCGCCGGACCTGGAGCGCCGCCACCGCGACGAAGGGTAATGTCGGCGACAGGTCGCGAGAATCACCTGATGCTCCATTTTTTCAAACACCGCCGGCGAATGAAGCTTCGGAGCTTGCCCGTACCGGCGTCATGGCTCGAAATCATCGACCGCAACGCACCCGTCACGGCAGCGCTGTCCGAAGCTGACCGTGCCGAGCTATTCGGGCATGTGCATGTGCTGCTGGCGGAGAAACGTATCGAGGGCTGCGGAGGGCTGACCATGACCGACGAGATACGTGTCACCATCGCCGCCCAGGCCTCGCTGCTGCTGCTGCATCGCGAGACCGATTATTTTCCGACATTGCGGAGCGTGCTGGTGTATCCCGATAGCTACATCGCCCCGTTGAGCGAGGAGCAGAAGGACGGCACGGTCATCGAGGGACACGAGGTTCGCGAAGGCGAGTCGTGGCACGAAGGCGCGCTGGCCCTGTCCTGGGTGGATGTGATGAACGGAGCTGCCGATCCCCACGACGGGAACAACCTCGTGCTGCATGAGTTCGCCCACCAGCTCGACAGCGAGACGGGGGACGAGGACGGTATGCCGTGGCTGGCCTCGGCCGCCCGGCGCGAGACATGGCGGCGGGTGCTTGGCGCCGAATTCGAGGCGTTGCGACACGCCGTCGAGGACATGCGACCGACGCTGCTGGACGAGTACGGGGCGGAAAGCCCCGCGGAGTTTTTCGCCGTCGCTACGGAATGCTTCTTTGAACTGCCGTGCGAGTTGAAACGCGAGCATCCGGAGTTGTACGAGCAGCTAGCCCTGTTCTATACGTTGGATCCCGCGAATTGGGACTCGTCCTAGCAGGCCGCTAAGCGCGATTTCGATTATATTTCAAGTGCAGCCGCGTCGGATGGAAACCGAGGCGCTCGGCGAGCAGCAGCCAGACGTCGAGCATGACCTGCCGACACACGCCGTACCGCAGGAACCGACGCGGGTTGGTGCGGATCACACCCCGGGCCAGACGCGTGCGCCCCAGTCTCCTGAGCCGGCGGCACAGCAAGACATCCTCCAGCAGCGAAACGTCGGCCATGCGTCCCGCCGCCTCGAATGCATCGGGACGCACGAAGATTCCCTGGTCGCCGAAATAGATCCGCGTGATCCGGAACCGCATCCGGTTGATCGCCTGAAACATCCTCAGCTTGGCGCGCCGGAACCAGTCGATGCCGGAAAAGTCCCAGCGGATGTCGAACGCCCCGCCCACCACCTGCTCATCCGCAAGCGCCCGGGCGATGCACGCATCCCATGCTTCGGGCGGCGTCGAATCGGCGTGGAGAAACCACAGCACGTCGAGATCAGGGCATTCGCGCTGCGCCCTCGCCGCCCCGGCATTCATCGCCGCCGCGCGGCTGTCGAATGCGGCATCACTGATCGTAATGACGCTCTCGAATTGCCGGGAGATCGTCGTCGTCCGGTCGCGGCTGCCGCAGTCGGCCACCACGACCGTCGCGGGATCACCCCGTTCGAACAGGCTGCGCAGCGTTTGCTCGATGACCACCTCTTCGTTCAGCGTCGGAATAATCACCCCGATACGCATCAGGGATTCGCCTCGTCGCCGGGGCTTTGCCGATTGATTGACCAGTCATAGTCCATAAATTGAATACGGCCTTCCCGGGCTGCGCTCAGGGCCGCTTCACGCCGCGGATCATCTTCATCCAGGTACCGGGTTAGAACTCCAGCCAAACCACCGGCATCGATAAAATCTTCCTCATACCAGGAAAATATGCTCGACATGTAGACCGCGCCATCGGCGCGAACGTCCAAGCCGTCCGGCTCGGTCAACCACTGCCGGCCCAGCCTGTCCAGTTGCTCATCGAGTCGAGATCCCACGAACGGCTCGTCCAGCAGGGGCGGACAACTCATCGCTCCGCACACCAGCGCGAAATGGGATCGTGAATCCTTATACCGGGGCCGGATGATGGTCTGTTCCAGCTTATCCAGTGAGATCCACCGGCCATCCACCCGCCAAAGATCGAAAAAGAACCAGGCTTTGTTGACGGTCCGGGTAATCTTGTCTTCTCCCGCCCCGTCGTCCAGCCATTTGCGAAGCATGATCGCATTGTACGCGTTGAGGTAATACGCCAGTCGATCAGTCGCGGCGGGAAAAACTTCCGGAGTGGAATGGGGACCGAAACGCGCCACGCCATCGAGATAGATATCAAGCGGCTTGCGACTCTGCTTGCCTAGTCCCTCGTAATCAACCAGCCCCTCCGACACGTGGCGGGTGAGCACTACGCGCAGAGGTTGATCGCTGTATGACGCAAGCTGATCGGACAATTCGACCCGGGTCGCCTGGCATCGGGTCAGGGAGATGACCACGAACGCTAGTATCGCCAGACCGGCGATCAAGAGAAAGATACGTTTGGGTTTGGGACGTCTGATCATGGGTGACGACCGGCTTCTCGGTGGTCATCAATAATATCCTGCCTGCCGCCTCCGCCGATCAACCGGCGGGAAAACATTCGTTACAGTGCCTTGCATGGGCACGGTCACCATCGCCAATGCGAGAATTCTCACCATGGCGGGATCGACCGGCCCGAGACGGGGCGAGGCCCTGCGGAATCCCGGCCTCATCGAGCATGGTCATATCACGATTGCCGAGGGGCTTATCACCGAAATCGTCGAGGGCGACTACGAGCCCAAGCCCGAGGAGGAAGTGCTCGACGTCAACGGGTGCGTGCTCATGCCCACCTTCGTCGATTGCCACACCCATGCCTGCTGGGCGGGAAATCGGCTTGACGAATTCGAGCGAAAGCTTCGGGGCGACTCCTATCTCGATATTCTCAAGGATGGGGGGGGGATCATGTCCACCGTCCGCGATGTACGCGAAGCCAGTGAAGAGGAGTTGACCCTCAAGCTCCTCCATCGCCTCTCCTGCATGGCCGCGCTGGGTACGGGAACCATCGAGATCAAGAGCGGTTACGGATTGAACACCGAACACGAATTAAAGATGCTCCGGGCAATCCACATCGCCTCCACCCAGACCCACCAGACCGTGGTGGGTACGTTCCTCGGCGCGCACGCCATCGATCCGGAGAATCCGAATTATATTGATGAGACCATCGAGGAAACGCTTCCCGCGGTCGAGTCCGAGTTCCCCGGCATCGTCTGTGATGCGTATTGCGAAGAGGGCGCCTGGTCACTGAAGCAGACCCAGCGTCTCTTCGAAAAGGCCATGGAACTCGGTTGCCCCCTCCGGGTCCATGCCGATCAGTTCAACAGTCTGGGGATGACAAAGCTGGCGGTGGACATGGGGGCGTTGAGCGTCGATCACCTCGAAGCAATCACACCGGAGGATCTGAGATATCTGGCCCAGAGCCAGACCGTGGGAGTGGCTCTGCCGGGGTGCGGGTTTCATCTGGATGATCGCTACGCCCCCGCTCGACGGTTTGTCGATGAAGGAGGCCTGCTCGCCATCGCAACCAACTACAACCCCGGTTCATCCCCCACCCAGTCCATGCCGTTTGTCATCGCTTTGGCCTGTCGCAAGCTTCATCTCACCCCGCTCGAGGCGATTGCCTGCTCGACGTATAATGCGGCATGTGTGCTGGGATTGCAGGATCAGGTGGGATCGTTGGAAGTCGGCAAGCGCGCCCACATTCAGGTGCTCGACTGCACCGACGAGCGTGAGCTGGCCTATGAGCTGGCAACTCCCGGCCCCCTGCTGGTGGTGATCGGCGGACAGGTCGCGCACCTCCGTTCCTACGATCCCGGCGGGGATGAAGAACCGGATGAGGAAGAGTGACCTAACCATCCGTGATTGACGATGATGATCCAGCCTCTAGGATCATTGCCATGGTGGTTACCGCCCAGCCCGATATCGATTCCGCCTTGAAAGCGTCCCAATGCGTCACCAAGACGCATTTCGCGCTGGCTGACTACCTGAAGGCCGGGCAGACCATGGCCGAGATTGACACCTTTGTGGCAGAGGTTCTGGAATCGCTCGACTGCCGCAGCGCCTTCCTACGCTACAAAATTCCGGGCCATCCCCCGTTCCCCAGCCATGCCTGCCTCTCCCTGAACGACTGCATTGTTCATGGCACGCACGACCTGACCGACATGCCGTTGAAACCGGGTGATATTTTCTCGATCGACATCGGGGTGATGCACAAGGGCTGGGTTGGCGATGCGGCGTGGACGTATGCCATTGAGCATGCCTCCGACGACGCCCTCCGACTCATGGAGTGCGGCAAGGAATCGCTGAGAAAAGGGCTCGCCACCATCAAACCCGGGCGTCCACTCATGGACTGGGCCCGGGCGGTGCATCAATTCGTGGAAAAAGAGAGCGGATTATTTCTGGTCAAAAACCTGGGAGGCCACGGCTATGGACGTACGCTTCACGGGTCGCCTTTTCTTTCCAACAGAATGCCCCGCCATCGCGCCGAATGGCCGGATGCGTTCAAAACCTTCGAGCCGGGGTTGCTTTTGGCGGTGGAGCCGATGCTGGCGATCGGCACCGGTGAAACCCGAAACGCCCCGCGCTCATGGCCGATCTACACCGCCGACGGTTCGCTCAGCGTTCATTACGAAGCGGATGTAAGGGTTACGGAGGACGGCGTGGCGAACCTGACGGAAGGGATGTGCGAGCTGCCGGATGTGGTGGGGTAACCGTAGGGCAGGTTTCAACCTGACGTCTCTTGCATCTCGATTGTCTGAAGCGGCAGGCTGAAGCCTGCCCTAGAGACTGTCATTTCAGTCGTAGTACCATAGCGAGGCAACTGGCACAAGGCTGGGGATGAGCACGAGGTTCGTCTCGAAGTAGAGAGATGACTGTGTCATATTGCGCTGGGCATAAAAGAATGAGATCTCGTAGCCATCGCCATCCGTCAGGCAGAGACGGCTGAGATCGATGCGCTGTTCGAGTTCACCCTGATGCACGCCGCCCATATCGATGACCAGCACGCCGTTGAGGTAGACCCAGACGTCGGCGTTACTGCGAACCGTCAGGTACGGATAATCGCTCGCGATGTAATTGAAACTGGCATTGAACTGATAGGTGAAGGATTGGTTATGGTCCGATCCCGTCTCATTGCCGAAGCCACTATCATCTACGGGGAAGAACCCGCCGCGGGAACTGTAAAGGGGATCCTGCGTGTCATCGAAGATGTACGTGTCATCGGGCTGGAGCTGCAGATCGAGGGCAAGACGCCGTGACATGTTCACGCCCAACGTGTCTTTGAACCACATATCGAACGAATCCTGCGATTGGATTCCGGCGTCGCTGGCCGAGGGGTCGATCATGGCGTCAAGGTCGTCACTGGGGGCGCAGCCCGTCGTAGTCGTACTCGCGGAACTGGCGGGCGTTACCAGCGAAACCAGAACGACGAGATCCTGAAAATCCGCGGCGTTACTGTTCATATTTGTAGTGCCAAGCTCAAAAAGATAGAAGACTTGATTCTCGGCGATCGTGACTATATTCGTTGCCGCATTCACGTAGTCGCTGATGTAATCCGCCAGGGATGTCTGATTTTCGAAAGGCTGGATATCCGGCACGGAGTCGCCGTTGCGAAGCACGAGCACCTGGGGCGAGTTCGCATCCGAATCGACTTCCAGCATCGTATTGCTGCCTTGCCAGGATTTACCCGCGACCGTGATGGTCGCGCCGGCGGGGTACAAGCCGGGCAATTCGTATGGGGTGAGCGCCACGCCATTGACATTACCCGAGTCGGGATCGTCGTAGGGGCCGAACGGCTCGTGTTGGATGTTGCTGCCTCCCCCGAGCGTTGTGATCACGAACGTGACTGGAACCAGATTGATTCCGGACTTGATGTCGACGCCCAGGATCTCGACCGTGGCCTTGAAGTCCTCATGGATGATGACCCTGCCGTCGACGATTTCGAAATTCGTCAGGCCGCGGGCGAAATTCGCCATTGACGGCGCGATGGTAGCTCCGGCCGCATTGGTCGCGGGGTCGACGATCCTGTGAATATCCCCGCCAAAGACGGGCCTGCCGGTGTTCCCGAGTTCCTCGGTCACGATGCCGAAGTGCTGGCCGAATCCCCCGCTGGGCGTGGAGCCGAAGTCGGCGTTGGTCTCCCGGAAATCCCGGACCTTGCCCATGATGGAGATGGAGTCGGGGCGGGTGACGACCTGGGCCAAGGAGTGACGGATCCCCTGCCCGTTGGTAAGCATGAAAGTCCCGACAGACATAACCACGAGCAGGATGTAGACGAGAAGTGAATATATTTTTTTGTTTTTCATAGACCTGCACTCACTTCTTTGATTGTCATCACCGTCAGATCATTCGGATGCGTTGCACAAGCTCAACAAACCGTATCTGATCGTCTGTGGTGAGAGTATCTGGTATCGTGAAAGAAACTAGTATTGAGAGTATGAGCCGCCTTCCGACGTCAGCAAACCCTAGCATCCCTATACTGTGACCTGGAGAAGAAGTGTGAGTCATGGGGGTTCTTGTGAAGCTGTTCCAATTGCGCCGCATGATCGGGTTGATCCAGCGATACGAGCCGGGATTCCCTTCGTGATGGAATTGGATGGTCGCGTTGCCGGATGTGGTGGGTGAGGGCGTAGGGCAGGCTTTCAGCCTGCCCTACTCGCTTGCATTTCTACTATCATGGACTCGACAAGGAGCCCCCCATGATTCGCATCGTGTCATTTGCCAGCGTTTGCATCTTCGTTCTTCTTACTTCCTGCGCCACGACCGAGAGACCTACCGCGAACTACCTGAATTTCAAGACTCCCACCCCAGTCCAGGCCGGGGGCATCCAGATGATCGAACTGGCGGAGGGCTACCAGGTCTGGACCAAGCGGTTCGGCAACAGTCCCATGAAGGTTCTGCTCTTGCATGGCGGACCGGCCGCGACCCATGAGTATCTGGAGTGCTTCGAGAGCTTTTTTCCCCGCGCAAACATCGAGTTTTATCACTATGACCAGCTCGGCTCGTATCGATCGGATAAGCCCGAAGGCGATGATTCACTGTGGTCGATCGAGCGGTTCGTGGAGGAGGTCGAGCAGGTGCGGGTGGCCCTCGGCCTGGGCCCGGACAATTTCTACCTGCTGGGCAACTCCTGGGGCGGCATGCTGGCCATGGAGTACGCGCTCAAGTACCAACGCAATCTCAAGGGGCTCATCGTCTGCAACATGACCGCGGATTTCGACAAGTATGAAACATACAACGCAAAGCTCCGCGCCCAACTCCCCCCGGAAATTTTGACACAACTGAGTTCGTATGAAGCCCGCGGGGAGTATCACGACCCGGCTTACGAGCAACTCGTCTTCGATGTGTACTACACCAAGCACCTCTGCCGCCTTGATCCGTGGCCGGAGCCGCTGACGCGTTCGTTTAGCCATCTCAACCAGCATGTCTATGAGTACATGCAGGGGCCGAGCGAGTTTGTGCCGGGCGGCATCCTCAAGGGCTGGTCGGTGTGGGACCGGCTGGGCGAACTGCACGTCCCCACGCTCATGGTCGGGGCGAAATACGACACCATGAAGGCGTCGGAGATGGAAGAAATGAGCCGCCTCGTGCAGAACGGCCGCTCCCTCTATTGCCCCAACGGCAGCCACATGGCCATGTGGGACGATCAGGAAGTCTTCATGGACGGGGTCATCGACTTCATCCATGATGTGCACGCCGGGCGGTTTCCGTAGCACCGGGGATTGACCGCCTGCAACTCATATTTACCATCTTGAATTTGGCGATTTTGTCCTGATGCCTTACCGTATTCGGTTCACATGAATGTAATGCGGCCATCCAGCCCGAACCGTTCCTTGGAGGAGATTCGCCCATGTTATTCGTCAGTTCCCTGATCACCGCCATTCTTTCCGCTTCCATCGTTCTCGCCCCGCCGTCCAGGTCCTCCTATCCGGAAACCCGGCGGGTGGATCACTTTGATGAGTATCACGGCGAGCGGGTGCATGATCCCTATCGCTGGCTGGAGGATGACGCCCGCGAATCCGAAGATGTCCAGGCCTGGATCGACGCCCAGAACAAGGTGACGTTTTCTTATCTCAAGTCCATTCCGGAGCGAGCGCGGATCGAGAGCCGCCTCACCGAACTCTGGAACTACGAGAAGTTCGGCACGCCGTTCAAGGTCGGCGGACGCTACTACATGAGCAAAAACGACGGGCTGCAGAACCAGAACGTCATCTATCGCTTTGAATCGCTCGATGAGGAGCCCGTCGTCCTCTTCGATCCCAACACCTGGTCCGACGATGGCACGGTGGCCCTGGCGGGCATGGCCTTTACCGAGGATGGCAAGTACGTCGCCTATGGTGTCGCGGAGGCCGGATCCGACTGGCGAACCTGGAAGATCCGCGAGATCGAATCCGGCCGGGATCTCGATGATCGCATTCGCTGGGTCAAGTTTTCCGGGGCCGAGTGGACGCCGGACGGGCGCGGCTTCTTCTACGGACGCTATGACGATCCCGGTGATGCGGGCGGCGAGTTCCTGAACGTCAACAAGTTCCAGAAGCTCTATTACCATCGCATCGGCACCGATCAGTCCGAGGATGTCCTGGTCTACCAACGACGCGATGAGCCGGACTGGATGTTCGGGGCCGAGGTGACCGAAGACGGTCGCTACCTGATTATTTCCGTGAGCAAGGGAACGGATGACAAGAGCCGTCTGCTCATCAAGGATCTTCACGAGCCGTACGGCCTGCCGGTGGTTCTGATCGACAACTTCGAGGCGGCGTACAACTTCATCGACAACGACGGGGCGGTGTTCTACTTCCGCACCACCCTCCATGCCCCCCGGGGTCGCATCATCGCCATCGATCTGCGTCAACCAGAGAAGACGCACTGGACCGAACTGGTGGCCGAGTCCGAAGATGTCCTGCGCTCCGCCGGTTCGGTGGGCAACATGTTCGTCCTCAATTATCTTCACGACGCCGTCACCGCGGTGAGGCTTCACGACTTTACGGGCCGGTTCATTCGCGAAGTGGAGTTCCCCGGCATCGGTTCCGCCAGCGGATTTGGCGGCAAGCGATCCCACACCGAGACCTTTTATTCGTTCTCAAGCTTTGCCGTGCCTCCGAGCATTTATCACTACGACATGATCACCGGCGAGAGTTCGCTGATGGTCCGCGCTGATGTTGATTTCAACCCCGACGATTACACCACCAAGCAAATCAAGTTCAGCAGCAAGGACGGCACGGTCGTCCCCATGTTCATCACCCACAAGAAGGGCATCACCCTCGACGGCAACAATCCCACGTTGCTCTACGGGTATGGCGGTTTCAACATCTCCCTCACCCCGAGGTTCAGCGTGACCCGGCTCGCGTGGATGGAGATGGGCGGCGTCTTCGCCCAGGCGAACATGCGCGGCGGGGGCGAGTACGGCGAAGACTGGCACAAGGCCGGCACCAAACTCCTGAAGCAGAACGTCTTTGACGATTTCATCGCCGCCGCGGAATGGCTCATCAACAACGATTACACACAGCCGAGCAGGCTCGCCATCCAGGGCGGCTCCAATGGCGGGCTCCTCGTCGGGGCGTGCATGACCCAGCGCCCCGAGCTCTTCGGCGCGTGCCTGCCCGCGGTGGGCGTGATGGACATGCTCCGATTTCACAAGTTCACCATCGGCTGGGCCTGGACCGACGACTACGGCTCCTCGGACAACCCGGAGGAGTTCAAGGCCCTCCTCGCGTATTCGCCCTATCACAACCTCACCCCCGGCGTGAAGTACCCTGCGACAATGGTGACGACGGCGGACCACGATGACCGCGTGGTGCCCGGACACAGCTTCAAGTTCGCCGCGGCTCTGCAATACGCCCAGTCAGGCAACGCCCCCACATTGATCCGCATCGAAACCCGAGCCGGCCACGGGGCCGGCACCCCCACCAGCAAACGCATCGAGCAGGCCGCGGACGCCTGGGCGTTTTTGGTGGACAATCTTGGGAT